>CP097899.1:2585000-2905000 GCA_023639215.1 Candidatus Pristimantibacillus lignocellulolyticus
AGCATTTTCAACCGCAAAATCCGGTGGAAGGAGAACGTTGGAAACAAGACGACTTGAACGGATTCGGTAATTTAGCGTTGATAACAGTTTCAGGGAACTCTAAGTTTTCTAACTTGCCACCGGGTGGAAAAATCAATTCATATCCGAGTATCATCAATCAAAGTTTGAAATTGAAAGTCATGGAAAAAATGACAAGACTAGGTGATGGGAAGTGGACAGAAGAAAAGTCAAGTATTCATAAAGATGAAATGTTCGACATTTTGAAAAATAAAGGGTAGAACACTTCAGATAATTAGAAGTAATAAATGGATATGTTTGCAAGAACCTCTAAAACGAGAAACTATCCGAAACACAGGAAATTGCTGAACTTCTTAAGTTTAAGACATGGGGTTAATAAAAAACATACTTGAGATAAGGAGAAAAAGTTTATGACAAAGCATATGGTTACTGAGAATGAGGTTAAGAAAGCACTAGATATCGACAGCTTCAGAAATATGTCTAAAGACAAAATCATGGAGTTCGTTTCTGCAATTCCGAATATGGATAAAGATGTTGCAATTAAAATTATTTAACAGTTTCCTGCTTACACTGAATCAGCAAATAATATGCTTGCTCAGTTAAATACCATGTGCAATAACGCAATGAAGGAAAATGGCGAAAGCCAGAAGGAAGCAATTGAGGCATATAAGAAAATACTAAATGACCTTGGTGAGCTCTTAAAAAAGGACACAATTACTGCTGAAGAAAGAGTACAAATAACTGAACAGATGATCACTGTTGCAGATCGTATTTCAGCAAAGGATACTGAAAACAAGGATTTTCTTAATGGAATAATTAAGTATGGAGTTCCTATCATAGGAGGTGCGCTTGTATTGGGGGCTACAATCTTAGGTGTGAATGTTAAGGGCACTAAGATTCCGGCCTTGAAAAAATAGCAGTAGATATGCTTCCGAGAACTATAGAATTGTTGATATGTTTCCGTCTACCGATAATGAGATAAACGCAGTGGTTATGTTTCCGAGAACGGACACACTCAAATGACATTCATTCTATCCTCTCGAGCCATGTGGAGTGTGTGGCTTTGCTAACATTGGAGGGGCAGGATTAATTCCTACGCTCCTTGCTTAAGATATGGATATATCCGCTCATCCTCAATATTGAGGTGTAGCAAATGCTTTACTTGCTTTTCGAAGACTTGGATGTTTGTGTCCAGGTCTTTTTCTTTTTTAACTTGCGTTTTTTTTGTTTTGTTTTTTCGAAGAGGCGCGTTCCAGTATACAACTCTTTGTCTATCAATTATTTGTTCTGTTCTTTTGGCTCAGCCTTACTTATAATGTCTTCAGCTAGTTTATTTTTATATTTCCTGTATTTTCGTTCTAAATAGATCATAGCGTCTTGATATAAGATAAAGTCGAAAAGCCGCATCAAACAGTCATACTGTTCATGTGGCTTTTCATCGTATGAAATTCAAGTAGAAGGAGTATGGGGACTTAAGCTCAAATTCGCAAAATCTTTAATGGACTGTCAGGTTTAAAGCACAGTGCAGCGAAAATTGCGCTCATGCCGTCTAATAAGTGGAGGTGATAATTCAGTGAAGCTGGCCGGCTCGAATAACAAGGAAAATTTCCCTAAAGATCCCTCTCAAGCTCTAGAGCAGCTGATGGAAAGCTTTGGCTCCACGATCATGCGCACCGCTTATTTTTATACAGGAGATCGGCATTTTGCCGAGGATATCAGTCAGGAGGTATTTCTTCGCGCTTATCGCAACTGGAACTCGTTTCGTGGAGATAGCGCGGTTAAAACCTGGTTGACGACGATCGCTATCAACGTTTGCAGAGACAAGATGGGCGTGCGGATGTTTACGGAACAGCCGACCGATCCAAGCCTGATGGAGCGGGAACGGATATTCAACGTGGAAGAAGAAGCGCTTAAAAGATTGCAGAAAAGCGAGATTTTGCAGCATATGCTGCGTCTGCCTCTGCCGTATCAGGAGGCTTTGTATTTATATTATTATCTGGACTTAAACACTCGGGAAATTGCGAAAGCGACGTCGTCGCCCGAAGGTACCGTGAGAAACAGACTGCACCGGGCGCGCGAGGCGTTGGCTCGGGAAATGCGCAAGGAGGAGACAACTGATGACGGACATGGAGCGTAATTTACGTCAAAATTTGCAAAAGGAGATGGATGATATGTTGTTTTCTACAATGGATTTAAGCGATAGCGATAAACAGAAGATCAGGAAACAAGCCGCAACGGAGCAGAGAAGCCGCCGCCGATTCGTTCTTCCGAAAGCCTGGCTTGGAGGAGCGGCAGCTCTGGTCGCGGCAGTCGTCATAGTGACGCGATTGCCGATGCTGCAAGATCCCGCCACAGTCCCAACTCCAACGGAAAATTCGTCGGTAATCGTGCAGCCCGGAAACGGAGGAGCTGCAGGTTCGGAGTTGTCCCAATTGATTACAACTCCATTCGGAACGGTGGAGGAAGCGAAAGCAGCTTTCGGTTCCGGTGTGCTTGTTCCTCAAGTTGCCCCGGAAGGCTTCGAGCTAGCTGAGATCGTCGGCGTGGGAATGAAGGACCAACCACTCAGAGATTTAAACTTCACATACAGCTTAGGTGATAAGACGGTGACGTTCAGCGCGAGCCGCATGCCGACGGCGTCCCCGACGGACCTGTTCACACAGACCAAAGTGGGCGGTGCGGACGGTATTATTTTCGAGCAAGCCGAGTTCACGGAGCTGTTCTGGGTGGTTGACGGCATTCAGTATGGCGTGTCCGGTCCGATTTCGGGCGATGAAGCCATGAAGGTAGCCGAATCGGTTGAGCCTTAATGAGTTGATGTGGGTATGTTGGTATGGAACGACTAATAGCTGAGAAGTGTTGGAGAGAAAAAGTTAAAGAGGGGCTGCAGCCCCTCTTTTTTGTTTCTTTAAGATGATATGTAATTTAATAAAAGATTCTCTTGCAGAAATTAACTTATGAATGGAGTTAGTTAGTGTTTTTTCTTATAAAGTATTCTCGGGCATCTGTTTGCACCTTTTCAGGTAAAGTATGAGCGAGTTCCTTATTTAACCATGCAAGTGTTTTATTACGAAGGAACTTACGCATATATTCTTCTGCTTCAAGCATCGTTATATTAATCGTACAAGTAGGATTGCCGGAAGTACAGGTACAGGAAGACCAATCTTTATCTGAATACATAAGATTAGTTTTTAATATATTTTTACATTGAAAAATTGGTTTTACTCCTTCAACTGCTTCTATTACATCCCAAAAAGAAATCTCTTCGGGAGACTTAGCTAATTTATAACCACCCTTTACCCCAGGTGTAGAACTTACAATACCTGCCTTAGACAATTTACCTAGAACTTTCGAAAGATACGTTTCTGAGAGTCCTTGAAATTCTGAAAGGTCTTTTATTCCAATGCTTTCCTCTTCAGGTATGTCTATTAAATAGACTAGGCTATGCAAAGCATATTCAACCATAACACTATACTGCATATGAAAAATCACCTACTTTCATCTTATAAAGACTTTAATAAAAATAGTATAGCACCTATTTCCTTTTTGCAAATTTACATAGATTACAACTCGAATTAGTTTGACATAAAAATGGGGGTGATGTATTATGGATTAAGTTAATCGACGATTAAGTTAATCCATAATACAACGGGAATAAATTCATTTAGGAGGATAACATCCATGAGTAAACTACTAATCATAAATGCACATCCAGAATCTGATTCTAAAACCTCAGCAAGTCTGAATGTATTTAATTATTTTTTGAAAGTATATAAAGAGAAGCACCCAAGTGATGAAGTTATTGATCAAATAAATCTATACGACGATGAAGTACCCATGTTAGATAAAACAGTCTTAAGTGCATGGAAGAAACAAACAAAAGGTGAACAATTAACGAGTCAAGAAAAAGAACTAACTGATCGCATGAATGAGATATTAAAGCAATTCAAAAGTGCTAATAAGTATGTAATTGTTTATCCTTTGCATAACTTTAATATTCCTTCAAAACTAAAGGATTATATGGATAATATTATGATTGCAAGGGAAACGTTTAAGTATACCGATACTGGTTCAGTCGGCCTTCTTAAAGATGGAAGAAGTATCGTTGCTATTCAAGCTAGTGGTGCAATTTACACCAATAATGACTGGTATACCGAAGTGGAATACTCACATAAGTATCTTAAGTCGATGTTTAATTTCTTTGGTATTGAGGATTATGAAATTGTTCGAATACAAGGGACTTCTATATTGGATAAAGACGAAGTATTACAAAAGGGATATAAAGAGGCGGAGGAATCCGCTTCTAAATTAGCATTGAAATAAGTTAGCGAAGATTTTTTCAGTGACCGACACCCAACCCGTGTGGAGTGTGTGAGAAGTTACTCTTGCCCACAGAATTGCCACATAATCATCATATACACCAAACCAGTCTTGATATACATCAGGCTGGTTTTTTTTGTTTTTCTGTACTTATCTAATTGGAAAAAAGGTTGAACACAAAAAAGTAGTAAAGAATTTCATACTTATGAACAAATGGTGAACTTAGTATGATGTAATCAGAACCAACAAATACAGAAGAGATAAAGGTGAGGATGCATGATAAACAAACCGACAACTAAGTTCGGGCAACTAGTCGATAAGATTGATGGAAGGGTTTTCTTACTTATATCCCTTATGCTAGGGCTTTTAACTTGGCAACTCGTATCGATGACAAGTGCAGGTGCAGTATTTGCTGGGCCAGTTGAAACGTTTAATGCTTTTATTAAGGAGCTTTCCAATGGGAAATTGCTTGAGCACACGTACGTAAGCTTGTATCGTGTATTAGGAGGATTTATTTTAGCGTTAATTATAGCTATTCCGGTAGCATTCCTGATGGGTTGGTACAAAATATGCCGCATGATTGTAGAACCGTGGATTCAATTTTTGAGAACGATTCCACCAATCGCTTATATCCCTCTAGTAATAGTAGCTCAAGGCGTTGGCGAAAGCGCCAAAATAACTGTAATCTTTGTTGCATCGTTTCTAGTCATGGTCGTATCGATCTATCAAGGGGTTCGCAACGTTGACGTTACTTTGATTAAAGCGTCTCGTGTACTTGGAGCAAGGGATCGAGATATCTTTTTCAGAGTCATTATTCCAGCTTCATTTCCGTTTATTCTAGTTGCGTTGCGTCTAGGTCTTAGTGCAGCATTAACGACTCTTATCGCGGCAGAGCTTACTGGAGCTCAGGTTGGCCTTGGTCAAATGATTCAGGAAGCAAGCCTGTACTTTAGAATGGAAATCGTTATTTTAGGAATTGTCGTTATTGGAATACTTGGTTTTATTTTAGATAAAACACTACTTTATTTAGAAAGGAAGCTGGCAGGATGGCAGGAAGTGCGGAGCGTATAATACTAAGTCAACCAAAGGTCATTGTCGATAAAGTAAGAAAGGTTTATCAATCTAGTCGTGGCGAGGTTATTGCGCTTAATGATACAAATCTTACGATTCATAACAATGAATTTATATGTGTGGTTGGCCCGTCCGGATGCGGAAAAACAACTTTACTTAATATATTGGCGGGGTTAGATGATCCAACTTCAGGGGAAGTCAGAATTGACGGTAAGTTAGTTCATGGACCTAGCAACGAACGCGGGGTCGTATTCCAGCAATATGCCCTTTTCCCATGGTTAACAGTGAAACAAAACGTTGAGTTTGGTTTGAAACTGAAAAAAATGGGTAAAGGCGAGCGTAAGTCGATTGCGGAGAAATATATAGAAACTGTAGGACTTAAAGATTTTGCAAATGCATTCCCAAAGGAATTGTCAGGTGGTATGAAGCAGCGTGTTGCTATTGCAAGAGCTTATGCGGTTAATCCAAAACTACTGTTGCTTGATGAGCCGTTTGGCGCATTGGATGCGCAGACGCGGACACAGCTCCAGGTTGAACTTCTCAAAACATGGGAGCAGGAGCAAAAAACATGCTTCTTCATTACTCATGATGTAGAGGAAGCAGTGCTGTTGGCAAGTAGGGTTGTCGTAATGAGCGCCCGACCAGGACGCATCAAAACGATTATTGATATTGATCTTAAGCATCCACGGACACAGGAAACACGCATGTCCAAGGAGTTTAACGATATAAAGAATGAAATTTGGAGCCAGGTGTATGAAGAGTATTTGGAAGCCAAAAAATAATCGGAATGAGGGATCGTTTTGAAAAAGTGGGTCACTATGATGTTGGCAGTAATTCTTGTGTTTACAGTAGCCGCATGCGGCAAAGCAAATGATGGATCAAGTAAACCGGAAGATGGTACTTCTTCAACAGTAAAGATGGATAAACTGCGCATTGCTTATCATCCCAATATGGGAGGCTCATCAGCCATTATTACAGGTATTAAGAAAGACTTTTTCAAAGAGCAAAATTTAGAAATTGAGCTTGTAAAGTTTACTAGTGGCCCGACGGAAGTAGCTGCAATGGTTTCTGGAGATATTGATTTGGGCTATGTTGGACATGGTGCTCATTTTCTAGCAGTAGAAGGAAAAGTGAAAATTATCTCGCTCGATGTATTGAGTAAGGCTGAAGAGTTAATGGTTCGCACTGGCTCAGATATTAAGTCTGTGAAAGATTTGAAGGGCAAAACCGTGGCGACACAGCTTGGAACATCCGGTGATATTGTACTTGATTTGGCATTGAAAAAAGAAAATATGACACGCGATGATGTGAAGCTTATTAATATGGATATGGCAGGTGCAGTTTCTGCTTTTATCGCTAATAAGGTTGATGCGGTTATTGTATGGGCTCCTTATTCCACAGAAATTAAAAAGGCAGTGGGCAAGGACGATATTACCGTTCTGGCAAACAGCGCAAGCTTCAGCGACGAATTTGTCTTCCCAGCTAGCTGGGTAGTTACACCAGAATATTTGAGTGAAAATGAAGATAAAGTTGTCCGTTTCTTAAAAGCGTTGCATAAAGCGATGGATTATCGTCTTGATAATTTGGATGAGGTCGTTTCATTTGTAGCTGAGCTAAACGATACTCCGAAGGAGTCCGTAGAGCAGGAAGTAGAAACTGGAGTATGGCTACAAGGTAAAGAAGTTCAAAAACTTTTCGAGGACGGAACAGCGAAAAAATGGTATGAACAGCAACAGAAATTGTTTATAGACAGCGGTAAGCTTGAAAAAGGCGCACCTGTTGAAGATTATGTAACGTTTGATCTTATGAAAAAAGTAATAGAATAGATAAAACTTGGAATATGCATGTTAGAATAGTAACGACAGTTACTGTCGTTACTATTCTATAAGGGGTCGGATCAGACGGATGATCATATTTATATTGGCAATCATGTTTATCACTGGAATCGTTCTCATATTGACCAGTATGAAATCGACGTCTACCTGGCTAGCGGGCAGCTTTATTGGCAGCATGCTACTTATTGTTGGGTTTATGTTTTACTTTGCTAAGACCGGTGGACTTCCCTATCGAATGGAAATTATATTTTTTCTTCATTCGGATATTCACCGGTTTTTTCAATACTCAATGATTACAATTGATCAGATGAGTCGTTTACTTAGTATAGGCAGAGCCATATTTCTGTTCTTTTCCGCCGGATTTGTCATTAATGTTAATGATCGCATCGGACAGAAGTATAAAAGACTACTATATGCAGCAGTGTTCTTATTTTCGTTATCAAACTATTTAATCTATGAGCCAGTCATTTATACTTCATTAATGGAGCATGCGACTGATGAGTTTCATTCCTCGATGGCTGTCATCGTGCGTGGATTGAACATTTTCTTTGTACTAGCAACGCTTTACGTTCTTATTCGACAATTGAAACGGATGAAGACGCCTTGGCTTAGAAATAATTTTATGATTGTGCTTATTACGGTTATTAATTTAGAACTTATTTTTTTACTGTTTGGCGTTTTTTCACCTTTACAAGTAAGCTATGCGCTTGCGAGTAATAATTTCTTTATTGGAACACTTTACTATGGACAAACGTTGTCACTTGTACAATGGTATATCATAATTGCTTGCAGTTTTTTGATGACTATCATCGGTACGATGTCTTTGTGGAAATATAACAAGCTGATTGTTCAGATCGGAAAACCTGAAATGTTACTAGAGAAAAAAATTAGCGAGAATAGTATGGGTGTACGCATATTTACTCATGGCATTAAAAATCAGCTTTTAGCTCAGCGCGTCCTTATAAGAAATATGAAGAAAAAGATACTTGAACCTGGAGAGGGAAAATCGTCGCTGGATACAATGAAGGAACAATTGGAGCAACTTTCGCAAAGCAATGATGAGATTTTGCAGCGGATGGATGAGCTATACAGCGCGTTTAAAACGAATCGAATGCAGCTTAAGCCTACAAAACTTAGCATTATTTACGAGGATGTGATGAATAAGCTGGACGATGAGCAGCTTATTCTGCTTACGACAAATGCATTCGAGGATCAGCTTTTATTGGCTGACCGTCCATACATCGTGCAAACAATCTGCAATTTGCTGTTTAATGCTTTTGATGCAGTTGCAGATAACAAGGCGAACGGTCGAGAAGGGGTAGTAGGTCTAGACTGCTATCAGGCGGGAAATCGCATCGTGTTGCAAATTACTGATAACGGTACTGGCATTGAAAAAGGGCAACGGCAGCGAATTTTTGACCCATTCTATACGAGGAAAAACTCCAAAAGCAATTGGGGGATAGGGCTCTCCTACGTACAGCAAACGGTAAAGGCTCATTTTGGATACATTCGCTTTGAAAGTAAATTAGGGGAGGGTACGACATTCTATGTTTACTTACCCATCTACAAACCAAGGCCATAAGATTGATGAGAAACAAGCTTTAATAAAAGTAATTATTGCTGAAGATAACGATATTTTACGGTTGGATTTCTCTGAAATGATTGAAGATTGCTCATCTATGATACTGCTAGGCTCCGCTTCCACTGGTGCTGAGGCGGTTGAGCTTGCACAGCAATGCGATGCGAACATTATACTGATGGACATAGAGATGGAATCGCATCAGGATGGAATAGAAGCGGCCAGCAAATTGTCAACGCTCAGGCCCGATCTGGGCGTCATATTTCTTACTGTACATGAAGATGATGAAACAATCTATCAAGCTTATACGCTTAATAATGCTAGAGATTACTTAGTGAAGTCTGCTGAGCATGAAGAGATTTTGCGTAGCATCGAGGATGCATTCGATGAACAGATATATGGTTCTTCCTCGATGGCCTCAAAGTTGCAAAGTGAATTTTCTCGTCTTAAGCAAACCGAGAGTAGCCTACTATTCTTTATGAGTATATTGTCGCAGCTTACTCAAGCAGAAAAAGAAATTATTAAGCTGCTGCTGGAAAATTACAAAGTAGATGGGATTGCAAAAATAAGGATGGTCGAGCCAGTGACGATTAAATCGCAAATCAACACGTTGCTCAAAAAATTTAATATGCGGCGTACGAGAGAAATTACTAGTTTAATCCGCAAGCTTAATATTTCTTTTTTATTCGAAATTGTCTAATGATTCAGTCATAGGAAGTACGCACAAACTATTTCTTCGAGGTGAGAAAACTTGAGTGAAAAACGCAGACCCAATATTTTATTTATTATGTCTGATGACCATGCATCCCACGCGATGAGTTGCTACGGTAGCCGCATTAACCAAACGCCACAGCTTGACAGGATAGCCAATGAAGGTATCCTATTTGACAATTGCTTTTGTACGAACTCAATCTGTTCACCTAGTCGCGCAGCTATTTTAACAGGTAAATATAATCATTTAAATGGTGTGAAATCGATTGAAGATGAACTGGACGGAAGTCAAATGACTTTCCCTAAGTTGCTTCAGGCTGACGGCTATCAGACAGCGATGATCGGAAAATGGCATCTTGGTCATGGTGGCGATGCTGATCCGACTGGTTTCGATTATTGGAACGTAGTGCCAGGTCAAGGCGAATATCATGATCCTCATTTTTATGAAATGGGTGAGTTAAAGCAATTTAAGGGCTATGCTACGGAATTAATTACTGAGTTCTCTATCGATTGGATGAACAATCGTGACAAGGAACGACCATTCTTGCTTATGTGTCATCATAAAGCGCCTCATCGTCCTTGGCAGCCAGCTGAGAAGTATGCAAATTTGTATGAGGATATCGATATTCCAGAGCCGGAAACGTTTTATGACGATTATGCGACTCGCTCTGAAGCGGTCAAAGAAGCAAAAATGCGTGTAGATACGCATATGAATGATCAGGTTGATTTGAAGGGGTTACCGCCTGCAGGGCTCACTGCACTTGAAGAGAAGAAATGGAGATACCAGCGATATATTAAAGATTATTTGAGATGTGTGGCATCAATAGATGAAAGCATTGGTAACTTGCTTGATTATTTGGAGCAAGAGGGAATAGCTGAAGATACGATCATAGTGTATACATCTGATCAAGGATTTTTCTTAGGCGATCATGGTTGGTATGATAAGCGTTTCATGTACGAGGAGTCATTGCGAATGCCGTTTATCGTTCGTTATCCACGTGCGATCAAGGGTGGATCACGTACAGATGCGATGGCACTTAACGTCGACTTTCCTGCTACCTTTTTAGATTATGCTGGTGTACCTATCCCTGAGGAAATGCAAGGCTACAGCCTACGTTCCATTTGGGAAGGAGAAACACCAACCAATTGGCGTACATCGATGTATTATCGTTATTGGATGCATTTGGATGAGCACCATAATGTCTATTCTCATTACGGTGTCCGTACAGAACGTTATAAGCTAATCTATTATTATGGAGAAGCTCTAGGCACTGCGGGTTCTGTCGAAGAAAACCGTCCACCTGAGTGGGAGCTGTTCGATCTAGAGAAAGACCCGTATGAGCTCAGCAACGTCTATAAAGACGAGCATTATGCGGAAATTGCCAGCGAGCTGAAGCAGGAGCTTCGCCGATTGCAGCAGGAAGTGCTGGATGTGCCGGTCGAGGAAATAGAGTAGCAATCAATTATTGTTACAAGAGGCAAGTCAACCAGCTTCTGGTTGGCTCAGATTGTCGAAAAAAGGCATTTGGAATGTAATATTCCAAATGCCTTTTCCTGTTTATGATGTGTTTTACTTTATGTGCTATTACGATCTCTAACTGTATTGCTCACTAATAGTGGGGAAAGATTAATAACAAGATGTAACGGTGCTCAGAACCTTCCTTTGACTGGAAGGGTTTTTCAGTTATGAGTGGAATGTTTATGTAGAGTGAAAAATGGAGGGACTGTATGGATAACGAATTACAGGTACTTATGAATAACTATCACTGCGTAGATAACACCTTTATACATAAATTGAGCGAAGAATCATTATTTGATTTTCCATTATTTTGGGATTATTACAATAGTGTGAGGAAAGTAATTAAAGGAACTCTTGATAAACCTTTAGATAGAGAAATTTCTAGAGCAATTAGCTACACGCATTCAAAAATCTTAGAACATATCATATGGGAATATTCCGATAATGATCTAGGTCAAATTAAGAACTTTCCTTTTGATAAACAGCATTTAATAATTGAGCGTCTTAGTTTCTTAGTGGATGGATATTTTCAAGGGTATCTAATTGATGAAAGCAACTTTGATGAAGAATTACAAAATCCACTTTTCAATGAAAAAGTTGAATTAGAGCCATCCATAATTCACTTAGGCTTTTTTAAGGAGGGGCTTGATATCCATGCTGTAGGATTCAAAAATAAAGATAGAACTTATGATATATTCTTAGATGAAGAAGATGACAAATTTCTTGTTGATTCAAAGTTAAGCCGTAGAGAAGTACAGGGCACGTTCATTTTTTCTGTATCTGATTCCAGTTCAGCTTATCGAGTATTTCATGAATGGGTCATGAAAAGTTACTCTCCGTATAGTTCAAATAAATTACGTAAAGGAAACTAATATGGCAAATCCATGCTGTGAATCGAGTATTATGGTTGTAAGGTCGAAGCGACTTTATTTCCTGCAAAATTATTAACGTTTCTTATAGAATTATAAAAGAGTGGTTTTTGTGGTAGACTTCACTTTAAGGGCATTCCTTCCTTAGTTGGTGATGTGCTAATTAAACACCATTCATAATTTCAAGGAGGTTTCATTATGATAGATGAAGAACAACGTGAAGGACTATTCAAAAAATTGAAAGCACGGTTTGAAAAAAACATGAACCGTCATGAAGGTTTTGAATGGGCTAAAATACAAGCAAAGTTGGAAGCTAATACTGAAAAACTGTGGTCACTTCATGAAATGGAAAGAACCGGAGGTGAACCGGATCTTGTTGCTCATAATGAAGAGACGGGGGAATATATTTTTTATGACTGCTCAGCGGAAAGCCCTAAAGGACGGAGAAGTGTTTGTTACGACGGTGAAGCCCTGAATTCAAGAAAAGAACATAAACCGGCAAATAGCGCTATTGATATGGTTACTGACATGGGCATTGAAATTTTAACGGAAGAACAGTATCGAGAGCTGCAGAAGCTTGGAAATTTCGATATGAAAACATCAAGTTGGGTGAAAACACCCACCGAGATTAGAACACTCGGTGGTGCTATCTTTTGTGATTTTCGCTATGGCAATGTCTTTGTGTATCATAACGGTGCAGAATCTTACTATGCGGCTAGGGGCTTCCGTGGCTCGCTAAAAGTCTAGATTATGACCACTTTAAGTAAAAATGAGAAGAAGCTCTCTTAGTAAATGAGAGATATTCAATCTTTATCAGCACAGCTTGGATCTAATGGCAATTTGAAAGATTTGAAGATTGTTATTAAAATTGCTAAGCCAAGCGATGAGACGGTTAAAAAAGTAGAAGATACAATTACAGCAAATGGTTTGGCTATTGTTGCGGCTCCATTATCTTTCACGATTTCTGCGAACTATGGAAATGCTTCGATAGACATTAACAATTTCAACTCTTATGTAGAGCGTACAATTACGATTCCAGAAGGTATTGATCCAACCCAAATAACTACAGGAATTGTAATTGAGGCAGATGGAAGTATCCGTCATATACCGACGAATATCGAGAAAATTGATGGTCAGTATATTGCGCGTATTAATAGTTTGACGAACGTTGTGCAAACAGCATATGCATATGGTTTAATTAATGGTTTCCAAGATGGTACATTTGGACCAGAGAAAAGCATTACACGCGAGCAAGCTATGGTTATTATTTCTAAAGCGATGTTGCTAACTGATTTGCCAGGAGTAGCACATGGTAGCAGTGCTGAAAGCATAGTAGGTGCGTATAAGGATGGTAATCAAGTCGCAAGCTGGGCTGTGGTCGGTGTAGCAGATGCGATAAGCGCGGGCATCGTTTCAGGCAAAGTGGATAATAGCTTAGCACCACAAGCAGCGATTACAAGAGCAGAAGTAGCAGTGATTATAGAACGTTTGCTACAAAACTCTGATCTTATTAACAAAGAGCCAGTGAAGTAGAGTTACAGGGAGTTAAATAGTATGTTTACCAATCGAGCACTCATCGCGAGTGCTCGGTTTTTTGTTTTTGCGTTTTAGACACTATTCGGGAAAAGAATTCTATTAAAAAAGATGGATGTAGCGAATGCTAGATCATAGTGACTTTACAGTTCTATGACTTCTATACTTTATATGGTAAAATGTTCAAAATTTTGATAAAATTAAATTTATGGAGGGGAATAAATTGAAAAATAAACTAATCTTATTCATTGTACTTTTGGGTATGTTATCATTGGTAGCCTGCTCAACGGACACTTTAAACACGTTAAGCACTTCAGGTAATTCAAGCACTCCAAAAATAACTAAAGAAGCATTTGGAAAATTAGTGACAGGGATGTCGTATGAAGAAGTGACGGAGATTATTGGATTCGAAGGTGAGTTAATCACTGAGTCTGGCTCTCCAGGAGGCACAGGACTTGATATTCATACGGTAATGTACATGTACGAAGGTAAAGGTAGTCTTGGAGCAAATGCAAATCTAATGTTTCAAGATAATAAATTACTAACGAAAGCACAAGTAGGTTTGAAATAGAAAGATAAAAGTCATGTATACTCAGAACTTTATATTATCAAATAAAACGGGCTCTTTCGAGAGCCCGTTTTATTTTTGCATCATAGATATATCTTTTTTTGATTGTTTTGTTGGTAAGAAAACCAAACACATTGCTTAAGCTGGATCTTCCGCAAGAATATGTTTACCTGCAACGACAAGCGTAACTATTGAACCAACAAGTAATAAACTTAAAATGATAATGTATGCCATTTCTGTATTCACTTCTTTCATTATGTTTTCTTTTGTCATCTAGCATAGCAATCACCCTAGATAGTATTAATTTAATCATAGCAAAATAGATAATACATTGAAATAAGCGCTAGCGCTATATAATAGGAGATATTTGAAGGTTTTATGACTTTAGTTTGACAATTTAGTTGCTTACACGCAAAAATAATAATTTTTGCTAATATTTAATGTAATGGCTAGCTTGTAATACAGAGATCTTACATCATCGAAAAATAGAGGCCAGCCAAGCTCTAGTCAAACCATACATATAATCGTAGAATAGATACTGTTCATGAAATCGTTATAATGGGAACATCACGACAGATCATAAGGGGTACTAGATGATACGTAACTTTAGGAACAGTATAAAAATGAAAATCATGGTTTCATTTCTTGTTGTATTAATTCTACCTACAGCGAGTATCAGCATAAGTTCGAACTTAATTTCCAAAGCTCTATTAAAGGATCGTGTAAGTGAATCTTTCCAGGATAACCTTTCATACCTTGGACAATCACTGGAGTTCGATATGCGGGAATGGGAGCGCATTATCGATTCGTTGCATGTGAACCATACGATTGAATCAATATTTAAACCCGATTATCAAAGTGATGTGGATTACTATTTCGATGTCAAAAATGCTGAGTTAGTGTTTGATGATTGGGCTTATGCCTCTAACATGTTTAAATATATTTCATCACTTGTTCTAATAGGAAGCAATGGAAAAATTATTCGATATGGTGAAGATGTAGGGCATCTGGATGTGGATAAACTCATCCATAAGAATTGGATGTCGCAATTGGAAAGCTCGAATGGAGAACTGGTGTGGTTAGGAATCCACGAAAACTACGCAGAATTTCATTACCGCAATCCCTACGTCATTTCACTTGCGAAACGTTTAAATTATGGGGAAAATAACGTGGTCGTGTATATGAGTTTTAAATCACAGTTCTTTTTTGATAAGTTAAATACTAAGCAAGATTCCAATAACAATTTGTTCTTGTTAGATAATCAAAATAGAATTGTTTACAATAACGAATTAGATAATATCAACCAGCCGTATGAAAATACTCTGAATATTCAAGGTAAGGATTATTCTGTACAGAGAGACAAAAGTGGTCAGGAGGATCTGGTAGCCCAGTTTTCTCTCTACAATACAGGTTGGAGCATTGTTGAGACAATACCTTTAGCAGTATTAACTGAAGGCTCATCGTTAATCTTTAAGGTGACGATCATTGTATTTCTAATATCATTCTTCATTTCAGGAATTATTTGGTTTATTATTGCTTCAAAAATTGTTAATCCGATTCAACAGCTTGCGAAAGTAATGAGAAAAGTTCAAGGGAACGAGGGATCCGTAATTACGTTGACGGATCGAAGAGATGAAATTGGCCAGTTAACCCAAAACTTCAACTATATGATGAGGCGTATCGATCGCATGCATCAAGAGCATTTGCATGAGCAAGCAGAGAAAAACGATGCTGAGTATCGCGCTCTGCAAGCGCAAATTAATCCTCACTTTTTATATAATACATTGAATTCTATTCGCTGGATGGCAATGATTCAGCAGGCGGACAACATTCGAGAAACGGTTGAAGTATTAGGTCGTTTGCTGAGGAATACAATTAAGATGAAAGAAACGATTATACCAATTCATAAAGAACTCGAGTTATTAAGAGATTATATCTATATTCAGAAAATTAGATATAATAATAAATTTGAAGTTATATTCGAAATGGAAGAGTCGATGAAAGATTATCGCTGCTTGAAATTTATATTACAGCCTATTGCTGAGAATGCTATTTTTCATGGGATTGAGCCAAAAGAAGGAAGAGGTACGATCACTATCCATGCATTTCGGGACAAAGATCGGGTCATATTTGAAGTTCATGATAATGGCGTTGGAATTCCGCAGAATATACTGGACAAGCTGTTGTCTGATCATGAAGACAACGACGGTATAGGAGTGCGAAATGTTCATGAGCGAATACAACGAACTTTTGGGTTGAACTACGGTCTGGAGCTTGAAAGTGCTATTGGAGATTATACGATAGTTCGAATCATGCAACCTGTAATTGTTATGCAACAGGAGGAGTAACGTTTTGAATAAAATAATTATTGTTGATGATGAAATGTTGGCTCGGATCGGAATCAAATCATTAATATCTGGGAATGAAAAAGAGTATGTTGTTGTCGGAGAAGCGGAAAATGGAAAAAAAGCTTTGGAAATGATTGAGGAGCTACATCCGGATATAGTAATTACCGACATGAAGATGCCTGTAATGAATGGCATTGATTTGATCAAGCAGGCAAAAGAATTACTGAATCCACCCGATTTTATCGTGCTTAGTTCTTATGATGATTTCGATTATGTGAAACAAGCCTTAGTATTGGGCGCTAAAGATTATTTTCTGAAATTGGAGCTGACACCCGAGCAACTCATATCAACGCTGGATCGGGTAAGTAAAATACGAAGCGAGATAGGTAAAGAAGAGCCGAGTACGAAACAATCTTATGTTGAGCATTTCTCTTCGAAAGATATTGAAATTGTTAAGGGCATGTTTCTAAAAGAAATTATACAAGGAAGTTATTACAAAGAAAATGAAATAGAACAAAAGCTACAAGATCTGGGGGTTACACTCCCGCAGGGTAGAATCCAAGTAGGTGTGATTCTATTGAATGGCACAGAGATTCACAAAAAATATAAAGATAAAGATATAGATTTATTCCAATTTTCAGTACAGAATATTATCTCAGAAATTGTGTCTGACTACAGGTATGCTCATACTGTGTTTACACGGTCTAATGAAATAACAGTAATTTATGGGCAAATGAAAGATGTTGAGATGTCACAAACAATAGAAGACTTGATGTCAACTATGTTGAAAGCGTTGAAAACTTATCTTAACATCACTGGTTTAATCGGAATTTCTGGCATTCATGTAGAATACAACTCGATAAAGATAGGCTATAAAGAAGCTTTGACTAATGCGAGTCAACATCAAATGTCGAATGGACTTGTTGAATCAGTCAATAACTCGGATAGTTTGTTCTTGAATATTAATGACTATATTAAGCAGTTCGATATGATTATAGAAATTTCCGACATCGTTAGAATGGAACAATGCTTAGGAAGTATTATAAAAATTATTAAGGAAAGACACAGTGTCGATAAGCATGTGCTCAAAAGCCTTTGTTCAGCGCTATTATTTTCCTTAAGTTCTTATGTTGCTGAACAGCATCCGACGTTCAAGCTAGAAGAAGAATGGGAGTCTGATCCTTATCATTCATTAGATCATTTATATACAGACTACGATTATATCGTCTGGATTCAACGTTTGATGAAAACAACGGATTTATTGTTTAATGCATTAGGCGAGTCTCGAAAAATAATACACGAGGCGAAAAAATTTATTCAATCGCACTATGCTAAAAATATTTCATTGGAAGCAATCGCAGAGGAACTCAATATTTCTCCGAATTATTTAAGCCATTTATTTCGCAAGGAGACCAAAGAAAGTGTTGTGGAATATATAACACGTTATCGTATTGATCAGGCCAAAAAAATATTGCGTACAACCCACTATAAAGTATATGAAGTTGGACAAATGGTTGGATATGAGAGTGAACAATATTTTAGCCGAGTGTTCAAGAAAGTGGTTGGGATACCACCAGCTAAATATAAAATGTAATTTGGTGATACTATAATCCACGTTGTCTAGTGACAATGTGGATTTTTTATAACTTTTCATAGAAAAGGATAAGAAAAACAATGATGATATTCTAGTTGTTTATATAATGAATTGGATAAGATAAATTTACTGAGTTTCGTGCATTAACATGAAGGAATGAATTTTTTATACTTTCTTAGTAAGCAAGATATTTTAAGTGATGGGGGAATATTGAGCAATGAAAAAACAAAGAAAAATAGTTACTTTGTTACTTGCGTTTGTGATGTTAACTGGATTACTTGCTGCATGCGGTTCAAACAGTTCTAATCAAAATGCGTCATCAGGACAAACATCGAATACAAAGGAGGATTCTGGCGATGCTAAAACTGTAAAAATCTATGTAGATGGTAATCGTGCGAAAGACAGTAACTTTTTGAATGTAGTTGAAGCATTTAAAAAAGATACTGGCATCAATGTAGAATTTAATGTTATTCCTGGGGATGGGGTAGCGATCTTTAAGAAAATCGATATCGATCTAGGAGCAAGAGACGGATCTACAGATATTATTCTTTTCAGTACTCCTATTCAGTTGGATAAATACGTGACAAGCGACTCTTTTCTACCACTTAATGATCTGATCAAAGAAGACAATTACGATGCAGAAGGTATTTATGGGGACTATCTGCAAGAAACTGATGGCAACATTTATAGCCTTCCTGCAGGCGCTGGTAAATGGGCTGTTTACTACAATAAAAAAATATTCGATGATGCAAATGTTCCATATCCTTCTGGATCTTGGACATGGGACGAATATGTTGAAACAGCAAAAAAATTAACAGACAGCAACAAAAAAATCTATGGATCTTACATGCTTGACTATGACGCATATATGTACTTTACTGCACGTCAAAAAGATGTATCAGGGTATAAAGCAGATGGCACATCAAACTTTGATGATCCAGCATTTAGTGAAGCTCTTCAATTCTTTGGAGATCTTGGAAATGTAGACAAAGTTCAACCAAGTTGGATGGAATTCAAAACTAAAAAATTGGCATGGGATGGCTTTATGTCAGGTCAATATGGTATGCACGTAATTGGAACTTGGTATACCAATATGTTCCTTGATAAAGAAAATTATCCACGTAATTGGGAATTCGGCATAACTGAGATTCCAACACCTGCTGATGCAGAAGCGAAAAATAATCTAGCAGTTATTAATGGTTTGGCAATTAATGCTTATTCGAAACAACCAAAAGAAGCATTCGAGTTTGTTAAATATTTCGCTGAAAACAACTACAAATATACAGGTGACCTACCTGCACGTGTTGATCTAACAGATGAGGACATTAATGAGATGTTCCAAAAAATTGCAGATCGTACTGACGGAGAAGTAACTGTAGAAGATCTGAACAAAGCGATTTATCAAAATGATCAAGGATTTGCAGAAGAAAAAATTGTTGGTGCAGCTGCTACTGAGTACAGCAACATTATTTTACAAGAAAGCGAACTGTATCTTATTGGACAGAAGTCGCTGGAAGATACAGTGAAAACGATTAAAGAACGTGTGGACGCAGCAATTCAGGCAGAGCAGTCCAATCAATAGTCAAACAGAACATGTTGTTAGGTTGGGCTGCCTTGGGCAGCCCAATATTATTTAGTGGGGTGAAATAAAATGACATCCATCAGAGAAATGATGAAATCGGGTGAGGCAAAGGCAGGCCTATTGTTTATCCTGCCGTTTTTATTAGGTTTTATAATTTTCAACTTGTTCCCGCTTATTTATGCCTTTTATATAAGCATGGTTGATTACAATACGTTGAAACCAAGTTATAACTTTATCGGTTTTGACAATTTTGTTCGTATTTTTAATGATAATATCGCGATTAAGGCCTATTGGAACAGTTTTCTATACACATTAGTATATGTGCCAGTCTTAATTGTTCTATCATTCTTCTTGGCGATGCTATTAAATCGCAAATTTTTCCTTCGTCCTGTCAGTCGGACAATGATTTTAATTCCTTACGTTGCGAATGTCGTTGCTATTGCAATGGTGTTCTCAGTGATTCTCGATCCTTATGATGGTCCTGTTAATGCGTTCCTTCAAATGATAGGAATCGAAACCCCACCTATGTGGCTAGCCGGAATAGGTACGGCATTACCAACGATTGCATTAATCAATGTATGGCAAAGTTTATCTTTTCAAACCATTGTTTATCTGGCAGCTTTGCAAGGAGTTCCGAATGAATTATATGAGGCAGCAGATCTAGATGGAGCAGGCAAGTGGAGAAAAATGCTAAATGTAACTCTTCCGATTGTATCTCCTACAACCTTTTTCCTTGTCATTACCAGTATTATTGGTTCCTTCCAAAACTATGCATCGGTGCGTGCATTAACAAACGGAGGACCAGGTGTTGCGTCTCGAGTCATTTCACTCAATATATATGAAGAAGCATTTACCTATAATAGATACAGCTATGCAGCAGCACAGGCTATCCTGTTATTTGCTGTCATCTTAGTGATTACAATCATCCAGTGGAAGGGGCAAAAAAGATGGGTTCACAATTAGTTAAAAAGAAATCGGAAACCGAACTTAAACCCTCCACGATTATCAGTTCGATCGTAATCTTCGTGCTGGGTTTAATGATGATTGTCCCATTCCTATTTATGATATCAGCAGCTTTGAAACCAAACGCACTTATTTTTGCTGAACCCTTAAATTTTATTCCACATGAAATTTATTGGGAAAATTTTAAAACGATTTTTCATCATGAATATTTCTTCAAATGGTATGGAAACTCAATCTATATCGTAGTCTTAACTATTATTTTCAGATTCGTAGTCGTAACGATGGCTGCTTATGCATTTGCCAGATTGAATTTTCCTTTCAAAGAGGCAATTTTCTTCCTGTTCATATCTACAATGATGATTCCCGCAGATACGACGGTTATCGCGAGATATATGTTATATAAATCATTGCATATATACAATACAGAATGGGCGTTGATCATTCCTGCCACTTTTGATGTGTTTTTCATTTTCTTGTTAAGACAGTTTTTTGCAGGCTTACCTAAGGAAATTTCTGAGGCAGCTGTTGTAGATGGATGTTCCCAATTTAAAGTTTATTACCGTATCATATTGCCGCTTGCCGTACCGGCACTGGTTACTATGTTGTTGTTCACCTTTATTTGGTCTTGGAATGATTTTGTAAATCCATTTATTTTCATTTCAAGTATAGAAAAGCAAGTTGTAACCGTAGGATTGGAATATTTCCAAGAGCAAGCAGGGACCAACTACGGACTACAGATGGCTGGTGCATGTATTATCGTTATTATTCCTATTATATTATTCGCATTCTCCCAAAGATATTTTGTTGAAGGAATTGCAAGCTCAGGTGTTAAAGGTTAATTCCTATTTCATATAAAAGGAGATGAGAAAAAATGTTGATTTGTATTAAAAACTCGTTGCAACCTCAGTTCTTGGAAGGGCTACACATTCTACAAGAAGAGCTTGGCTACACTTTATCAAAAGATGGGTTATGTATTGAAGTCACGCAAAGACCGGGAAACCTAGTGGTTAGCTTAGAGAATAAGCAAGGGATCATTCAGTTTGAACAACCTGTCCATCTTTATCGTGCCATGGGACTTTTTCTTGAACATGCCAAGGTAGAAGATGCTTTTTATATAGAAGAAACACCTCACTTCCAGACTAGCGGTACTATGGTTGATAACTCCCGAAATGCAGTTATGTCGGTTGATAGCGTTAAGAGGCTTATTCGCATTATGGCAACGATGGGTTTAAATCAACTGATGTTGTATACCGAGGACACGTATGAAATCTCATCGCGGCCGTACTTTGGCTACTTGCGAGGGAGATATAGCTTTGAAGAATTAAAAGAATGCGATGATTACGCTGCAATATTTGGAATTGAGATGGTTGCTTGCATACAGACGCTTGGACATTTGCGTCAGGCACTACAATGGCAACATACAGATGATTATAAAGATACAGATGATATTTTGCTTATCGGATCTGAAGAGACCTATCAATTCATTGATGAGATGATACAGGCTGCAACGGCGCCGCTTCGTAGTAAAAGAATTCATATCGGAATGGATGAAGCCCATACACTTGGTCTAGGGAACTATATCAAGAAAAATGGATATCGTCCTCGATTTGAATTGATGAATGAGCATTTACACCGGGTTCTTCAAATTACCGCTAAGTATCGTTTGCAACCGATGATATGGAGCGACATGTACTTCCGTCTTGGTTCTGAAGTGGGAGACTACTACGATACAACATCAGTCGTCCCAGAGCATGTTATTTCAGAAATGCCGAAAAATGTACAATATGTTTATTGGGATTATTATCATAGCGATCCTGAGTTTTATAGAGATTATGTAAGGAAACATCAACAATTTGGCTCATCACCAATCTTTGCAGGAGGGGCTTGGACTTGGAATGGAATTATTCCAAATCATGGAAAATCATTCCGAACAACAGATGCAGCTCTATCTGTTTGCAAGGAAGAAGGAGTATCCGAGGTTATCGCTACAATATGGGGAGACAATGGTAACGAAGGTAATGTATTTTCAGGATTGCCAACACTCCAGTTGTATGCGGAACATGCCTATTCGAAAGAGTTGGATGAGCAGAAGCTGAAGCGAAGATTTAATACATGTACGGGCGGAGAATGGGATCAATTCATTCAAGCTAAATACATCGATGAGCTTCCTGAAACAGAGGCGGATAATTTAATAGAGGCTAATCCATCAAGGTATTTATTATGGCAAGATCTGTTACTAGGTTTATTCGATAAGCACGTAGATGGACGCAATCTACCGAAACATTATGAGGCTATGGCAGATCAGATGAGGGCAAACGCCAACAATAATCCGAATTGGTCAATGTTATTCAATGTATATGAAAAATTATGTACCGTTCTATCGAGCAAATGCGATATAGGAATTCGTATTAAAAATAGCTATGATTTACAAGATCGGAACGAACTTTATCGCATCGCGAGTGAGGAATTGACTCAGCTGAGGGCTAATGTGAAAGAATTGCATGAAGCACACCGTGCACAATGGATGGCAACTTATAAAATATTCGGCTGGGAGATTATTGATCTTCGGTATGGAGGGCTACTTGCACGTATTGAATCAGCAAAGCAACGCCTTATCGCTTATTTATCTGGAGAAATTCCCAATTTAGAAGAATTAGATATAGCTAAACTTAGCTTTGACGGTGGACCAAGCTGGAATGATAATCAGCTAGGTTTCGTCAATTTATATCATCGTATGATCTCAACCAGTACTACCTTACTATAAATTAGATAATTAAACAGATTGAGTGTTGAGGTGAATATATTGACTATTTTTAGTTACGAGAATGATCAATTTTTATATAATGGGCAACCCACCCACATCATTTCAGGTGCTATTCATTATTTTCGAGTTGTGCCACAATATTGGGAAGATCGACTGAAGAAGTTGCTAGCCTGCGGCTTCAATACGGTGGAAACCTATATTCCATGGAATTTTCACGAGCCTAAGAAAGGACAATTCCAATTTAATGGGATGGCTGATGTCGTTCACTTTATTGAGATTGCTGGGAATTTGGGGCTTCATGTTATCGTACGACCGTCACCCTATATTTGTGCAGAATGGGAATTCGGAGGATTACCAGCCTGGCTACTAGCAGAACAGGGTCTACGTTTGAGATGTGCAGATCCCAACTATTTGAATCATGTAGATGAATACTATGAAGAACTTCTTCCAAAATTAAAGCCATTATTATGCACAAATGGTGGTCCAATAATTGCTATGCAGATCGAGAATGAGTATGGTAGCTACGGGAATGATAAGAAGTACTTGAATCATATCAAGCAGAAGATGCTAGAGCAGGGAATGAATGTACTACTATTCACTTCAGATGGAGCAGAGGATGCAATGCTACAAGGAGGAATGGTACCTGGTGCATTGGCTACGGCTAATTTCGGTTCACGTGCGGAGGAGTCTTTTCTCAAACTTGGTGAATATCAACCTAATGCTCCATACATGTGCATGGAGTATTGGAATGGATGGTTCGATCATTGGGGTAAGCCACATCACTGTCGAGATGCAGATGATGTAGCCAATGTATTAGAGGATATGTTAAAGCTTAACGGATCAGTTAACTTCTATATGTTCCATGGTGGGACGAATTTCGGGTTTTATAATGGAGCCAATTGTATGACAGATCGGTATGATTATCAACCAACCGTAACTAGTTATGATTATGATTCGCTTCTGAACGAATCTGGCGATCCTACTGAAAAGTATTGGAAAGTTCGCGAAGTATTAAGTAAGTTCGGATTTGCTAGTAATGAACTACCGGTTGCAATGCCTAAAAAAAGCTACGGAAAAATACAGATGACTGGACAAGCACTGTTGAGGGATCAATTACTTCAAGTTTCTTCACCGATCGATACGATCTATCCCGAAACGATGGAAAAGCTTGGTCAAGAATACGGCTACTGCCTATATTCGACACATATTAGTGGTCCACGCCCGAGTAAAGAGTTTGTAGTACAGGAAGTACACGATCGAGCACAAGTGTTTGTTAATGGTGAAGATATTGGCATTATTGAGAGATGGAAACCTGAGCAGACACTTTCCTTTGAAGTTCCAGCGGAAGGCGCCCTAATTGAAATATTAGTTGAGAATATGGGGCGTATCAACTACGGTCCTTATCTCGAAGATCGAAAAGGAATAACAGAGGGAGTTCGTCACGGCTTCCAGTTTTTATCGGAATGGACAAGCTATACTTTGCCACTCGATAATTTGTCTGAACTTACGTTTAAACCGATCGAATCAAAACTTACTAATGCTCCTTGCTTCTACCAAGGGAATTTATGCATTGAAGAAATAGCGGATACCTTTGTTCACCTAGAAGGCTGGCAAAAAGGAGTAATCTTCATCAATGGATTTAACCTTGGTCGTTATTGGAATATTGGTCCGCAGCAAACATTATATGTTCCTGCTCCATTATTGAAATTAGGAAATAATGAAATTATCATTTTTGAGCAGCACGGCACGGAAACAAACGAGATCAATTTTAAGGAACATGCAATCTTAGGTTAATCATGTTAAGCAGCTTCTTAGGTTAAGAGAACCTTAAGAGGCTGTTTTTTTGTTTCATAGGATTGAATACATTTATCGATCTCTACTTCAAATGTCACAAGATATTGCCTATTGAGATCGTTTTTCATTTGTTATCTATTATTCATATTCTGTTCAAGAGGAATGCCTGCGGTTGAAACTCTGATTGTATCCTTTTATTCTGGTTGGCATCATAGGTAAGTGGACAGCATGTGGTCAGAATATTATCAGGTTTTCCTGCTTCGCGCTCACCAGCATCAGCCTTGCCCTCGATCCATTGAATTAATCTTGTTTTATCTACAGTAATACGGGAAGTTTGGAACTGAGAAGCATAAGTACAATAAAGATAGTAATAGCAATGGTTTAGGATTATCTATTGTGAAAAAGATTGTTGATTTGCACGCTGGAACGATTAATCTTTCTAGCGAAGTACATAAAGGAACAAGCGTTACTATCCAGTTGCCGCAGCGACTTGCGCATGATCATCGAGTTCTCTTGTTGAAGAGCTTAGTTATACATAGGGAAAAGCTGGAAAGATTGCAAATAAGCTAAATCATATAGAACCACTCACTTACGTTCAATCTTTCTTAAGAATATGTTTGCCTGCAACGAGAAGTAGTACGATTGTACCCACAAGTAATAAACCTAATACTATAATGTATGCCATTTCTTTATTCACTCCGTTCATTATTTTTCTTGATATAAAATTCCAAGCAAGCTATGGGAGTACATGTAATTATCATTTACAACAATTTAGATTTTACTCTGTTAATCATAGTTAAACCGTAAAAAATATCGGATGGTTGATTCTATAATAGAAAAATGGTGATACAGGAGTAGCTCCTTGTATCACCATTTTTTCATGTTTTACAACAATTTTTCAAGAGTGAGCTAGCCCTCTTGCGAAATCTACGTTTGTGATAGCCTCTTTTTGTTTATTTACAATCGTTATTAGGTACTATCTTGCAACAGTTTCTAATGCTACTTCGATCATGTCGTTGAAAGTGGTTTGTCTTTCTTGGGCTGTTGTTTGTTCACCAGTAAGAATATGATCGCTAACTGTTATAAGACTCAAAGCATTAACACCGAATTTGCAGGCCAAATAATATAAAGCTGCTGTCTCCATCTCTACAGCCAATACACCATGCTCACCAAGCTTGTTGACCCCATCTAAATTCTCTGTGTAGAAAATATCAGAAGAAAGTACATTACCAACACGAAGGCTAAGTCCTTTATCTGTTCCAATTTCATAAGCCTTTTTAATTAAATTAAAGGTTCCAATCTGCGGGAAATCAAACCCTGGGAATTGGTTTCGAATGATAGCGGAATCAGTCGCCGCTGCTTGTGCAATAATGACATCACGGATGTTTACCTCATGCTGGATGGCTCCGCATGTGCCAATACGAACGAGATTTTTGACTCCATAATCTTTGATCAATTCATGGATATAAATAGAGGCTGAAGGCATGCCCATTCCTGTTCCTTGAATAGACACGCGATTTCCTTTATAAGTTCCAGTAAAGCCTAACATGCCACGTACATTGTTGTAACAAACAGCATCTTCTAGGAAAGTCTCGGCAATATATTTTGCGCGTAATGGATCTCCTGGCAGTAAAACTGATTCAGCAATTTCGCCAACTTTGGCTTCGATATGAAAACTCATATAATTCCCTCCATTAGTTCGAATGTGACTTCGAGTTAGTTTCACCAAAGATCATAGCACAATACATATTTACAAAATGTATCAAGGATTACTTCAAAAATGTGAAGTAGTTCACACAATATTAGTAAGCTCAGTAACGGAAATAAAGCGCTATCATTTGTTATATTTGATGCATGAATTACCTAACGATTCCACTTGCGAAGAGTTGGGAACTCTTCTGTCTCATTACAAATCGATTCTAGTTTACCCATATCGAGGAGGTATAAAAATTTGTCGCGAATATCGATCAGTCCTTCGCTTTGAAATTCACCTAGTGTCTTGGATATCGATTCTCTAGTGACTCCTAGCATGTTGGCGATCAAGGTTTGACTAATTTTAAGATCAATTTTGTAAACGTTATCAAAAGGGACTCCAAAATTATAATAGAGATCCATAACAATATTAGCAACTTTTCCACGAACGTCATAAAAGGTTAAATAACGAATCATACGATTGAGCATTCTAGTTCGATCTACAAGAATTTTGTAAGCGTTTCGCATTACAGAGGGATATTTATCAACAATGGATAAGAAATCTTGTTTTTGCATAAGCCATACTGACACGTTTTCTAGCGCTTCAATGGATGAGATTCGATGATTGTCGTTAGACAAGGCTTCAACTTCTCCAATGATGTCGCCTGCCATTGTGATGCTTAGAACAATCTCCTTGTCTTCGTATATACGATAAATCTTAACCATACCTGAACGAATGAGATACACTTCATCACTCTCGTCATTCTCGAACATAAGGATGTGATTTTTTTTGAAGTGACGTTCCTTGAGTAAAGGGGTTATATATTGAAATTCATCATTAGGAATATCAGTAAAAATTTTGATATCAGCTAGGTTTGTAATCATTAACATACATCCTTTCAAGGATTATTGTTGCATGATATCACGGGAACAAATGCTTTGCAACATTAGAGCTTACTCTGAAGAATCGAGGAAATGAGATGAAATTCGAACGTATTTGTGTAATTGTGCTAGATAGCGTTGGCATTGGTTCTTTACCGGACGCTCATTATTTTGGCGATGAAGGTAGTCATACGTTAGCCCATATAAGTGAAGCAGTACCTAATATGAAATTGCCGAATTTGTCTGCCCTTGGGCTAGGGAATATTGCACGACTTCCTACAATACCCCCTGTCGAGAGCCCTTTAGCTTTTTATGGAAAGATGGCAGAGATATCGGTAGGAAAAGATACGATGACCGGTCATTGGGAGTTAATGGGACTAAAGGTAGAAGTACCTTTTCAAGTCTATCCAGATGGTTTTCCAGAGGAGTTAATTAAGAAGTTCGAAAATATAACGGGTCGCAAGGTAATTGGAAACAAGCCATCATCGGGAACTGAAATACTTGATGAGTTTGGAGAGGAGCAGCTTCGAACAGGTGCTTGGATTGTTTATACTTCTGCAGATAGTGTCATGCAAATTGCAGCTCATGAGGACATTATTCCGTTAGAGGAATTGTATAGAGCTTGTGAAATCGCTCGGGAAATAACATTAAAAGATCCTTATGTGGTGGGGCGTATTATTGCTAGACCTTACATCGGTAACCCAGGTGCATATATACGAACACCTAATCGACATGACTATGCACTTGAACCTATTGGGAAGACAGTGCTCGATCACATTAAAAATAATGGTTACGATGTCATCTCCGTTGGAAAAATAAATGATATCTTCACAGGTCAAGGAATTAATGAATCCCATCCCACGAAGAGCAATTTGGATGGCATTAAAACAACGATTGATTTGCTTAAAAGACCCTTTAATGGGGTTCTGTTTACCAACTTGGTGGACTTCGATTCTCTGTACGGACACCGTCGTGATCCAAAGGGGTACGCATCTTGTCTTGAAGAATTTGATCATTACCTGCCAGAGCTGATGAATCTTACAGGTGATAAAGATTTATTAATTATTACGGCAGACCATGGTAATGATCCTACATGGCAGGGAACGGATCATACCCGTGAGTATGTACCAATATTGATCTATAATCCATTACTCACTAATAACGCTTGCTCCATCGGTATAAGAGAAACATTCGCGGATGTTGCAGCAACTCTTGCTCATAATTTTAAGGTTACTGAGCCCAAAATTGGGGCAAGCTTTTTAGAAATGATACATGTATAAAGGTAGTAAAAGAATAACAAAAACCATAACAACATTAGGAGGATCTACAATGAAAAAATGGATGAAAACAGCATTACCTTTATTACTAATCTTTACACTAGTTCTAACAGCTTGTGGTCAAACAGGTAACAAAAATAATGCCGGGACTGAAGGTACGAATAACGGTACTTCTACAGGTGAAAATCTAAAGAAGCTTAAAGTCGGGATGGTAACAGACTTAGGTAGTGTAAATGACAAATCATTTAACCAAAGTGCATGGGAAGCATTACAGAAATTAAAAACAGACTATGGTTTTGAAGTGAAATATCAAGAACCGAAAACAGATGCAGATGTTATGCCAAGTCTAAATCAATTTGTAAAAGCAAAGTATGATTTAACTTGGGCAACTGCGTTTACTTTAGCAGATGCGATAACACAACTATCTAAGGAAAATCCTGATTCTAAATTTGGTATTGTTGACTCTGATCTCGTGTTACCTAATGTAGCGTCAGTATCCTTTAAGGAGCAAGAAGGGGCATATCTCGTTGGCGTAATCGCTGGTTTGACAACTAAAACGAACAAAATCGGCTTTGTAGGCGGAATGGATATTCCGGTAATAAAAAGATTTGAAGTTGGTTTCCGTGAAGGCATTAAGGCTGTAAATCCAGATGCAAAATTAATCGTTAACTATACAGGGTTATTCAACCGCGTAGATATGGGAAAATCAGCAGCATCTACCATGTATAACGACGGTGCAGATATTATATTCCATGCAGCTGGCTTAACGGGTAATGGCGTATTCAATGAAGCTAAGGAACGTAATAGCAAGGGCGGAAAAGTATGGGTTATTGGTGTCGATAAAGACCAATCCTTAACCTTTGGTGATGATGTAACGCTTACGTCTATGATCAAAAAAGTAGATGAAGCAGTTTATCAAATTTCTAAGAGCTTAGCTGAAGATAAGTTCCCGGCTGGAGAAGTCACTTGGATGGGACTTAAAGAAAAAGGCGTAGATATTGCACCAACATCTAATAAGAATGTAGCACCTGAGGTGCTTGCCAAAGTGGAAGAATATCGTACGAAAATTATTAATGGGGACATCGTCGTACCTGAAAAATAAATAATGATAATTTCATCTCCCATCATATCTTATGGTTTTGATGGGGGTTGAAATTTTGGGAGGCGTACGCGTGATTAATCAAGATATCGCATTGGAGCTGAAAGGAATAACGAAGCTATTTCCTGGAGTAGTAGCCAACGATTCTATTAGTTTTCAATTAAAGCGCGGAGAAATTCATGCATTGCTTGGAGAAAACGGTGCAGGCAAGTCAACTTTGATGAGCATTGTTTTCGGCTTGTATCAGCCTGATGAAGGTGAAATTTATGTGAATGGTAAACGCGAATTGATAGATAGTCCAAACAAAGCCATAGAGCTAGGTATTGGGATGGTTCACCAGCATTTTAAGTTAGTTGAGCCCTTTACAGTGACGGAAAACATCATTCTTGGGATGGAACCTAAGAAAGGGTTAAAGGTTGATATTAAAGGGGGAAGTAAAAAGGTAAAGGAATTATCCGAACAATATAAGTTGGATGTAGATCCAATGGCTACAATAGAATCGATAAGTGTTGGGATGCAACAACGAGTAGAGATTATTAAAACACTTTATCGCGGTGCAGACATTCTTATTTTCGATGAACCGACAGCGGTTCTTACTCCACAAGAGATTAGCGAATTATTGGAGATCATGAAGCGTCTTGTAGCGGAAGGTAAGTCGATCATTCTTATTACTCATAAACTTAAAGAAATTATGGAGATAGCGGACACTTGTACGATTATTCGTCGAGGTAAAGTAATTGAAAGTGTTGAAGTTGCAAAGACTAATCCACAGGAACTTGCTGAAAAGATGGTGGGGAAAACTGTTAACTTTAAGACTGAAAAGCAAGTTTCTAACCCTGAAGATGTTTTATTAGAAGTGAAAGATTTAATAGTTGCAGGAGCCAATGGCAACAATGCAGTGAATAAGCTCTCTTTCACTGTTCGTGCAGGAGAAATTGTCGGTATAGCGGGTGTAGATGGTAATGGTCAATCGGAGCTAATAGAAGCTATAACGGGCTTGCATAACATTCGTTCAGGAGAAATTTTGTTAAAAGGAAAAAGCATAACAAATCAGTCACCACGTTTCATATCTGAATCCGGAGTTTCACATATACCGCAGGATCGGCACAAACATGGACTAGTATTGGACTTTACGGTTAGTGAAAATACAATACTAAATACGTATTATCAGTCTGATATTAATAAACATGGATTTATTAATATGAAGGCAATGGATGATATGGCGACACGTCTGGTTGAACAGTTCGATATACGCACATCAGGAATTGATACAACAGTTCGCTCCATGTCAGGAGGGAATCAACAAAAGATTATTATCGCACGAGAAATCGATAAGAATCCTCAAGTTATGATAGCGGCCCAACCTACACGTGGACTAGACGTAGGAGCAATAGAATTTGTACATCAACAATTAATAGCGCAGAGAAATCAAGGGAAAGCAGTGCTTTTAGTGTCATTTGAACTGGATGAAATTCTAAATGTAGCGGATCGTATTATTGTACTTTTCGGTGGACGGATTGTTGGAGAGACTACACCTGAGACCACCACTGATCGGGAATTAGGATTAATGATGGCAGGCAAACATGAAGGAGCTGACACGAATGAATAGAATGATGGTGATTTTCAAACGTGAATCTGCGATTATCCCCTTTGTGGCTGTTATTTTAGGGCTTTTATTGGGAGCTCTCATTATGTGGATCGGTGGTTATAATGCCTTGTTAGCCTACCAATCATTAATTTCGAAAATTTTCGGGAGTAGTTATGATATAGGAGAAGCAATCCTTACAATCATACCTCTCATTATGAGTGGTTTAGCTGTAGCAATCGCTTTCCGATCAGGGTTGTTTAATATCGGGGTAGATGGTCAAATTATTATGGGATCATTGGGTGCACTAATCGTAGGTACTCAATTAAATCTTCCTCCCTTCATACATGGCCTAGTAGCTATGATATTTGGGGCATTACTTGGAGGATTTTGGGGTGCACTGGTTGGTTATATTAAGGCGGTTAGAGGGATCAATGAAGTTATTACTAGTATTATGTTAAACTTCATTGCGCTTTATATAAGTCACTATGCTATTAGAAATTTTATGCCACAAGCAGGCACACAACGATCTGCGATGATTAATGACTCTGCAAGTATTCAGATTGGGTGGCTGTCGGATCTAATGGGGGGCGCACGTATCCACTGGGGATTTTTAGTAGCGATCCTTGCCGTGATTTTTTACTACATCTATATGAAGAAGACCAAGTGGGGCTATGAGTTACGTGCGGTAGGGTTTAATAATGATGCTGCAAAATATGCGGGTATGAAAGTGCCAAAGGTTATTATACGTACGATGTTCATCTCAGGAGTATTTGGTGGATTGATTGGTACCTTTGAAGTACTAGGCGTATTCAAATATATCGCAATTAACTCTGTCACCTCTGGAATTGGATTTGACGGAATAGCGGTTGCTCTACTTGGAGCAAATTCTGCAATCGGTGTATTTTTCTCTGCAACGCTAATTGGGGCTCTTACCTATGGTTCACAAGGGATGAGCTTTGGTGCTGATGTACCAGGTGAAATTATTCGAATGGTGATCGCATTCATTATCTTTTTTGTTGCAGCACCAGGTATTGTGAAGTTAATCATTAAACCCATCCTACAAAAGATGAAGAAGAAGGTGTAAGTATGGATCTTATTGGAAATCTACTTAACGGGACGCTCGTATTTTCTACAGCGCTTATCTTTGCTGCACTTGGTGGGCTTATATCTGAACGTTCTGGGGTTATTAATATTGGACTTGAAGGATTTATGATTTCAGGGGCCTTCTTTTCTGCGATCACTGCTTATTATGCGGAATCTGCAGGTTTAAGTTCTTTGTCGCCGTGGATTGGATTAATTGGAGCGTTCGTGTTTACGATAATCTTTTCGAGTATTCATGCTATTGCTTCTATAAAATTTAAAGCGAATCAGGTAGTAAGTGGTGTTGTCATCAATATTCTTGCAGCAAGCTCTACATTTTTTCTAGTGAAAATGATTTTTAATGGATCAGCTGAAACACCAATATTAGTTAATGTTTTTCATAAGATAAGAATTCCATATCTAAGTGACATTCCATTGATAGGTAAAGTATTCTTTAATGCGTATCCAACCACTTATATTGCTATTGCGCTAGTTATTTTGCTTTACTTTATTTTATTTAGGACGTCAACCGGACTTAGATTGCGTGCAGTAGGAGAACATCCAAGTGCTGCTGATACGGTTGGAATCAAAGTAAATCGCACACGCTATATCGCCGTCATTCTTAGTGGTTCAATTGCTGCGATCGGAGGAGCAACTATCGTGCTTACCTCCAACAGTAACTTTGCCTTCAATACAATTTCAGGACAAGGGTATATTGCACTTGCAGCCGTTATATTCGGAAAATGGAATCCAGTAGGTGCGATGCTTGCAGCAATGTTCTTTGGTTTGGCACAAGCAGTAAAGGATCAATTGCAGATCTTTGAATTTGCAGCAAAGATACCTAATGAATTCTTCTATATGCTACCGTATCTTTTAACTCTATTGGTATTAATTGGCGCAGTAGGAAAAGCCCGATCACCTAAAGCATTAGGAGAACCGTATGAGGTAGGGAAAAGATAAGAGGATGAAGCTATATGTTTAAAGGTTTATTTAAGTTATTTCATCTTAAAGAAGAAAAAACAACGATACGTACAGAGGTTGTTGCGGGTCTGACCTCATTTATGACCGTAGCCTATATTATTGCTGTCAACGGGGCTATTTTAAGCTTAGCAGGTATGCCTTACGAAGCTGCAACGATCGTTACCGTAATTTGTTCATTTATCGGTTGTATGTTAATGGCACTATGGGCAAACTCACCTTTAATTCTTGTACCAGGCATGGGAGATAACGCATTTTTTGTTTTTACGTTAGTATTCTCGTTAGGGCTAACTTGGCAGCAAGCACTCGCAGCAGTTTTTATTGCAGGGTTGGTATTTATAGTGACTTCGATAACAAAAGGTGCAGATTATTTATCACGTTCAATTCCGAAGTCTATGATTCATGCCATTACAGCTGGAATTGGTCTCTTTATTGCTTTTTTGGGGCTGAAAAATGGCGGGCTGATTGTTGCCAGTGAAGGTACATTTGTTACGTTAGCAAAGCTAAGTGACCCCTATGCATTAACGACTATATTAACACTTCTTATTTCCTTACCTTTATTCATGCGGCAAGTAAAAGGTAGCTTTCTAATCACTATTATTGTAGGAACTGGAATTGGTGCACTCTTGGGAATAGTTGATTTTTCAGCTTTAAGTGATTTAAGTATCTCCTTAAAAGGATACGGGGAGTTATTTTTCGCACTCGATTTTAGTGGAATAGGTACTCTTAATTTTTGGACCGCTGTTTTTTCATTATCGATGGTTATTATATTTCAGAATATGGGTGCACAGCTTGGGATGCTTCCTAATAAATCGAAATTTAAAAAATCATTTCAGGCAAACGCTATCTCCGTTATCAGTGCGGGTCTTTTGGGTTGTAGTCCAATGACGACAGCCGCTGAATCAGCAACTGGAATAGCATCAGGAGGAAGAACGGGGCTTACCTCTTTTACAACGGGGCTTTTATTTGTTCCAGCATTGTTTCTCATTCCTCTTTTCAAAATCATACCTAATAGTGCGATTGCCCCTGTGCTGATCATTGTAGGTTGTTTGATGGTCACAAGCATTAAGGAAATTTCCTTCAGTGACTTTACTGAAGCTTTTCCAGCTTATTTGATGCTGGCGATCATGCCGTTAAGCTTTAGCATAGCTAATGGAATTGCTTTTGGATTCATTGCATACCCTATTCTGAAAATTGCTGTAGGTCGAAGGAAAGAGATATCTCTCACGATGTACTTCATCGCTTTTTTCTTTATCTTATACTTTATTTTGGGTTCGATATAATTAGGTTTAAAAACCAGCCCTACTTTGACGACAGTTGAAGTAGGGCTGGTTTTATTGTTCATGCGTGTGAATAAATCAATCTAATTAGACTGATGAACATTTTTGTATTCTTTTTGCAATTTTTTTGGGGAAAGATTGTATTCCTTTTTAAAGAGTCTATAGAAACTAGAATAATCAAGAAATCCGCATTTCAAGGCGATTTTTTCTATAGAAATTTGATTTTGTTTAATCATAGTTACTGCATAAGCTAGTCGCTTTAATGATACATAACGGTAAAAGGATAGGTTCATGTTCTTCTTGAAATAATGAGAGAAATAGTATTTATTCAAATGAAAATGATTAGAGACGGATACTAAGCTTAGTTCAGGCTCTGTTAAATATAACTCAATATGTTCCAATATAGATAAGAATCTTTGATCATGTTCATTAGTGTTATTAAGGTTTGGCATGCTACTCGTAGGATCGAAAATTATTTGAATCAACTGATAAAATAAGTACGTTGTTGAGAAGGATAAGTTATCTTTTTCATTTGTTATTTTATCATTAAGTTGCTCAAGTAAAGAAAGAATATCTTGGAATTTTTTGGAGTGTAGATGCAGTACATAAGAGCCCAGTGTTTTTTGATGAACAATATGCTCATTCATAGATGGTGAACTAGAAATAAAGTCATCTAATAAATGTTTGCTAATATTAATAATAATTCGCTCATAGTTATCAAAATCTTTTACAGTAGCTTGATGAACAGCATAAGGAGGGATGATAACTACATCACCTTTTCGGAGTGAATAGGACTTTCCTTCACAAAAAAAATCACACTCCCCCTCTAAAAATACAAGAATCTCCATAACATCATGCCGATGTAATCGAAATAAATTCTCTATTTGAGAGAAGTCATCCCATGTAACGTCTTCTGATTTAAGCCAATTTCGATAAGGATTTTTTTTGATGAAGTAGTTAATTTCAAACCCATTATTTATTACTGGGATTAGAATAGATTGCTTCATATTGGTCATCTCCTTTCAAACAGCAACTTTTACAATATTTTTAGCAATATGCGTCATTTATTTTAGAATTTTTGTTGTTATGATAACAGTATACAGCAACTTAATAAGCGATACCAAATGGCAATATTCAAAACTACAATTCTCAGTCATAAGAGAGAATAAAATGGAAACCTTATGTATAACAGCTAGAAGGAAAATTCAATATTATTCTATAGTTTTATGTGGATGTACATTTAACGGAAGATCAAGTTTGGGAGGCGTATATAATGTTATCAAACAGAGAACAACCTCATTTGGAAGTCAGATCTAAAAACATTATTGATGTTGATGGATTAAAATTTAAAGATTTGAATAACGATGGAAAGCTGGATCCATATGAAGATTGGCGTCTAAGTCCGAAAGAGCGTGCCGAGAATTTAGTCTCCTTGATGAATATCGATGAAAAGGTCGGCATGATGCTTATTAATACACGAGGAATGGGTCTTTCACAAAAAGATAAGAGCAAAACAAGCTTCAATGGTGTTTTAGATGAAGGTATTGTTGAGAAGGGCGAAAGTATTTTTGCTATTACTAAAGTTATGGGTACAACACATACGATAGAGAAAATGAATTTAAGACACTTCATTTTGCGAGATAATTGGAGTCCAGCTCAAATGGCAGAGTGGATTAATGCCATGAATGAAGTATGTGAGGGGACACGACTAGGTATTCCTTGTTTAATCGCATCTAATTCTAGAAATGAAAATACAGAATTCATCTTTGGGATGAATGATGCTGCTGGAATTTTCTCTACATGGCCAGGAACTTTAGGTCTTGCAGCAGCAGCTAAAGGTGATATTAAAAATGGAGGAGATGCATCGCTTATTAGTCAATTTGCTCAAATTGCACATGATGAGTGGGATGCAACTGGTATAAGAAAAGGTTACATGTATATGGCCGATACAGTTACCGATCCTAGATGGCAACGTACTTATGGTACGTTTGGAGAAGATCCAGAGTTTATAGCTGATGCCATCGGACGTATTATCGACGCTTTCCAAGGTGAGAGCATAGGTAACCACAGCATTGCGATGACTACAAAGCATTTCCCTGGTGGAGGTGCACGGGAAAATGGATTCGATCCTCATTATGTGGAAGGGAAATGGAACTTATATCCTACGCCAGGTAGCTTAGAAAAGTATCATTTACCACCATTCCAAGCAGCTGTAGATCATGGTACATCATCGATTATGCCTTATTATTCAATGCCTAGCATCAAAAAGAGTGTGGTCCAACAGTTTGAGGGTGAAGATATCCCATATGAAGAGGTTGGTTTTACATTCAATCATTATTTCCTTAATCATATCCTTAGAGAAAGAATGGGATTTAAAGGTTATGTGAATAGCGATAGTGGTATTACAAGTAAAATGAGCTGGGGCGTTGAAGAGCTAAGTGAGGCGGAACGTTTTGCTAAAGCAATTAATGCTGGTACAGATATGGTTGCTGATACCAATGATGTTGAGAACCTTAAAATTGCGATTAACAGTGGATGGATAAGTGAACAACGTATCGATCAAGCGAATGTACGACTACTTACGGAAATGTTTGCTTTAGGTCTATTCGATGATCGTACGTATGTTTCAACCGAAAAAGCAGCAACAACGGTTAGTAATCCAGATAGCTGGGCAGCTGCTTATGAAGCACATAAAAAATCAGTTACGGTACTTAAAAATCATAATGAGACATTACCTTTAACAGCTGAGAAAATGACAGGTAAGAAGGTCTATGTGGAAGTATTCCACAAGAATGAAGAACGAGCAACTTCTTATACTGAAAAAGCGAGAAAAGAATGTCAACAATTTGGAAAGTTTTCTTTAACAGAAAACTATGAAGAAGCTGATGTAGCTATATTGTTCTTGAATCCACAATCTGGATCATACTTTAATGCGACACCGGGATTGTTGGAACTTGAAATATGCGAGGACAAAACAGAAACTGCTTTAGATGGTTCGACATATCAAGAAACTACGTTGCTTCGTATGGAACATCTTAAGGAAATTACAGAAAGCATTCATACTCGCGGAGGAAAAGCTATTATAAGCGTTAATGTTACGTTGCCGTGGATAGTTGGGAACGTAGAGCCGTTGGCAGATGCATTAATTGCCGGATACGATACCTTCTATAAGGCACAGTTCGAGGTTATGGCAGGCAATAGCCGACCAGTAGGCGTATTACCATTGACATTACCAGCGAGTGAAGCTGTTATCGCAGTTGATGCCAATGGGGATTGTGTATCGAGAAATGATGTTGCTGGCTATGACAAGGACAAATATATGCCTGAAGGATTGCGATATGCATACAAGGATAGTGATGGAAATATCTATACTCTTGGTCATGGACTAACTTACTAAGAAGACAATTCTAATATAGCTTTGCTTTAGTTAACAACGTATTACCACTAAAACCGGAAGGTTTTAGTGGTAATACGTTGTTTTTTTCTATATTTAATAGTTTTGTCTAGTAGTGAGTGAGAGATGGGATCGCTTACAATTATCTCAAATGTTAAGAAGTATATATGGGATTGGAGTTATTATTAATTTTTGTTAACAAAGATGGAGGTGCTCAATGTCTAGCCAGCTAGAGAATAATGTATTGCCAGTGCAGAAGAGAAAATCAGATTCCAAGTTACTTAGATTTTTGGGACAATGGCAAGTCCAGCTTATGATATTTCCAGGGTTACTATTTATTTTTGTATTTAACTATATTCCGATGTATGGAGTATTGATGTCTTTCCAGGATTACAACATTTTCAAAGGGTTTTTCGCTAGTGAGTGGGTTGGATTCAAACACTTCGATGCATTTTTTCATTCTAGAGATTTTGTAACTGTTATTCGTAATACGTTAGTCATTAGTGGTCTTAAGCTATTAATTTGCTTTCCTGCGCCGATCATTTTGGCGTTAATGCTTAATGAGGTTAATAAAATGTTCTTTAAGCGAATCGTACAAACGATAAGCTACTTACCTCACTTTTTGTCTTGGGTTATCGTTGTTGGCTTTGTGAATTCAATTCTTTCTGTAGATAACGGAAGCTTGAACATTTTCCTTCAATCCATTGGTTTAATAGATCAGCCGATTAACTTTCTATCAGAAGCAGAACATTTCTGGACAATTATTATAGGAACCAACTTATGGAAAGAAATAGGGTTCAGCTCTATCGTTTATATCGCTGCAATTGCTGGAATTAATCCTAATTTATATGAAGCGGCAGCTATTGATGGTGCAAGTCGATTGAAGCAGATTTTTCTTATTACGATTCCTTCCATCATGCCAGTTATTATTATTTTCATGATTCTGAATATCGGTAATCTGCTCAATGCTGGATTTGAAGATTTATTACTTCTTGGCTCACATCCTATTTTAAGAGATGTTGCTGAGGTAATTGATACTTATTCATATAAGGTAGGACTTATGAGTCAGCGATACTCTTATGCTACAGCCGTTGGATTATTTAAAGCGGTAATTAGCGTCGCTCTTCTTACACTTGCTAATACTCTTGCAAGGCGTTCAGGTAATAGCTTGTGGTAGAAGTTTAATCATAATGACAGCAATTTCGATAGGGAGGCGCTAGCTGTGAGACTGAGCACAGGAGATAAAGTTGTTAACGTTTTTATATATACTAGCTTAACTATACTAGCTTTTGTTAGCTTTTATCCGTTTTGGAACTCGTTAGTTATTTCATTCAATGTAGGTCAAGATACGTCACTTGGTGGTATAACATTCTGGCCTAGAAAGTTTACACTGGATAACTACTACGTAGTATTACGTGATCAGCGTATTCTAGATTCTTTCTTCATCTCTATATTTCGTACAGTAGCAGGTACTTTTTTATCGATAGCTTTAACCTCGATGTTTGCTTATGGATTAGCGGTTAAAGGAGTTATCGGGAAAAAATATTATATGATTTTTGCGGTTATCACGATGTACTTCAATGGAGGACTAATTCCGTTCTTCCTAGTTAATAGAGAGTTGAATCTCATGAATACTTTTTGGGTGCTGGTTATTCCATTCGCAGTTAGTGTATTTAATATGATTATATTCCGAACATTTTTCCGTGAGATTCCTGGTGAATTAGAGGAATCAGCCAAAATAGATGGATGCGACACATTCGGTATTTTCTTCAGAATTATTTTACCTTTATCAGGACCAGTTTTTGCAACGCTTGGCTTATTCACTGCCGTATTCCATTGGAATGATTGGTTCAATGTCATTATCTTTATTGATAAGACAGAGCTATACCCAATTCAAGCATTATTACAACAAATCTTGAGATCCAACACGATGTCTGAGGCGCTTAATGCTGCAGTAACAGGAAGTTCAGCTGCAGGCGATATATTGAGTCTAAAGAAGAGTGTAACAAGTAAATCTCTAACAATGGCTACGATGATTGTAGCAACATTACCAATCATCGCTGTATATCCTTTTGTTCAAAAGTACTTCGTTAAAGGGGTATTAGTAGGATCTTTGAAAGGATGACTACATCTATTTAAAATTTGCTACCTTTACAAGTTGGCAATTTTTAATAAAAATTAAAGAAAGAAGGGAGCTCACCCTATTATGAAAAGAAATAAATTAGGGGTATTGCTATTAACAACAACGATATTGCTTACATCTATTCTTGCAGGATGCTCAGAAAGTTCTAACAAGCCTGCTAGCACGAACAAACCAACTTCCACTCCAGCAGGTCAGGAGCAAGGAGAAGAAGCCGTAACTACATTCAAATTAGGAGAAGAGCCAGTCAATTTTTCTTACTATGTACACTATGACTGGTGGACAACTGAGCCTTGGGGCGTGAATCCGAACAGTAAGTGGGTAACGGATAATCTGAAAGTAAATGTAACGCCAATTCAATCAGGCGGTGCTGCTGAACAGAAGTTAAGTACGATGATTGTTTCTGGAGAACTTCCAGGTGCAATTATGATGGATCGTGGTCAAGAAGTAGAGCGCTTACGTAGTGCAGGAGTTTTAGTGCCTCTTGATGATTACTTAGATAAATATCCTAATCTTAAGCGTCTTGCTGGGGAAGAAACATTAAACATGCTTCGTTCTGAGGATGGTAAGCTTTATCAGTTCCCTAACTGGTACACATCTGCACCAAACGGAAACGGTGGCTGGGTAGTTAACACTAAAATTTACAAAGAGCTTGGCGAGCCTAAGCTAGAAACATTTGATGACTTATATGAATACTTAAAACTTGTAAAAGCAAATTATAAAAACGTTGTTCCTTTGGAAGTTGGTAGAAAAGCTTCTGGTCTTGATGCTATGTTTGCTGGATTTGCAGAGGATTCTCCTGTATCGTATGCACAAATGAAGGCATATCCAGAAGGTAATGAGTTGAAATCTATTCTTGAAAATGATGCTTGGGTAGAAACAATGGTTTACTCTAATAAGTTATTCCGTGAAGGTCTTATGACTCAAGATGCTTTAACTCAAACAAACGATCAAGTACAAGAGAAGCTTAACTCTGGTCGTGTAGCTGTTATTATTGGAACGAACACAACAAATGAAGGTCGTGAAGGTAATAATGCTTGGAAATCCATTGATCCAGATGGCGGTTATCATATGATCTGGCCAATTCATAAAGAAGGCGTAGACAAAAACAAAGTATATCCTAACGGATATAACACGCTTGGTTGGAATGTTAACGTTATTACAACAAGTGCAGAAAATCCAGAAGGTATCTTCGCTTATTTGGATTGGATGACTGGTGAAGAGGGACAACGTATTATGTTCTTTGGACCTCAAGGTCTATACTATGATGAAATTGATGAAGATGGTAGTCCAATCCCTAACGATGCATGGTATAACACCGCGGATGATGTTAAGGATGAGCAAAAGCTTGAAGCTTATGTATGGGCAGGAAATGCTACTTTTGTAGATACTGCAAAAACAAAAATTGAGTTAGCGCTACCTGAAGATAAACGTAATTGGGGCGTAACAGCTCAAACAAACGTTGCATGGAAAACTTCTAAAAATGTAACTGAATTCAATAATATTGATCCAGCTCCAGACACTGATCTAGGTATTATCCAGAAGCAAGTAGCTGATGGTGAAGCAGGTATTATTACTGAGTATGTGGGAAAAATCTTATTCGCTAAGAGTGAAGCAGATGTTCTTGCATTGATTGAGCAAGCAAAAAAGGAAACTGTACAGCTAGGTTATAATGATGCATTGAAATACCGTACTGAAAAATGGCAGGAGAACGTTAAGCGTACGAATGCCAATTAATAGAAATTGGGGGGGTGCCTATGCATTCCCCCTTCTATTCTATTTAATATAAGGAGGGTGACAGCATGTATAGAGTGGTGCTAGTTGATGATGAACAGATTGATCTCGAAGGATTACATCATTTTGTTCCATGGACATCGCTTAATATGGAAGTTGTTGCAACCTTTCGTGAAGCCTTCTCGGCGCTAGAATATATCGAGCAGAATAGTATTGATATATTAGTTTCAGATATAAGAATGCCTATTATGTCGGGGTTAGAGCTAGCGGAGAAAGCATTGGTCATACAATGCAATCTTAAAATTATTTTCACAACAGGCTACGAGGATTTTCATTATGCCAAAAAAGCTATTTCAATGAATGCTAGCAGCTATGTGCTTAAGCCTGTGGATGATGTTGAACTGCTAGAAGTACTTCGTAAAATTGAAAGAGAACTTACTTCTGTGAACCAGCAACTTAATAAGGTTCAGACAATGGAGCATTCAATGGTCTATGTGAAGCAGGAATTACTTCGGCGTTGCTTCATGGGTGCAAATGAACCACAAATGTTTGAGAGCTTACAGCAGCAATACGATATATTTGTTCATGTGGCAATTGTTGAAATTGATGATATGAAGTGGAAGCTAAGCAGCTATAGTGACGAGGAAAAGACTATACTTACGGAGCAATTGTACCAATATTTAATTGTGATTGGCAGCTTAATGAACATTGAACATTATTGTCAGATGGAACAATTCAGGTTTGCTTTTGTCATTCCTACTCATCAAGTCGATCAGCTTGTGAATTGGATTCATGAGGTTCAATTGAAGTTTGAACTATCCATTACGATCGGTGTTGGATCTCCTGTTATTAATCTGGTGCAGTTACATGAAAGCTATCAGAAGGCTAAGCAGGCACTCGATATGAAAATTAATAGAGGGAAAGGTATGGTTCTCAGGTATGAAGAGAAGGATACATGCTCTCAGCAGCTTTCCCATAATTTAGACAATAAGATGCATCAACTATTTGCAGCGATTTCTAATTACGATTTAGTAGGCATAGTTGATGTGATGGAAGATATTTTTTTACATGCTCATCAATTAAAGCAACAAATTACGGTATATCATTATTCTCTTTATGTCGTCAATAAAGTGGAGCATTATTTAAATGAACATAATGAGAATATACATGAGATGTTAAATATGGATTGGGATCATTGGGGTATTATTATGCAATTCGAAACGATAGATGACATTCATAGCTGGTTCAGAAAAAAAGTTTTCGAAATTTCCGAGACATTGCATTATAAAAAAATGCGTAAAAATATGAAGTTAGTACAAGAAATACAGGCATATGTCATGCTTAATATAGATGGGAGCATTTCATTAAAGGAAGTCGCGCAACACTTTTCCTTTTCACCTAACTATTTGGGACAGCTATTTCGTGCAGAGCTAGGAGAGGGATTTAATGAGTATTTAACGAATGTTCGGATGGAAAAGGCTAAGCAGCTATTAAGAGATCCAAAAGTTAAAGTTTATGAGGTAGCTCAAATGATAGGCTACAAGGATTTAACTTACTTTGGTAAACAGTTCAAGGAATTCACAGGCTTGACCGCAGGTGATTACAGGAAGCAATGTTAACGAAAAAGTATATCCCATTTGGGATAAAGCTGCTTATTTCTTATATCGTATTAATTATTGTACCTGTCGGTATTATTGGCTATGTTTCTTATGTTAAGTCGATCACTGCAGTAAAAGAACAAACAGGATCTACAATGCAAGGAACACTAGTACAAATGAAGGAAAACATAGAATATCAGACGAATAACTTTACTCGCGTTACAGATCAGTTTTATTATGATTACATGTTTCAGCAATATCTAGAGCAGCCTAGTGGCTATGAAGTGTACCAGCTTACGACTGACTACTTTATTCCAAAGCTACAAAATTCAAACAATCTAATTCCTTATCGTGCATTAATACGCTTATACATAGCAAATAGAGACTTTCCCGAGGTTTACCAAATGAATCGAGATGTTATTGATCTGCTTAATCGGCTTAGCGAATATGAAATATATCACTATAGTCGTATTACTGGTCAAGAGTGGTGGAAGGAACCATATAAGAGTAATTCCAAATTTATAGATGATCGATTATTGTGGGGACAATTCCAAGATGATTATCAGAATGATCAGATATCAGTTTTTCGTAAATTGTTTAATCATCATAAGCGGACAAACATTGGTGCTATTAGAGTAACGGCAAAGCTAAACGATGTATTCAGCAGTGTTAATTATGAAAGGTTAACTACAAGTAGTACGATATTAATCGTAGATCAGCAACAACAAGTTGTATATACGAGCTCACATGCAGGTGAACTAGATATAACAGCTTATAAAGCTGCAAATTGGCAGGATTCGCATATGATTATTGAAGAGTCTCTAGATTCTCTGAATTGGAGAATTATAGCACTTATTCCCAAGAAAGACTTTGAGGAAGGAATTGCCGCAGTTAAGTGGGTAACGGTTGGTGTTGGACTTATTGCAATCATTGTCGTAATACTATTTAGTGCAGTTATTTCACATTATTTCTCCAAACGAGTATTTAAAATAATAACATCGCTTCGTCAATTTAGAGAGGATCGTCTAGATAAAAGAATAAATTATTCTGGTCATGATGAATTCAGTGATATTGCGGAAGCCTTTAATGAAATGACCAGTGATATGAATCAATTAATTCAAGAAGTATACGTTGCTAATTTGGCTAAGAAGGAAGCAGAGTTAGAATCTTTACAGGCGCAAATTAATCCTCACTTTTTGTACAATACATTGTCATCGATTAGTCGCTTAGGAAAATTTCAGCAATGGGAAAAGCAGGATCAAGTTGTTCGAGGTCTTGCAAAGTTTTATCGCTTAACTTTGAATCAAGGGAAAATGATTATCCCTATTACGAAGGAAATAGAACAGGCACAGGCTTATCTTGATATTCAGAGCATCAAATTTGGCGATCAATTTACAATCTCATATGATATTGATCCATCCATATATGGTTACGATACGATTAAATTAATATTGCAGCCGTTTCTGGAAAATATATTTGAGCATGCTATATTCCGGGCAGCCCTTCATATTCGAGTGCTTGCTTATCTAGAGGAAAATCATATTGTATTTAAAATTATAGACAATGGTATTGGGATGAAGCGGGAGAGACTATTGCAAATTAATGATGAACATAATTCACAGCGTGGCTATGGCATACATAATGTGCATGAACGAATTAAGCTTCACTTCGGACATCCATATGGAGTGTCTATTTGGAGTGGCTATGGTATCGGGACGGCAGTACAAATCACGATACCGTTATATCAAGAAAAATGGAAAAGCAGCCCGTAAGTATAAATAACCGTTCATGCAAAAGTAGCAAGAAGCCTTCCTCTACATCAGTAGAAGGGCTTCTTTTTATTCTTATCCAAATTATTATTCTGAATATTATTTTAAACATTAAATGAAATTATGCGTAGAAATTCGGCGGAAATATTTTTCATAAATTAGTTTTTGGTGAAATTAATTTACAAAGTATAAAATGTATGATATATTGTTTTTGCCTAATACTATAGACTTCAGGAGGGATTTCAATGAGTTTAGAAAAATTTCATGGGATTATACCAGCGTTTTATGCTTGCTATGATGACGAAGGTAATATCTCGGAAACTCGTACGAAAGCGTTATGCGATTATTTGTATGAAAAGCAAGTTCAAGGTGTTTATGTAGGGGGAAGTTCTGGGGAATGTATTTATCAAAATTTGGATGAACGTAAAGCAGTACTCTCTTATGTAGCGGATAACTTGAAAGGAAAAATGACGCTCATCGCTCATGTTGGAGCACCTTCTACGAGAGATAGTATTGAATTGGCAAAGCATGCAGCAGAACTGGGATATGATGCATTATCTGCAATCCCTCCGATCTACTTCAAGCTACCAGACAATGCTGTATATAAATACTGGAGTGCCATTATTGATGCAACTCCGCTAGATTTCATCATCTATAATATTCCTCAAACTACAGGTTACACGTTAACACCTGCATTGTTTGAGAAGCTTCTAATGAATAAGAAAGTTATTGGTGTTAAAAACTCCTCAATGCCAACGATGGATATTGAACGTTTCAAAAAAGTTGGTGGAGACGATGTGGTTGTATTTAACGGACCAGATGAACAGTATGTTGCGGGTAGACTAATGGGTGCCGATGCTGGTATTGGTGGAACTTATGGAGCAATGCCTGAACTATTCTTATTAGCTAATCAATTTGTTCAACAAGGAAAATTTGAAGAAGCGAAAAGAATGCAAAGTGATATTAACGACATCATTATTGCTTTATGTTCACAACAAGGTTCAATGTACGCGGTTATTAAAGAGGTTTTGAATAGACGTGGAGTTAATGTTGGTAGTGTTAGAGGTCCACTTGAAGGTATAACAAATGATGATATGGCTTCAATTGATGGCATTATTACAATGATTGATGAAACGATCGAACGTTACACTAATTAATTCTAATGAGGAGACAATAAGTACAAGTCTCATCATCTATGAAATATGTTGCTTGAACAAGAAAGTAGATAGTTGTCAGCAAATGACTTTATATAAGGTCAATCTACAGATAATTAAATAGAGGGGTAGATATTAGATGAAAAGAAAACGCTTCCTAACTACTATTATTGCTCTAATCATGTTAACTACAATGCTTGCGGGATGTTCGGGTAACAACAATTCAGGAACTAATACTGGTGGAGACACCTCAGGTAAGAAAGAAAAAGTGGAGCTAAAAGTTTGGCTGACACCTCAATGGAAAGGCGTTTTGGATGCCTCGGAATCTGGTGCGGACTATGATAGCTTTATGAAATATGCAGCTGAGAAATTTACAAAACAATATGACAAATATGATGTAAAAGTGAATGTAGAAGTTATTGCTGGCGATCAACGAGATCAGTTACTCAACGTAAACTTGAGTAGTAGTACTCCTCCAGATGTATTTTTTGAAAGCGTTTTTGCAATGGGCGACTATGTTCACCGTGGCGCAATGGTACCACTTACGGACATTGTAGATGAAGCGGCTAAGTCAGATATTGCTCAAAGCTATTGGGACGCAGTAACTTTTGGAGATGATGTTTATTTCTATCCGTTCCAGCATAATCCAGGTACGTTAGTATATAACGCGGATATGCTGAAAGCAGCTGGCTTAGAAAAATATATCGGTGGCGAAAATGATATTCAGACCTGGACTCTAGCAGAATACGAAGAGATACTAGAAGGTCTAAAAAATAATTTACCTAAAGACAAATATTCAAATGCTTATCCAATGGCGTTATACGCTATGAATACTCAAGGCGATACATGGAACCTTGCTTACATGAGAATGTTTGGCAATACGTTCTTCGATGAAGAAGGTAATGTTGTGCTTGACGATGCTAATGGCGTTAAAGCTGCCTCTTGGTTGAAAAAAATTAAAGATGCAGGATACACGAATCCTGGTCCTGAATCAGTATCTTCTAACGATGTTAATGGTATGTTCCAAAATCAACAGTTAGCTATTAGTTTTACGAACCCGGTATTGTTCAATAATATTAAGGCTGATATGGCAAGTGGCAAAACGAATAAATTCGATATTCGTCTAGCTAACGTACCATCTGAAAGTGGAGATCCACTATCGTTTACCTATGTAGTCGGTGCAAGTGTATTCCAGTCTAACGATGAGAAAAGAGTAGAAGTAGCTAAAGAATTCGTTAAATTCTTCTCGTCTGATCCTGAATTAGTGAAATCATCTAAAAATAGTATTCCAGTAAGAAGTTCTGTAGTTGAAGAGTTCAAAAACGATAATCCATTATTTGCAGCTTATGATGCTAACTCGCAATACTTATTCAACTTCACTGGTAACGTTCCAGGATATAGTCAATTAAGAGAAGTACTATATCCAGAATTGCAAGCACTGTATATTGGTTCAAAAACAGCGGAGCAAGCTGTGAAGGATTATCAAGAAAAAGGAAACAATGTGATTCAAAGCAATAAAGCAAGCTCAATTATCTATCAAAAGTAAATCAACTAACCATGATCGATTATTAGTCTTGAGATCAATATGATCTCAAGACTGGTAATTAGAAAGGAACGAGATATGAAACTGCGTAATCAATCCATTAAAGAAAGTCTTACCGGCTATTTGTTTATCTCGCCTCAAATGTTGATTTTTCTAGTTTTCTTGGTCTATCCGATATTTGAAGGCATAAGGCTCAGCCTGTATCAGATCAATTATACGAGCGAGAAGTTTGTTGGACTGGATAATTACGTCACGTTATTTAATGATCCTATATTCTTCAAAGCACTACTCAATACCGTTGTTTTTGTAGTATTTATTGTTGTCCTTACAGTAGGTTTTGCACTTTTCGTGTCATCTGCTGTATTCGACAAAAATGCAAAGTATGTTTCATTTATTAGAGGTAGTTATTATGTGCCCGTAATGGTATCAATGGTAGTCATGAGTATGGTTTGGAGCTTTTTATTGAATCCTGCTAACGGTTTAATTTCTTATTTTTCTCAAGAAATGAACCTTGGTACAGTCAATCTACTTGGGAAAACAACAACGGTTTTGCCGGTTATTATATTCGTAACATTTGCAACTAATGTTGGGCAAGCCATTATTCTTTATATCGCAGCAATGGTTGGTGTGCCTAAAGATTTGTTTGAGGCAGCAGAAGTGGATGGAGCAAACAGATGGCATGTCATTACAAAAATACTCATTCCTTCAGTAAGTTCAACTACCATTTATATTGCTATTATTAACATCATTGCAGTTTTGAAAATCTTCGTCGTTATTCAACTATTAACGGGCGGCGGACCAAACAATGCCTCTGTAACATTAATGTACTATTTATATAATAACGCATTCAAATATAATCAACTCGGTGTAGCTTCGGCTGTTGGGGTTATTATGTTCCTAATTACGTTATTGTTATCAGTACCTCAGTTACGAGCTTTGATTAAAGATATGTAAAGTGAGGGATAATCAGCATGTCACACGATAATAGCAACAAGAAGAAAAAAATGGAGCTGTTTGATGTTGTAACGAATGTGGTCGTGACCCTCTTCGCGATTATTAACTTGTTTCCATTATATTGGCTGATTACAAGCTCCCTTAAAAATAGTTCGGATGTTGTCAAAATGCCGCCAGACTGGTTGCCAACGACCATTACGTTCTCAAATTATATGGATGTATTCCAAAGTCAACCTGCAGCAAGATGGGCATTTAATAGTGTATTAGTATCTGGAGTAACTACAATTCTAGTTATTGCAGTAGGAGCAATGGCGGCATATGCATTCTCCAAAATTAATTTCAAAGGCAAAAATATAATATTTATTATCTTTATATCGAGTTTAATGATTCCTAAAGAAATTATGATCGTACCATTGTTCCGAATCATCCAAGATTTTGGAATGGTAAATAGCTATCAAGGGATGATATGGCCTAACGTAGCTACTGCATTTGGTGTCTTCCTCTTAAAAGGTTTTTTTGATGCAACGCCTAATGCATTGAGAGAAGCATCTAGAATTGATGGTGCCGGAGAATGGAGAACCTTCCTTCAAATTATGCTACCAATTATAAAGCCAGGTATCGGAGCATTATTTATATTGAACTTTGTTCAAGTATGGAATGATTACTTGTGGCAATTAGTCATTGGACAAGAGAAAAATATGAAAACGTTAATGGTAGGTACTGCGACATTGATGCAAGACCTTAATCCAAACTTTGCTTATAAAATGGCGGGAGCTACTGTTGCCGCAATTCCAATGCTTATTATTTTCTTATTATTCCAAAAGTACTTCACTCAAGGAATGACTGCTGGAGCAGTCAAGGAGTAAGAGAAAAAATAATTAAATGTGGAGTGGAAACCAATGAACATGAAAAGAAACGTACTAGAAAATATAAACAAAAAGTTAATCGTTTCTTGTCAAGCATTACCTAATGAGCCTTTGCATAGTCCTTTTATTATGGGTAGAATGGCATATGCAGCATTTTTAGGAGGAGCGTCAGGAATTCGAGCTAACAGTGTTGTAGATATAAAGGAAATTAAAACGACTGTTAATTTACCAATGATCGGTATAATTAAAGAGGTTTATGGTGAATGCCCTGTATTTATCACACCAACCATTAAAGAAGTCGATGAGCTTTATAGAGAAGGTGTAGACATTATCGCAATGGATGCTACTAATCGAATTAGACCTGATGGTTCTACTATTACTGAACTATTCCCTATCATTAGAGACAAGTACAAAGATCAACTTTTTATGGCGGATTGCTCCACATATGAGGAAGCAGTCACAGCTGTTGAACTAGGATTTGATATTGTAGGTACTACGTTAAGTGGGTATACGGAAGAAACGAAGGGAAATGCTCTTCCTGATTTTGATTTGGTTGAGAAGCTAGTTAATAATTTATCTGTTCCAGTTATAGCAGAAGGCGGAATTTCGACCCCCGAACAATTAAAACGATTATTTGACCTAGGAATCCATACAGCCGTGGTTGGATCTGCCATTACGAGACCTATGGATATTACTAAAAGATTTGCTAAGGTCATTGATTAGACGATGGGTATGAAAATATTAGCGGCTGATATAGGCGGAACAAAAACGAAAATGGGCATTTGCGATGAACAGGGAAATATTCATCAATTTATTGAATACTCAACCGAAGCGCAATTGGGCGGACCCCATCTCATGGAAAAACTTATTCTGAAGATAAAAGAGTACGAAGATTTTGATGCTATTGCTATTAGCACAGCTGGACAAGTGAATGCAGAGGAAGGATACATTTCCTATGCGAATGCTAATATTCCTGATTACACTGGAATGAAAATTAGGGAGATCCTTGAAAATGTATTTCATAAACCTGTAAAGGTAGAGAACGATGTCAATGCTGCTGCACTGGGTGAAACTCACTTTGGTGCAGCTTCATCGTATAATGATTTTATTTGTTTAACCTTCGGTACTGGCATTGGTGGCTCGATCGTAATCAATCGTCAAATCTATCGAGGAGCTAATGGGTCGGCGGCCGAGTTCGGTCATATTTTCACTCATTCACTATCTCGAACTGGTGATAATGTGAGACAATCCTATTATGAATCTTTTGCCTCGACGACAGCATTAGTTCGTATGGCGAATGAAGTTGATCCGGAAGTTGTAGACGGAAAAGTTTTTTTTGATAAAATAGGAATAGGTAATGAACAACTCGATCAAATTCTTGAATGCTGGATAACTGAAGTTTCTTCGGGACTTGCATCACTCATCCATATTTTTAATCCCGCTGCTATTATTGTAGGGGGTGGAGTAATGGAGCGCGAGACATTAGTTGAATTAGTTGAAAAGCAAACAAAAGATTTGATAATGGCAAGCTTTGCGAATGTGAAAATTCTCAAGGCTTCCCTTGGGAACAAAGCTGGTCTGTTAGGCGCAGCTTCATTATTTTTACGTTGAACGTATGAAATAAACGGAGGTGATCGGGTGCGCGCAATGAATATATTTACTACAATCCATTCAAAGTATAATAATCTGACCAAGTCAGAAGTAAAAGTTGCTGACTATATTCTCGATAATGCAAAAGAGGTTGTATATATGTCAATTACTGACCTCGCAGATGCTTGCAATGTAGGAGAATCTAGTATATTTAGATTTTGTAAATCATTAAGTTATAAGGGATATCAAGATTTTAAGATTGCCCTTGCACACAGCATCACTGCAGAGAATGAGATTCCACAACTAACAGATAAGATTTTAATGAATGATACTTTGGGTCAAGTGGCCTCTAAAGTGCTGTCATCAAACATAAGTGCATTGAACGAAACTTATAATTTAATAGATCACAAAAAAATGGAACAAGCGATTGATTATTTTGTTCAGGCAGAAAAAGTTGTTTTTTTTGGAGTAGGTTCTTCATTAATGACGGCAATGGAAGCAAAAATTAAATTTATGCGTATCACTAACAAAACAGAATGTACAATTGACTCTCACCTTCAGATGATGTCCGCAGCTTTGATGACAAAGCGAGATGTAGCTGTAATTATCTCTTACTCGGGTTCGACAAAGGATACGATTGAAGTGGCGATGAAGGCAAAAGAATCTGGAGCGACCGTCATCTCAATAACAAGATTCGAGAAGTCACCACTTACCTCCTATTCCGACCTCACGTTGCTATGTGGCGCAAATGAAGGGCCTCTACAGAGCGGTTCTTTATCAGCGAAGATTTCACAGCTATATTTACTGGACGTATTGTATATTGAATATTTTAAGAGAACATATGAGCAGTCGATAGCAAATAAGGGGCAAACAGCCGAATCAGTAACCGTCAAATTACTTTAATCTATTGTGACGTTTGCAATGCTTCTATATTATAGCGAGATATTCGATATTGGAGGAATAGATTATGATTCTAGGAAGTATGTCATCATGGGATTTTCAAAGTAAATATGAGAATAAAGTCATCGTGCGCGCAATGGAGGAACTTCAAAGAATACTAAAAGATAATCCTCCTCTAGGACGCACTGAGATTAATGGAGATCTTATGTATGTATCCATTATGGAATTCCATGCTAAATCATCTGAAGATCATCTTGCTGAGAAGCATGAAAGCTATATTGATCTGCAATATTTGATTGAAGGTGAAGAGACCATTGGTTACTTTTCACTAAGCGATGGTATTATGGCAGCTAAAGACTATGATAGCGAACAGGATTATGCACTGTATGCACCTGCATCAGATGAAATCTTACTTCATCTTAAGCCTGGTATGTTCGCTATATTTTTCCCGAACGATATTCATAGACCTGGTATGGGACAAGCAGGGACAATTAAAAAAGCGGTAGTTAAAATTCATGTGGATTTATTAAAATTATAAAATGAAATAAGTTTTGTAGTTATTATAAGAAGATACTGATCGATACATGTTCAGAAAAAGACAAAGTGCAGAATTGGGGACTTAACCCAGTTCTATTGATTGCACTTTGTCTTTTTCTATCTAAAGGGACGATAAATTCATTAATTGTGTAACTAGAACTGTTCACTTTCCATTACGTTTCAGTACTTTTTCAACCTTTTGCAGATGAGACATCATAAGCTTACTAGCAAGCAATTGATCTTGAGCAATGATTGCATTACTAATCGCCTGATGCTCATTCAGCAGTAACGTATTAGAAGATTTATCTTCGAAAAACCATAGTTGTCTTGTTTTTCCCATCGTTTCGGTAAGTTTACTCGTTAGTGAGCTCATTAATGTATTGAGCAGTTCGTTATGTGACGCAGCTGCAATGGCAAGATGAAAATCAATATCTGCTTGCTCACTCATTTGTGTATCATCAAGTTCTACAGCTTGCTGCATCGTCGATATAATATGTTGTAACCGAGTTATATCAGCATCATTACGATGTTCCGCAGCTAATGAAGCTGAACCACTTTCAAGCCAAATACGAACTTCCAATATTTCTTTTATATTCTCGGCTCCCTCAAAAGGATCGCGTGAGTTACTTTGTAGTGTAGGAAGTACCTTACTTACAAATGTGCCGCCGCCATGTTTCACATCTATCCATCCCATTGCTTTTAGTGCACTAATCGCTTCGCGAATCGTCGAGCGACCTACTCCGAAGGAGGTGCTTAAGTCTACAACAGACGGTAATTTTTGACCGGGTTGCAAACTGCCATCCTCTATTTGTGAAAGGATTACACGTTGAACAATTTCATGTCCCTTTTCTGCTTCGACCTTTATCGGTTGCATAGCTTTCCTCCAAAAAAATATTGTATTGACTATACTGTACAACGTAATTAAGCTATAATCAACACAAAGTCATCAGATGACCTGTCTACTTTACAATTAGGGGGATTGTTCAATGTTGAATGAAGTTTTAGCCAAACAATTACGAGAAATTGTCGGAGAAAAGTATTTTAGAACGGATCAAGAGGCATTAGTTGCTCATTCCTATGATGGTACGCCCATGCTACAAGCATTACCTGATGGAGTTATCTATCCAGAAACGACAGAGCAAGTGTGTGAAATTATGAAAATTGCAAGCGCTTCTCTTATTCCTATTATTACTAGAGGTTCAGGCTCCAATCTTTGTGGTGGTACTACACCACTGCAGGGTGGAATCGTTATGGTTATGCATCGTATGAACAAAATTCTTGAAATAGATATGGAAAACTTAACAGCAACGGTTCAGCCAGGTGCTATTACCGGAAAGTTTATTGCTCATGTTGAAGGCATGGGACTTTTCTACCCACCAGACCCTAGTAGTATGAAAATCTCAACAATAGGTGGCAATATAGCGGAGTGCTCAGGTGGACTACGAGGACTAAAGTATGGTACGACAAAGGACTATGTACTAGGATTGACTGCTGTATTGCCTAATGGTTCTGTTATTCATACAGGTGGGAAACTTACGAAAGATGTTGCCGGTTACGACTTGACGAAGTTGCTCGTTGGCTCCGAGGGGACATTAGCGGTTATTACTGAAGCTATTCTAAAGCTCATTCCACAGCCAAAAACGAAAAAAACGATGATTGCTATGTATAAAGATATTTATGGTGCAGCCCGTACTGTTTCTAAAATTATTAAGGGGCAGATTATTCCGGCCACATTAGAAATATTGGACAATACGACGATTCGTGTCGTAGATGATTTCGCTAAAATTGGTTTGCCACTAGATATGGCAGCGATACTAATTATTGAACAAGACGGCGAGCCAGAAATGGTCGAGCGTGATATTGATACAATCTTTAACATTTGCAAAGAAGAGCAGGCTGATCGTATTGAGATTGCCGCTACTCGAGAAGAAGCTGAAAAGCTATTAACTGCAAGGCGCAGTGCATTTACAGCTCTTGCCCGCTTGCGTCCGACGACAATACTTGAAGATGCTACTGTGCCACGCTCCAAAATTGCCGACATGATACTGCGCACAAATGCTATTGCACAAAAGCATAATGTAAATATTGCTACGTTTGGACATGCGGGAGATGGAAATCTACATCCTACTGCAACGACAGATGCCAGAGATCATGAAGAAGTACATCGCGTTGAAGAAGCATTTGCTGAAATTTTTGAAGCTGCGATTGAGTTAGGCGGAACAATTACAGGTGAACATGGTGTCGGTGTTGTAAAAGCACCTTATTTGGAATGGAAAGTTGGAGCTGCTGGGATTGAAGTAATGAAAGGAATTAAAGTAGCATTCGATCCGCTTAACATACTCAATCCTGGTAAAGTTTTTGCAAAGGAAACGAAGAAGAGAGTGGTGATACAACATGGCTAGTACTCTAGGTAAACCTACAATCGAACATACGAACCCTCTAGCACGCACATTGTTGGAAAAGCTTGATTATGATCAGCTTACAAATTGTATGCGCTGTGGCTTCTGCTTACCAGCTTGTCCAACTTTTAAGGAAACAGGTATGGAACCAGCATCACCACGCGGGAGAATTGCGCTGATGAAGGCAGCAGTGGATGGACTAATGGTTCCAGATCAACAATTTGAGGATCAGATGAACTTATGCTTAGGCTGCCGTGCATGTGAACCAGCATGTCCTGCTGACGTTAAGTACGGTCAATTAATTGAGCAAACGAAAGAAGCGATAGAAGAGCATGCAAAACATTCATTGCCTGTAAAAGTTATGCGAAAAACAATATTCAGAACGCTATTCCCGAAACGTGGCGCAATGAAATTGCTTGGTGGGTCACTTGCGTTCTATCAGAAGTCAGGACTGCAAAAGGTCGCTAAATCTACTGGAATGATGAAGCTATTTCCAGATCATCTAGCAGAAATGGAAGGGATTTTGCCACCAGCTAGCTCAAAAGGTGTAGTAGAGAGACTTGGAGAGTTTTACCCAGCCAAAGGTGAAGCAATTGCTAAAGTTGCGATGTTCCGTGGCTGTATTATGGATGTCATGTTTGCTAATACGAATGTCAATACAGTAGAACTGTTATCAGCTGCTGGTTTTGATGTATACATTCCAAAGAGTCAAGTATGCTGTGGTGCCCTTCATGCACATAGTGGTGAAATGAATGATGCTCGAGAGCTTGCTGCAGTTAATATTGACACGTTTAAGTCGCTTAATGTCGATTATATTGTATCGAATGCAGGTGGATGCGGAGCAATATTAGTGGAATATGATCATCTGATGAAGGATGATCAGAAGTATAGCGAGAATGCAGCATGGTTTGCTTCTCGTGTTATTGATGTAAGCACATTAGTTGTGGAAAAAGGACGTATTCCAAGATTCGATCAGAAGATAGCAAGTAGCGATCAACAGAAGGTCAAGGTGACTTATCAGGACTCATGTCATTTGCGTAATGTCATGAAGGGATCTAGTGCTCCTCGTACGTTGATGAAGCAGATAGAAAATGCAGAATATATCGAAATGGTCGAATCAGATAGCTGCTGTGGCTCGGCAGGAGTATATAATGTTGTACAGCCTGAAATGGCAGGAACAATATTAGAACATAAAATGGAATATGCTAACCAAACGGCAGCTAGCTATATGTTAACGAGTAATCCCGGTTGTTTATTACAGATGAAGCTTGGTATTGAAAAGCACAAGCCAGAGCAACCGATGACCGCGATGCATATTGTTGACTTTTTGCATGAACGAATGATATTCTCGAAATAGCTATAAAATTACAATTTATGTTATATGTTATTATAGTTGAAATAGGTAATAGATTTTGCTTATTATATGACTATGAATAAAAGTACCTCTATGGGGTCAATAAAAACTAGAGTAGGTAGATTATGAGTCTAAATGACAATATACTAATTAAAATTCGTGAGATGAGAGATAGTCTTACGCCTGTAGAAAGACTGGTTGGAGATTATATTTTGGAGAACACGGAGGAAATTCCTCACCTCTCGATTAAGGAGCTAGCTCAAGGTAGTAAAACGAGCGATGCATCTGTCCTCAGATTTTGTAAAACAATGGGGTATAGTGGATATCGCAATTTTATTGTGAGTATATCGGCTTCTTTAGGCTCTCGTGATGAGGATCCCAAAGCTCAATATACAGATATTCAGCCGGGTGATGATCTATCGACAATTATTTCAAACATCTCTTTGAACAATTGTAAGTCTATTGAAGATACCCTTAGTGTTATTGACCGCAAAGAAATTGCCCGTGCTGTAGACTTATTGTGTCACAGTAAGCGTATCGTATTTTTTGGTGCGGGTGCTTCAGGATTAATTTGCATGGATGGAGAACAGAAGTTTACCCGGATTAATAAGATGTGTCATGCTTACACAGATAGTCATAGTCAGCTTACTGCAGCAACGCTACTTGAGAAGGACGATGTAGCTATTTTCATCTCCAATTCGGGTGCAACAATTGAAATTATTGATGCTCTAGAGATTGCTCTTAAAAACAAAGCGAAGTGTATTGCAATTACTAAATATAATAAAAGTGTCCTCGCTGAACGAGCAGATATTGTATTAAGTATTTCTACTCCTGAGATTACAATTCGAAGCGGTGCTATGGGATCACGTATTGCGATGCTTACAATTATAGATATATTGTTTGCTGGCGTTGCAAGTGCAGAATACGAGCATGTTAAAAAGTATCTAACGAAAACACATAATATATTAACGAATAAACTTAGATATTAATTAAATATTCTAGGTGTTTTAATAGGGATATGCCAAAAGTAGTTTTTTAACTAACTTTTGGCATATCCCTTTTTTATAAGCATTTTAGTGTTGTGGAATTAATTGGATAGCAATGATGTCCGTTTTATTGGTACAGTTTATATAAAGATGATTAGGTGATGTCAGCTTATCTCTATTTTGAAAACGTTTAATTTGACAGTGATGATGTAAAAATTAATGGGAAATTTGGAAGAGAAATTAAAATTAACACACAAAAAATAGATGAAAATTTTAGAAATTGATATGTTATTTTGAAAATCAAGTGATCCAATCGATACAGTAGTGACAATTATGACGTTAAATTAAGATGTTATATATATGCTCTAAAATATTAATTATGCCTGTCTAACACAAGCGGACTACTGCGTATTTACAACTATAAAAACGGTTTAATAAATAATTTTAAAAACCTATTGTAAGCGCTTCACAAATTATGTATAATAACTTTTGAAAGGGATGAAATAAAACATCAGAATATTAATACAAGTTGAAATTTTATTTCAAAAACTATTGACGAGATAAAAATGATGTATTAATATGTGTCTATAAGGTATGTGAATAAAACTAACATTCCTCGTAATTAATATGTCACATTTAACTAGCATGAGGAGGATGACTATGAATGACTACCTTGCGGGATTGACAACAGAAGCGGTTAATCCAGAGACATTCATAATTGATGAATGTACTACGGAGCAAATGGTACAGCTAATGAATCAACAAGATGCTCTGGTGCCCGCAGCTGTAGCCAAAGAAATTCCGTACATTGCAAAGGCGGTAGATATTCTACATCATAAATTATCTAATGATGGCAGAATGTTTTACATAGGAGCAGGTACTTCGGGGAGATTAGGTGTATTAGATGCCTCCGAATGTCCTCCTACCTTTGGTACTGACCCACTCTTGGTTCAGGGGTATATCGCAGGCGGTGATATTGCGCTGCGAAAAGCTGTTGAAGGGTGCGAAGACGATGCTGAAGAAGGTATCGCTTTAATCGAAAGTATTGGAATAACAGAAAAGGATGCAGTAATCGGCATCTCGGCGAGTGGCAGTGCGAACTTTGTAATTGCCGCGTTGACGAGGGCGAAGGAACTTGGAGCAGCAACGATTGGTGTTTGTAACAATAAGGATTCCAAGTTTGAACCGATCGTCGATGTTTGTATCTCACCTGTTGTTGGAGCAGAAGCTATTAGTGGCTCAACTCGATTAAAGGCTGGTACTGCTCAGAAGCTAGTGCTTAATATGCTAACCACATGTACGATGGTCAAATTAGGGAAAACTTATAATAACCTAATGGTTGACCTGAAGGCTAGCAACATTAAGTTAGTAGATCGTTCTGTTCGTATCATTATGAGAACAACTGATGTAGATTCATCAACCGCCACAGAAGTACTTGAAAAGGCATCTATGAATTGTAAGTTAGCAATAATGATGATTAAGACGGGGTTAGATGCACTCGAAGCAGAGAAAGCGCTCAATGAAAATGGAGGCCGCTTAAAACAAGCAATCACATCATTAGCGTATGGTAAGTGAAGTAAGTAGTTAGGCTGTATTGATGCAATTCAAAATTGAGGAGGCTACTATCTATGAAAAAGAGATCGCGTGTTTTAACTCTATTTTTGGCAGTAACAATGCTTGTATCATTATTGGCAGCTTGTAGCGGCAACGGGAACAATGGAAATAATGCTCCTGCTACAAATTCTGGTAACACAAATAGTCCTACTTCTGAACCAGCAGCGGCTAAGGATACGATTACTGCGTTATTACCACCAGCATCAGCTAACTATCAAGCGCGCTTTGCTGACATGGAAAAAGAATTCAATGCATTATATCCGCATCTTACATTAAAAATCGAACCAGCAAGCTGGGAAGATATGACACAAAAGCTAGACACTCAAGTTAATGCAGGTTCTCCACCAGATATCGCATGGGTTGGTTCCACTGCAACATCTAAATATGCTGCACTTGGTATGTTGTTAGATATTAACAACGCTTTAACTGATGAGATGAAAGCAGATTACGATGAAATTCCTATGAAATATTTCCAACTAGAAGGTGCACAATACGGTTTGCCTGCATACATGGCAGTACACTCTATTGGTGGTAACAAGCAATTCCTTGAAGAAGCAGGTATTGATTGGAAAGCTGTTCAACAAAATGGCTGGACATATGATGAATTCCGTGAAGCGATTAAAGCTGGTGTGGTGAAAGATGCTAAAGGCGATACTTCTCGTTACGGTTTCGTGTTTGCAACAGCTGGCGTAACTTCTAAAGACTATTTGAGCATTATGGCTAAGTCTGCAGGTCTTCCTGAATACTTTGATGAAAATCTTAAGTTCTCTTACACAAGTAAAAACTTCTTAGGTCTTCTAACATCTATTCGTCAATTGATTGATGATGGTTCTATGCCAAAAGAGTTAAGCTCTATCGATGCTGGTAAACGTTGGAACATGTTCTTAACAGGCCAAACGATGATTACTGGTAAAGGTCTAGCAAGCTTTGAAAACTCTGCACGCTTGAACAATGAAAAAATTAAAGCTAATGATGGTTCAGCAGTAGCGGAATCTATCGAGGCAGAATACGTTCCACTTCCAGTACCAACATTCAATGGTGCTAGCTACATCCCTACTACTGTTGTTGATGGTTACATCGCATTACGTGGTAAAAAAGATCCTACTGAAGAGCACACGAAAAATATCGCTTTAGCGATGTACTACTTGTCTTCTGGTTCGGTAGCTGCAAACTATAGTAATGAATTGTTCTTATCTCCAATTACTGAAACAGCTAGAAACGCTGAAGTTTTAGAAGTATATCCTCGTAGCGAAGAAAACATTAAAGCAGATGAAGCGATGATGTCTAAAGCAGTTGCTGCTCGTACAGACATTCCTACTGATCTTGCTGCAGAAGCTATCAAAATCGAAACTGAGGTTATCGTTCCGAAGTTGCAAGCTCTACTAGCAAACGAGATTACACCACAAGAAATGTATGATGCAGTTAAAGCAGCTGCAATCAAATCCTTCGGTGAAGAAGGCGTAGTTGTAGACTAATTTTTAATAATAAGAGCTGTACGTCAAAGTACGTACAGCTCTCATTATAACTATGAAGAAGTTTGATTGTTCTAAGAAGAGAGGTGCGTCCTAATGAGTCAAACATTAACTAGAAAAAAGAAATTAAAAATCGAAAGTGATTCAGGATGGGGATATGCTTTTATCGCAGTAGCACTTATTGCATTTTCTTTGTTTACTGCATATCCAGTCATTAACGCTTTCATAATTAGCTTACAAGATTACAGACCATTAGGGTCCACTTATGTAGGATTAGAAAATTTCAAAGAGTCATTCACTGATGGTCTTTTTTGGAAGGCTCTAAAAAATACAGGTGTTTATACGTTATTAACGGTTCCGTTCAATATCTTTTTGTCATTCTTAGTCGCAATATTAATTTTACCGTTTAAGAAAAGAACACAGACGGTGTTTAAGGCAATCTATTATTTACCGGCAGTAGCATCTGGTGTAGCACTAGCTGTAGTATGGCTTTGGATTTTTGATCCTTTGAAATCGGGTATTGCCAATCAGATCGTTATGTTTTTTGGTCTAGAGAATCAAAACTGGCTTGGTTCCAGTGCAACAGCGATGTTTTCACTTGTATTAATGTCGTGGTTATCTAGTCACGGTACAGCAATTATAATCTATCTAGCTGCATTACTTGGTATTGATAACAGCTATTATGAAGCAGCTGAAATTGACGGTGCATCTTTCTTGCAAAAGCTTTGGTTTATCGTCATTCCTTTCCTTAAGCCAACAACGCTATTCTTACTTGTTACAGGTATGATTGGATCTTTCCAAGTGTTCCAAAACGCTTATCTAATGACAGGCGGTGGACCAGACCATGCAACGACAATGGTAGGATTGTTAATATTTAACAATGCGTTCACATATTTCGAATTTGGTGAGGCAGCAGCACAATCTTTAATACTTGCAGTAATTATTGGAATTGTTTCATTCATTCAATTTAAGTTCTTAGGCAAAGACATCGAATACTAGGAAAAGGGGCGAAATAGATGGCTTTATTCAATAACAACTTTAGAAGTGGATGGGCGTTGTTTGTACGGAATGGTCTTATTATTACGTTCCTAGTCCTATTCGCACTAGCAACCATTTTCCCTATTTATTTTATGATTATATCGTCCTTTGGTGATCCAGTAGAAGCTGGTGCAATGAGTTACTCAATTTTCCCAAGTAAAATATCTTTTGAATCTTATAAATTCTTCTTTAATTTCAATGCAAATTCATATAATTGGTTATTAAACTCATTAATTGTAGCAGCTTGTATAACAGTTTCTAACGTATTGTTCGCTACATTGGCTGGTTATGCATTTGCGAAAATGAACTTTAAAGGTAAAAACGTATTGTTTGCAATCTTGTTAGGATCTATGATGATTCCTGGTCAAGTAACACAAGTACCACTTTATATTTTAATTGTTAATGTTTTCGATTTACAAAATACGTATGAAGCATTAATAATGCCGAGTATCGTAACAGTGTACAATATTTTCTTAGTTAAGCAGTTTATGTCCTCTATTCCTAAGGAAATTATAGAGGCAGCTAAAATTGAGGGATGTTCTCAACCGAAAATTTTCTATTACATCATTCTTCCACTATCTAAAACAGTTATGGCTGTTCTAGCAATCCTTACATTTATGGCAGCTTGGAATGATTTCTTCTGGCCGTTCCTAGTAACGAATACGATGGATATGCAAACGATTCAAGTCGGCTTGAAAAACTTCCGTTTTGCTAATACAACCTATTTTGCACCAATGATGGCGGGTGCAACAATTTCAGCAGTACCAATGTTTATTTTATTCTTCAGCCTACAAAAATACTTCCTTGAAGGGGTAACGGTAGGAGCGGTGAAAGGTTAATGGATAATAAAACAAAAGTAGAAGCGAAATACGTAGTTGGCTTGATGTCTGGTACATCGGTAGATGGTATTGATGCAGCGGTAATCGAAATATCTCCAGTTCATGAGGGAGAGCGAGCGATAGCAGTTCGCTTACTAGCTTTTGAGAATACATCTTTTCCTGAAACAGCTAGAAATGAAATATTTGAATTGTTTAATCCTGCCAATGCTACGATAGATCGAGTAGGTGCGATGAATATGTGGCTTGGTGAATTATATGCTGGGGCTGCATTATCTGTTATCGAGCAAAGTGGACTTCATCCTTCACAAATTACAGCTATTGGTTCTCACGGTCAAACGATCTATCATGCACCAGAGGCTAATTGGGTTGATGGCTACAATTTGCACTGCACTGTACAAATTGGTGATGGTGCGGTTATTGCCAATCGCACAGCAATAGCTACCGTATCTGATTTTCGCGTAGCAGATATGGCAATGGGAGGGCAAGGAGCACCATTAGTACCTTTTACAGAGTATTTATTGTATACGAATGAAAAACAAACACAACTTTTGCAAAATATTGGTGGTATAGGAAATATAACTGTTCTGCCAGCGAATGCTTTACCAAGTGATGTATTTGCCTTTGATACAGGCCCAGGCAATATGATTATTGATGGGCTTGTATCAGAGTTATTCCCACCGATGACGATGGATGTAGGTGGAGAGATTGCTGCACGAGGGACCATCATTGATGAGTTGCTGAACTGGCTCAAGCAGGATGAATACTATACGTTGGAGCTACCCAAATCAACAGGTAGGGAACGATTCGGTAACCAATACGTTGCACAAATTATAGCAATGATGAACGAAAAGGGTTGGAGTGCGGTCGATGTCATTGCGACGGTTACTTACTTAACGGCATGGAGTATTTCAGATAGCTATGAGCGATACATCGCACCTAAGCATCGTGCTGGGCAGTTGCTTATTGGCGGCGGAGGTAGTTATAATGCAACGTTATTGAGTAACTTGAAGCAATTGTTTGCAGAGCATGAAGTGGAAGTGTTGACGCAGGAAGATATCGGTGGCAACAGTGATGCTAAGGAAGCTATTGCCTTTGCACTACTTGCTTACTTTACGATGGAAGGGTCAGCGAATAATATTCCACAAGTAACAGGTGCATCAGAGCCTGTTGTTATGGGGAAAATTTCTTTGCCGTATTCGCGGTAATCCATGGGAGGCTAGCGACATGCAAATAAGACCTTTTGATGAAGAAGATAGCTCTGCAGTGGTGGAGCTTTGGAATACAGAAGCAACGAAATATAACTATCAGCCATTTACTGAACTTTCGTTTCGTGAAACTTTCATTGATCATCGCTATTACGATGCTGACTGTTTGTGGGTAGGTTGTAATGGTGAGAAAATAGTTGGCTTTGCAGCTGGTTGTAGCGGAGATGATCTTCCACTAGGTAATATTGCAGGATACATAACTACTGTTATTATTGCCAGTCCTTTCGCTGAAGAAAAACATTATAATGCTTTTCTAAAATGCTTAGAGCAAAGATTTATCGCGCTAGGAAAGAAGCAAGCCGATGTACTATTCTTCAATCCTGTGAAGCTGAAATGGAATATTCCTAGCAATCCTAGTCACGAGCATAATAATGCACCAGGTATAAGTAAAGATCAGCCGTTATATGAAGTGTTGCTCACACGAGGTTATGTTGATCGAGCAACGCAATGCGGAATGTATTTACCGCTTGGTGACTTCACTATTCCTGAGAGTATTCTAGAAAAAGAAAAAAAAGCAATGGGATTCGGTTATCACATTACATTATTTGATCAATCTGTTCATACAAACCTAGAATCACTATTGAGTGCGTTGCAAAACCCTCAATGGGAAAAAGATGTTAAATATTATATGGAGCAGAATGTCCCGATCGTAATAGCTGTACAAGGAACAGAATGTGTTGGATTTGCAGGTCCTATTATCCGTCAGGATAATGCCAGAGCATTCTTTTGTGGTATTGGTGTTCATCCAGAACATGAGGGATATGGTCTAGGAAGCACATTATTCTTCCGTATGGTTGATGCTTTTCAGAAAGCAGACTGTGACTATATTTCACTGTTTACTGGGATCGATAATCCAGCCATTCGAATTTATCAAAAAGCAGGATTTACTGTAGAAAAAGAATTTTCTATACTGCGTAAGGAGCTTGAGCATGAGTGAGAAACTAACGGTTTTGGCAATTGGAGCACATGTAGGTGATGTCGAGCTAGCTTCAGGCGGTGTACTTGCGAGCCATAGCTTAAAAGGAGATCATATTGTAACGTTAGCTTTAACTGCAGGTGAACGCGGTGTTCCAGCAGGGCAGGATATGAAGGAATATCGCGGGCAAAAAGTAAAGGAAGCAGAGCAATTTGCTAGCATGCTTGGCGGAGAAGCAGTAGTATTTGATTATTGCGATGGCGAACTTCCTGATACCCAGCAAATTCGTATGGAGGTCTGTGATGTTATTCGTCGCGTGAAGCCGAACATTATTATTACGCATTGGAAAAATAGTATGCATAAGGACCATGCACTAACACATCATATCGTCAACGATGCTCGATTTTTTGCAAGCCTGCCAACCTTTGAACGAGAGTATGCAGCACATTTTGCAGCAAGATTGTATTACTCGGAAAACTGGGAGGATGCAGTAGATTACGTTCCTTACGTCTATGTAGATTTTGATCAAGCGGCATATGATCTATGGATTGATGCGCTAAGCAAACATTGGTTCGTAACGAATAGCAAATCGTTTAAGTATATGGATTACTATAAAGCTTTGGCGGTTGTACGTGGCTGTGAAGCAAGAAAAACGTATGCGGAAGCATTTATGGTTGCTCCAGAAACGATGAAGGTGAGACAGACTAGTCTTTGGTAGTTTCACGCACATTTATGTAAATTAGAGGGAGTGTTTCTTGTATTCATATAAGAGATATTCCCTCATTCTATACCCTTTCAAGTTCAGAAATTTAGACGCTTTATTTGGAAGTAGATGAAAAGTTTTAGATGATGCTTCCGATGTACTTTTCATCTATAGTTATGATTATCGACAAGCTATGAAAAGTTTTAGGAGGTAGTAAATTATGGTGTTAAATGGAATAGATTCTATTTTGAACTATCGTCATTTGTTTGAAGGTAAACGCGTAGGGCTAATTACTGCTCCAACAGGTCTAACAAAAGATTTCCAGTCTACAATTACTATTTTGCATGAAAACTTTCATCTAGCAGCAATGTTTTCTCCAGAGCATGGAGTACGAGGAGATCTTGATGCTGGTGCTTTAGTAGATACGTATATTGATCCCTTTACTAGTGTTCCTGTTTATAGTTTGTATCGTAAAGATTCCAAGCGCTTAACAACTGAAATGCTAGAGAAAGTAGACATTGTTGTCTATGATATTCAAGATGTTGGTGTACGCTATTATACTTTCATTTATACGATGCTGTATGCACTAGAAGATTGTGCGAAGGCAGGTATACCATTTGTTGTCCTCGATCGTGTTAATCCGTTGAATGGTACAACGGTTGAAGGTAATATTTTGAAGCCTGGCTTTAAATCGTTTGTTGGCAATTATGAGTTAGCTGCTCGGTATGGATTGACAGCAGGGGAAGTAGCGACAATGGCTAACGATCAGATGAATTGGAATGCATCACTACATGTTATTCTTCTAGAGGGCTGGGAACGGAGCATGTCTTTCCCACAGACGGGCTTAACATGGGTTCATCCTTCCTTAGGTATGCCTCGCTACGAAACTGCACTATTATATGTAGGAACATGTTTGTTTGAAGGTACTAATTGCTCGGAAGGGCGCGGCACAACATTCCCCTTTGAAATGATTGGTGCGCCATATATTGGGGCTCAGCAATTATCAGATGAGCTAAATGCGAAAGGTCTCGCAGGGGTTCGCTTCCGTCCCGTACATTTTAAACCTAGTTCATCTAAACATTCAGGTGAATTATGCGGTGGTGTGCAATTATATATTACAGATCTAGGAGCAATTAAACCGCTTGAAGTTGGCGTTACGATGCTGTTTACAGTTAGAGACTTGTACGAGCAGTTTTCATTCCTCCCACCCATAAAGGAAGGATCTCGTCCATTTATTGATTTATTAGGTGGAGATAATATATATCGGACGAAGCATGTTCAAGCGAAAGAGCTACTTGAGCAATTTGCAGAGGAAAGCAACCAGTTTGCTCAAATAAAACAGCAATATCATTTATATAAATAGAGGATGGAGTGGGAACTGATGAAAACAATCGAGCAAATGACACTACGAGAAAAGATAGGACAAATGATTGTTACGGGCTTTCCATCTACCGAGATATCGCAAGAGATGCAGGAAGTAATCGAGCACTATAAAGTCGGGAATGTCATATTATTCTCACATAATATTGAAAATAAATTTCAGCTGGGTGAGCTAGTATCGGAATTACAACAATCATTTACGAAACATACGACTATACCTGGTTTTATTACGATTGATCAAGAAGGTGGCAGAGTTACAAGGATGCCGAAAGATGCGACAAATGTAGCTGGGGCGATGGCGATTGCCTCATCTGGAAGACCAGAAAATGCTTATTCCGCAGGTCGCATAACTGCTCGTGAACTTAAAGCACTAGGAATCAACTTCAACCTTGCGCCTGTTATGGATATTAATAATAATCCACTCAATCCTGTCATCAATGTCCGTTCCTACGGTGATTCAGTAGAAAATGTACAGAATTATGGTATTGCGATGATGAAAGGCTTAATCGATGGTGGAGTGATGTCATCATTGAAGCATTTTCCAGGACATGGCGATACGAATGTAGATTCCCATATTGGGCTACCAACAATTGATAAGTCGCTTGCAGAACTTGAACAATTAGAGCTACTTCCATTTGTGTCAGCAATTGAGCAAGGAGCTCATGCTATAATGAGTGCACATATTTTGTTCCCGCAAATAGAAAAGTCTGGCTTACCTGGTACGATGTCGTATACGATTATTACAGAGATATTAAAAGAAAAGCTTGGGTTTAAAGGGTTAGTCGTATCGGATTGCTTAGAGATGGACGCTATTAAACGTTATTATGGTACGGCGCAAGGAGCATTAGGAGCAATTAAAGCAGGCATCGATCTAATCTTTATTAGTCATTCAGCTGGAATTGTGAAGGAAGCTGTTCAACTTATTGAAGATGCAGTAGCTGCTGGTGATCTAGAAGAAGCAGTGATTGATGCTGCTGTAAGCAAGATTTTAGCTTATAAAGCTCTATATTGCGAGGTAGAAGCACCAAATTATAATATTGTAGGCAGTGATGTACATCGTCGTGCCAATGAGCTGATGCGTACGGAGACGATATGTGTTGTCAAAGGTGAAATTGAGCAAGTACGTGCTAGAGATGAGCAATTACTATTTGTAGGTTCGTATGCCTATCGTAGTGATATGGCATCTAGTAGTGTCAACACAGATGCGAACTTCGCTCAATACTTGAGTGAGCATTTTGAAGCTGCATATGAAATAATTGATATTGATCCTAGTGAAGAGCAAATCGAAGCGACCATGAGTAACGTACAACATTATAATCATGTTGTAATCGGACTATTTAACGGTCGGGAAAATAAAGGACAGCTTGAATTAGTGAAACGAATGATCGCTTCAGGATGCAAGGTAACAGCAATTACACTAGGTAGACCATATGATTTATCGTTAATAGAGGGGCAATTTACTGGAATTGCTGCTTTCGAATATTCTGTTAATGCTTTCCGTTCGCTTATTCCATTACTGAATGGTGAGCAGTCGCCAACTGCACAAATAACGATTCAACTGTAGAGCAACAAGATAACAAGGAGAAATGGAACTATGGCATATGTCGTTGGGATTGATGGTGGCGGTACGAAAACAGCGGTTACGATCGCACATGATACCGGAGAACTTGAATTATCATTTACCGTTGGACCAATTAACATAAACGGTGGAGATCGAGATAATATTAAGGCTTCATTTGTTGTGATGTTTGAGCAAATAATGAGCTGCTGTGGCTCGCTTGAAAATATTGCATATATTTGTATTGGAGCTGCTGGTATTAGTAATCCGCTTGTGAAAAGCTTCCTTGAGCAAAATGTTAGAGATAACGGTTATATGGGGCAATTAACGATTACAGGTGATCAAGAAACGGCATTGTACGGTGCTCAAAATGCAATGAAAGGGATAATTCTTATTGCAGGTACAGGCTCTATTTGCTTTGGAGTTAACGAGCAAGGCGAGCAGCATCGGACAGGTGGCTTTGGTTATCTCATTGATGATGAAGGTAGCGGTTATAGCATTGGCCGTGATCTGCTGTCTACGTTAGTTCAGGCTGAGGATGGACGAATATCGGGTACGATCATTCCAACTTTAGTATACGAACAACTTGGGTTACGTACAGTACAAGAAATTGTTGGCTTCGTCTATGATAAGCAAACGACGAAAAAGGAGATTGCAAATCTAGCACCGATTATGACACTCGCATGTGAACAAGGAGATCAGCATGCTCTTGCTCTTGCTAAGGGATGCGCCGATTCTTTATATGAACTTGTCGTTCCAATTATTAATCGATTAGAATTATTTGATACACCGATTGCGATCGCAGGTAGTGTACTACAGAAATCACCCTTTGTAAGGGAAGCATTAGCGAGTAAGCTTTCACAAAGCTATCCAGATGTGGAGTTAATCATGCCGATAAAGGACGCAGCTTATGGTGCGGTATTAATGGCAATATCTAAATTAGCAGACAATGAAAAAAGATAATAAAAGGGGGTATTCCTATATAGGAATACCCCTTTTTATTCAATACAGATGTATGCTGTTATGGTGTTGCTTAATTGTTAGAAACGATCGGAGAAATAGAAAGTCGCATTCTGCTTAGGGAACAAGGCTTGTAAAATACTAAAGGAGTCTGAATTATCATTAGCTTCATCATATCCCCAAATTATATACTTAATTAATTGAATTTCATCAACGACAAGCGACATATACGTAGTATTCGGCAAGCTTGCTTGGGAAATGGTAAGCTGTTCATGCTTGTAATCTAGGAATAAATGCTCATCTCCACTACAAAGGTCAAGATGGAGTTCTTGCAGAGCAGTTTGCTCACTGTGCTGTAGTCTAGCTTCCAATTCCGGTTGTAACTTGTTAAAAGTAGAAGTGAAATTGATTTTTTTCCACATCGCTATATCTATCTTATGTTCAGTTGCAGCTTGCTCTTTAAAATAAGTAGTGATGCGATGATCTTCAGAAAGCATAGAGAAAATTTGCTCAGCATGAGGACGTCGCTCGCATAATGCCAGGAATAAATCTACAGCATCCTCTTCAGCTTCCTTAAGATAAGCAAATTCATGAATGAAAATGTTATTTTTATCGCTCTTTTCCATAATGCCATATGCAACAATACGATTGTCCTTACGAATAAGTAAGCAATCATTATCTTTCCATAAAGGCCATTTAATTAGATCGTGCCAATATGATTCATCACGAATAACGGTATAAGTACGCTCACTATTAAACTGCTCATAGATAGCGCGCAAATCGTCTAAGTAAGCGGGTTCAAATGGAATAATATCTAAACTACCATTACTTGGCGCTATAGTTGGACGTGGTATAGAATATGCTTTTTCGGTAATAAGCTTCCAGCCGACTTTCTCGTAGAAAGGATGAATGCTAGCAAGTAGCAAACTCAGATCATAATCTTCGTTTTTCATCCACTCTGTCTGAGCGTTAAGTATTTGATGTGCTAGTCCCATTCCTCGAAAGTTTGGGTTTGTTCCAACACTACCCATTGCCCCGATTTTTAGACTAGACTTGCCGACACGAATATGAAGCGGAAATATTTGTACAACGGAAGCAATGGTACCATCGACTGTGGCAAACCACGTTGTCTTGGTATCGTATGACGAATCAAAATCCATTCTTTCTTGAAAAAAAGCACGACCTACTGAAAAAACATCACCTAGTATATCGTAAATATGTTCAATTTGCTCTCTAGTAGGGCTATTAGAAACAAAAATTTCTTTCTTGGATGTTGTCATCTGTCATTTCCCTCCATAATAAAAGTCGATAAATTCATTAAAGTATGCGATCTTATGAGCTATTATAATATAAAGGATATAATATTGTAACAAAATAACTAAAATAATTACCTAAATTATTATAGAAATTGTGAAAATTATTTTCTTTACGAGCAATTCAACATACTTACTGCACATCTTAACGTAATTGTTGAATTCAAGTGGTTTATTACCCTTTATTTTGTGTAAAATGTAACTATACTAATTAAAGGAGCGAACAACATGCAATCGATCGCAGGGAAAGTAGCGTTAATTACAGGAGCAGGGCGTGGTATTGGACGTGCAACAGCAATAGCTTTTGCAGAGGAAGGTGTACACGTAGGTCTTGTTGGACGTACACTTACAAATTTACAACAAGTAGCAGAGGAACTTAAGCAATATGATGTGAAAGTGGCAATAGCCGCAGCCGATATTGCAGATTTGGATTCTATAACATCAGCGGTTCAGTCTATTAGAGATGAACTTGGTGCTATCGATATTTTAGTAAACAATGCAGGTATTGCCAAATTCGGTGGCTTTATGGACTTAACGCCAGATGAATGGACAAATATTATAGACGTGAATGTAAAAGGTGTATACTACACAACACGTGCGGTATTACCTGAAATGATGGAGCGTAATACAGGCGATATTATTAATATCTCATCAACAGCTGGTCAAAGAGGAGCGCCACTTACTAGTGCATACACAGCTTCCAAAGCAGCAGTAATCGGACTTAGTGAGTCATTAATGCTTGAAGTTCGTAAGAAAAATATTCGTGTTACTACGTTGACGCCAAGTACAGTCGCAACGGAAATGGCTGTTGAATTGAACTTAACAGATGGTAACCCAGAAAAAGTGATGCAAGCAGAAGATTTAGCAGACTTAATAGTTGCAGGACTTAAACTTCATCCACGTGTTCTATTGAAACATGCTGGTCTTTGGTCGACGAATCCTTAATATTATTATTGTCTAAAACTTATCTATACAATGATGTGAATAAATAGGCTTTCCAATAGTTCGGGACTGCCCCTTGTCTTATTAACAAGGGGTAGTCCTTCATTGAACTTTTGGGAAGCCTTTTATGATCTATGAATTGATTATTACTGTAAGTGTTACTGGGTGATATGTTGTTTCTGGAATTGTGTAGGTGTAACACCAGTCCATTTCTTAAAGGTATGACTAAAATGCCGTTCATCTTGATAGCCTACCATTCTAGCTACAGCAAAAACTTTGAGTTGATTATGCAGAAGTTGCTTGGACTTTTCAATACGAAATTGATGAAGATAATCTAGAAAGTTAGTCCCCAACTCTTGCTTGAATAACGTACTTAAGTACGTATTCGATACAAATACTTCTTTGGCTATTTGTTCTAAGGAAAGATTACCCTGATATCGTTCATGAATGAGATCAATGGCTGACTGAACCGTCCGATGTAGCACTTGCCGTTCGGATAGAGCCTCGATTAGCTGTTGAATCATTTTCTTCAATAGAACACTGAGCTCATCTAACGTCTCAGCATGGGGTAAATGTTCTACCCAATTGATGATCTGGTTTTTCCACTCGAAGGAACATGTCGCTTGTTTGGACATTAGTTTCTGTAACTCTAACATAAAGCTGCTAATTTTCAGTTGAACCTCATTGCGATCATGATTAGATATGACTCGAAGCTTATCTAGCCATTGCTCGGTAAGATCGAGTGTAGTGGCATACTGTCCATTGCCAATCGAAGAAAGTAGCTCATCCTCGAGCATATTAATTTCGGCATTCACTAAAATAGAATCTTGCTCATTCATCACCGTATTAATTACTTTGTTATAGATGAAGATAGATCCAACACCATTGAAGAAGCGTGATTCTAGCATTTTCATCGCTTGCTGAAAAGAAATGTGAATGTCATTAATATGTTCGACCTCATCGCCAACTCCGATACTAATCGATACTTGAAGATAGTGCTGGATATTTTCTTGAAGCTTACGAAGTTGTTTGATCAATAAGTCATTATTCATTTCGGTGTTTAAATTCGCACACCAAACCATATGCCCCTTATATGCAAAGTACTCCAACTTACTTTGATACAATTCTTCTAATGTTTCGGCTAGTATATTCATAATTGCATATTGAAGTGTATCTCTATCCTCAGGTGTATACTTAGCATCCATTAGCTGCTGATCCATTTGAATCGTACCTACGTGAAGTTGAGTAGGCTGCAGTTTTATTTCGAGTTCCTTCATTGTAATTATACGATTCTCATAGCCTACTTGCCTTTGGTCGATCCATTGTGTTAACTTTTGTTGCTTGGCTAATGTACGGTTTTTTGCCCAGGTCAACTGAAGTTGCTGCAAAGTTTGATCCTGTGATTGTTGTTCTTCCAATTGCTGTTTAGCAGTAAGGACGGCACTTAACAGTTCTTCAGGGCGGCATGGTTTAAGTACATAGTCAACTACTCCGAGTAAAATTCCTTTTCGAGCATAGTTAAAATCATTGTAGCCAGATAGAATGACCGGGATAAAGTTGTAACCCCTAGATCGCGCTTGTTCGATCAAGTCTAATCCGTCGAGTTGTGGCATGCGAATATCGGTTAATAATAGATCTGGTTGATGTATTGGGAAGAGTTCAAGAGCTTCAAGGCCGTTCGTAGCTGAAGCGCAAATATCAATATGATGTGCTTGCCAATCAATCATTTGGAGTATACCTTCACGGATTATTTCTTCATCTTCAACAATCATAAGTTTAACCACAATGTATTCCTCCTTCACTGATTGGAAAAGTCATGGATACAAGTGTACCCTTACCTTCAGTACTTGTAATATGGAATAAGATCTCTGACCCATAAATAATAATTAATCGTTCTTTCACATTGGTTAATGCAAAGAAGGATGAAGAATTCTGATCACGATGTAGATTAGAGTGTTGAAGGAGTGCTTGATTAATCTCATACAATCGTTCTTGTTGAATTCCAACGCCATTGTCCATGACTTCGATATGAAGTTGATGGTTACTATATTGAATCGTAACTTGAATAAATCCATGTTCATGTAGCGGCTCTATACCGTGAATAACTGCATTTTCGATCAATGGTTGCAGTAATAACTTAGGCACATGAAGTGCAAGAGCATCATCAGGGACATGAATTTCAAAATGAAGACGATCTTTGAATCTTTGTTTCTGTAAAAATAAATAGCTTCGAATGAGCTCAAGCTCCTCGTCAAGTGTAATAAAATCTCGACCTTCGCTGAGACTAAGTCGGAATAGATTAGATAACGAATAGACAAGCTCTGAGATATCTTTTTGTCCTCGCTGTTGTGCTGTCCAGCATATCATATCTAGTGTATTGTATAGAAAATGAGGATGGATCTGAGCTTGTAGCGTTTTCAATTCTGCATTTCGTTGCTTCAATTGCATGGCATACACTTCATCAATTAAGTCTTTAATACGAATGACCATATTGTTATAGCCTTCACCTAAGCGCCCGATCTCATCTTGTCCAGAGAAATCGACGCGTTGACTAAAGTCTCCATTCTGTAATCTTCGCATCGAACGAAGTAACTTCTTAAGTGGGTTCGTTATAAGTGAAGCTGCGATCCAAGTAATAATCAAACTTACAACAAAGCAGGCTAACATAATTAATACTGTACTCGTTTGAATCTGTTTTAACTCAGTTAAAAGCTGTTGCTTCTCTTGAACAACAAGAACATGCCAACCCGTTAACCCAGAGGAACTATGACTAACGATCCATTGCTTATTATCAATATGAGTGAGCTTTTCATTATGTAATAAAGCTTCATATCCATCAATAAAAGGTAGCTCAGTAGCATTTTTATGTTGCCACTCTTGGTTGGAAGCGCTTAATATTAATCCATTCTGATCAATGACATAGATTTGATTGTCTTTTCCAACTGTTTTCATATATTGCTCTCTTAATTTTGATTCATTAAATCCGAGTAGCACAATACCTTTAGGTACCAATGTGTTGCTATCTTTAACTACCTTGGATAAGACAATTTTGGTTTGGCGGTCACCATCAAATACTGTTTCGTGTGCACGCATAAGCGTCCATACAGGTTTTCCATCAGCTTCAAGCGTTTGTTGATAAAGGGTAGAATTTGCAAATCGTTCAAAAGGAATAGCGCTTGCAATTCCAGCATGATTAATAGCAAATGGCTTTTGATGATTATTAGGATCTAACGTATACAGAATGACAGATTGCATAGAATGGCGAGTAACCATCAAGGTAGATAGAGAAGAAAAGAGATCCTTTCGAACAACGGGATCATTCTCGGTAGCTAGTAATTGCTGTGTATGCATGGATAGAAATAAGTAATTAGAAAAGTCAATCGCGTCCTGCGCAATATAATCAAATTGATCTAGACTCGTTTTGGCAAGATTGTATTGAGCTTGACCTACATTATTTAGTACAAGTTTGGATGCTATAAAATAGGAGAATCCACCAGTAATAGCAATTGTGACAAGGAAAAAAGGGGCAATCCATAAGAACAGTTTCCAGCGCATTGGATAGGGACGGTTAATCTTGATTTTGGATTGTGTCATTGATAAAAACACCCCTTGTTATAGTGACGTATTAGATGTGTTGACTGTCTACTAAGTATAGCAAATTTACATTCATTGAAAACCATTCTAGTTAGTGAACCTGAAAAATCATAGCATTCATCTAAAATTTCCTACATGTTTTTCGTGGCAAATTGGCTTTAACATTAAGGTCAGACACGAAGGGAATATGACAAACAATAATATTTCATGAAAGGTTGGGGGAACAATGAAAAACAAAAAAACAAATTGGGCAATGTTATTGCTAGTATGTACGATGCTATTTTTAGCAGCATGTAGTAATAACGGAGGAACTAGTACGAATAACGGAGATAAGAATGCAGCTCCTACTCCTACCCCTGCGGAAAGCACAACTAAGGATCCAGAACCAGAACAAATTACGTTGAAGTTCTTTACAGCACTTGCTGATCGTGCGAACGGTTTAGGAAAAGTTGAGCAAGATATTATTGACCAATACATGGTAGAATTTCCGAATGTAAAAATTGAGGTAGAAGCATTACAAGATGAGCCTTATAAGGCAAAAGTAAAAGTATATTCATCTACAAACGATCTACCTGACATCATGCAAGTATGGGGACAACCTTCCTTTATTCAACCACTACTGGATAATAACTTACTTGCAAGCTTAGATGAGTCATCATTTAAAGATTTGGATTTTGTAGAAGGTTCTTTTGACGGTTTTGCTAAAGACGGTAAAATCTATGGGGTACCTCGTGGAGCAGACTACTTAGTTCTTTACTATAACAAAAAGATGTTTGCTGATAACAATCTAACTGCTCCAACTACAACTGAAGAATTAAATAATGTCATTGCTACATTCCGTGGTAAAAACATTAACCCAATTGCAATTAATGGTATGGATGGTTGGACTTTGCCGATCTGGTATGACTATGTTCTTCAACGTCAAACAGGTACGTTTGACACAATGGATCAAGGTCTTCGTGGTGAAAAATCATTTACGGATGAAGAGTTTGTAAAAGGCGCGCAAGCAATGCTAGATTTCGCAAATGCAAAAGGCTTTGCAGATGGATACTTAACAGCTGATTATGGTGCTGCACGTAATCTATTTGGTCAAGAGCAATCTGCGATGTATCTAATGGGTAACTGGGAAGCAAGTCTAGCTACAGATGAGAACTTCTCTGAAGATTTCCGTAACAATGTAGCGGCTGTTCCTTATCCTGCAAGTGATGTAGCTCCAGCTTCCAATCTAGCTTCATGGTATGGCGGTGGATATTCTATTGCTGAAAATTCTAAACATAAAGAAGAAGCTTCGAAATTCCTTAACTACATGTTCCAACCTGACCGTTGGGCGAAAATGATATGGGAAGCGGATGCAGGAACACCTGCTCAAAAGTTTGAACAATTCTTAACTGGTAATGAAACAGCACTACAAAAAGAGCTAGTTCAAATTTTCAATACGGCTACTTCTAGTAGTGGTACTCCAATTCATGACTCTGCTACAGATGAATTTAAGCAGACGGTTATGGATGCACACCAAAGCTTATTAGTAGGTAAAATAACACCAGTACAATTTGCACAAGCGCTTGAAGATGCTGCAAGTAAAACAAGATAAGTAAAAGAGATAGAGAAATCTAAATTAGAAGCAGTGAGAGCTTAGACTCTCCTGCTTCTCTTCAAATCAGGGAGACTGGAGGAGAGAAGTATGCATCAAGTAATGAGCAATAAGAAAACAATATTTCTATTAGTAGTTCCTGGATTTTTGTTTTTCCTGTTTATGGTCTGCGTTCCTATAGTAATGAGTGTCTATTACGGTATGACCGATTGGAAGGGTATTGGCGACTATAACATGGTTGGTTTAGAGAATTATATCAATATATTAATTCATGATAAAGTGTTCTGGAGATCTCTCTGGAATGCCATACTATTAGTAATAGCAACAGTCGTTCTGCAACATCCTATCGCTATATTATTTGCAATTTTGCTAACACATATGGGCAAGTGGGAAAAACTTTATCGAGTGCTTTTCTTTATCCCAGCTGTTATCTCGATCGTAGTAACATCTAAGCTATGGAGTGCAATTTATCATCCTAATTTTGGACTGTTGAATAAAGTACTTGAATCTATAGGACTTACATCTTTGAAGCAAGAATGGTTAGGTAATCCCGATATTGCAATTTGGTCTTTGATTGTAACGATTATGTGGCAAGGGTTTGGTTATGCGTTATTACTTTACTACGCAGGATTACAAGGAATTCCTGAGGATTTATATGAGGCGGCTAAGCTTGATGGGGCCAATTATACTCAACTTTATACGAAAATAATAATTCCATTACTTGCTCCGATGATGAGAGTTGCCATTATCCTTGCTGTAATTACTTGCTTAAAGCAGATGGAAACCGTATTCTTGATGACCAATGGTGGTCCAGGTGAAAGTACGCAGTTTCTAGGTAATTACGTATATAAAGCGGCATTTTCTTCCTCATTGTACGGATATGGTAATGCAATTTCAGTTCTCTTTGTTATCTTCTGCTTAATCTTGACGGTAATAATGAATAAGCTTCTCAAAAAAGATGTAGGCGAATTTTAAGGGGGGAAATAGATGGATACAACAATGCGACGAGGGAGTAAGATCATATTATTTGTTGTCATGTCAGCAATAGCCTTAATACAGATTTTCCCTCTAATTTGGCTAATAAACTTCTCGTTTTTGAAAAGTGGAGACTTCTTTGGATCATCGTTTCTGAAATGGCCGGAAGCCTTTCAATGGAAAAACTATGCTGACGCATTCTCAAATGGACGAGTACCGACGTATTTCATGAATAGTCTATTTGTTACGTTAACGACTGTTATTGTTTCAGCAGTTTTAGCATTAATGATGAGTTACGCGTTCACTAGAATGAACTGGAAGCTAAAGGGTCCTACAATGAATTTTATTATGTTAGGTATGATCATTCCCATTCATGCGACGTTACTTCCCAACTTCATTATGTTCAATAAATTAAATATGCTTGATCATTTAGGGACCTTAATTATTCCGTACATTGCGTTCTCAATTCCAATTAGTATGTTTATTATGACAGGATTTCTAGAAACAATTCCAAGAGTGATTGAGGAATCAGCAATTATTGATGGTGCTGGAGTATTCACCATTTTATTCCGAATTATATTACCGATGACTAAACCGGCAATTGCTACAGTCTCTGTTCTGAACTTCATTACATGGTGGAATGAATTTATTATGGCCAATACGTTTCTCGTATCGGAGGATTTGAAGACGTTACCGTTCTCAATTATGAAATTTACTGGTCAATATTCCTCCAACTATGGCGCGCAATTCGCAGTTATGACTTGTATCGCTATTCCATCTATTCTATTCTATCTTTTGTTTACAGAGCAACTAACGAAGGGTATAACAGCTGGAGCGGTGAAAGGTTAATTATTTTATAGAAGTTAACCGCATCTTCTAATGTACATCCCGTGAGTAACGCGCTCGCAAAGAATAGTCGATGAATTGCTATTATGATATGAAAAGAGACATTATAGAGGAAACTCTAAAATGTCTCTTTTTTTTCATGTTCTATACTTTAATCTAAAAGTATCTTAGTTATAAACTAATCTGAAAATGCGAAAATTATTTTCAATAAACTGTTTAAGATTTTTGGAACTATGTATAGTTTTAAAAAACAATAGCTAATTATCGTGTGTTCGGAAATCGCGAGGATATAACAACTTCTATATGTAACAAGGTTTATTATTGTTTAACTTTTATTTGTAACATTCTTTTTCTTTCTGTAAAGTAATTGAATTATGTTGAAAATTTTTCTCTTACTTGGTATATTAAATATGAAAATAATTTTCGTAGATGAAGGAGCGTGAACCCATTGTTGGTATCCAAAGAGCAAGGTAACCAATTTGCAATCGGAATTGATATTGGTGGAACTAAAATTCTTACAGCTCTTGTAGATAGATCAGGAAGCATTATTCATCAGGTAGAGTTTCCAACACTGCCTGAACAAGGCTCAGATGATGTTATTCGAAGAATTCATGAGGCAGTTCGAGTTTTAATTGATCGTATTCCAGAGTTAGGGCGATTACTTGGTATTGGTGTAATATCAGCAGGGGTTATCGATTCGAAGAAAATGAGTATTGTTTATTCAGCTAATCTCGGATGGAAAGACGTTGAGATCGGAGCAATACTTGAAAAAAGTTTTCAAGTGCCAGTTATGTTAGGTAATGATGCTAATCTAGCTGCTTTAGCGGAATATGTATGGGGTACACGCCAAGAAATTAAGGATTTAATATATATTACAATAAGTACTGGTATTGGTGCGGGTATTGTTAGTGGTGGACAACTAGTGAAAGGTGTATCTGATAGTGCAGGTGAATTTGGGCATATCTCGGTTGATTCGATGGGTCCCAAATGTGGCTGTGGAAACTACGGATGCCTTGAAAACTATTGTTCTGGAACAGCAATTGCCAATATTGCAAATACAAAGCTACCATTAAGATCAAGCGGAGCATGGACAAGCAAAGATGTGTTTGAGGCTGCAAAAGCTGGAAACAATGATGCTATTGAAATTATAAAATTAGGTGGTTTTCACTTAGGAAATGCAATAATAACACTTATTCATTTATTCAATCCATCTCAAATTATTATGGGTGGTGGCGTTATGAGTGGCGAAAGTATGCTACTTCAAGAAGCTAAGAAAATTATTGAAGAAAGATGTTTGCCAGATATGAAGAAGCAATTAGTCATTAGGCGGACTGAGCTTGGTAAAGAGATCGGTGTACTTGGAGCAGCGGGATTGTTCTTTATGGATGATACGATTAGCTAAGTAAGGAGGCGTTATATTGAGTTTATTGCAAGCATTAAAGGAAAGTGGAGAAAACTTATCTCCGCAAGAAAAAAATCTAGTGAATTTTTTTCTTGAGCAGCCAAGAGAGGCCGTTCAAATGTCTATTACAGAATTGGCTAAATTATCGGGAAGTAGTACTTCAACGATTTCAAGATTTTGTAGATTATTTCACGCTGAGAACTTTACAGAATTTAAAGTTAAGCTGGCGATGGAACTTTCTGAGGAACCGACAACAAGTACGTATCAAGATATTGTAGCAGGACAGTCATTAGATCATATCGTTAATGCTATTACAGCCAATCATATTCGCTCCGTTTCAGATACTGCGAAGATACTTGATTATAGTAAGCTTCGTGAAACGATAGATGTATTGCACCATGCGAAACGAATCGATATTTACGGGATTGCTACATCTGGTGTCGTTGCTGAAGATTTTTATCAGAAACTTATTCGTATCGGTAAAGCTGCAGCAGTTTTCGCAGATCCACATATGCAACAAACATCTGCAGCATCACTTGGCAAAGGTGATGTAGCCATCGGATTCTCTTACTCAGGTGAAACACCTGAAACTATTGAAGCACTTATAAGTGCTGCTGAGCAAGGTGCAACAACAATTTCCGTAACGAAATATGGTGCGAATACGCTGTCTGATATTGCAGAGATTAGTCTGTTTATCTCCTCTTCTGAAGCAGGAATGCGCCGCGGAGATATGGCTTCGCGAATGGCTCAGCTTCATCTTGTAGATATATTATTTGTGGGGCTTGTTAGTGAGTATTTTGATGTTTATGTGCCTCGATTAGAACGTTCTTATCAGAATGTGAAACGATTTATTGATAAAAAGGGAGGGTATTAACGATGAAAATTTTAACTTTTGATACAGAAGAGCAAATCAATGAAGCAGGGGCAGCTATAATTGCAAGCGTGGTACAAACAAAAGCTGCGGCAGTTTTAGGATTAGCGACCGGTGGGACACCAGTTGGTATTTATAAGCAATTAGTGCAAACCTATGAGCGTGGTTTAATCAGCTTCAAGGATGTAACAACATTCAATCTTGATGAGTATGTAGGGATTGGACCAGATCATCATCAAAGTTACAATTACTATATGAAAGAAAACTTATTCAATCATGTTGATATTGACGCTGCACGTACAAATATTCCACGAGGTTTAGCTAACGATCTTGATATTGAATGTCGTCGCTATGAGCAAATGATTGATGATGCTGGTAGTATTGATATTCAATTGCTTGGTCTTGGCCATAATGGACATATTGGCTTCAATGAACCTGCTGCTGATTTATCAAGTAGTACTCATGTTGTTAAGTTGGCTGAGGCAACGAAAGCTGCCAATGCACGTTTCTTTACGGCAGAGGAAGAAATGCCAAGTTTAGCAATTACGATGGGTGTTGGAACAATATTAAAAGCTAAGATGTTGCTACTTGTAGTTAAGGGTGAAGATAAGGCGGAAATTGTTAAGCAAGCTTTAACGGGTCCTATTACTACGGATTGCCCAGCTTCTATGTTACAAACGCATTCTAATCTTGTCGTACTTCTGGATAATGCTGCTGGGAGCCTACTATAATGGATAACATAAGAGCATTACTCATTACAAATGCAAATATAGTTTTACCTGATCGTTTAATTGAGGATGGCTGGATATATAGTTGTAATGGTGAAATTGTCGCTTATGGTAACTCCAATGAGTCTTATAATGAACTAATTGGAGAAGAAGCGCAAAAGGTAGATGGTAAAGGTGGATATGTATTACCTGGCTTTATTGATATTCACGTACATGGTGGGGCAAATCATGATTTCATGACTGCGAAAGATGAAGAGCTAGATACGATTACTCGCTTTCATATGGAGAATGGAACAACGACGATGCTAGCAACAACAGTTACTGCATCACGCGATGAGTTAACGGAAGTTATTGACACCGTTGCAAAGTATGAGCGTAAGCCAATGCCTTATGCTCAGCTTATCGGTGTTCATCTTGAAGGCCCATTTGTTAATCCAAAGTGGAAAGGTGCACAGAATGATAATTTCATGGTAGCACCGCAGTTGGAATGGCTTGATGAATGGGTGCAGAAGTATCCAGGAGTAGTTAAAATACAAACCTTAGCTCCTGAGATTGAGGGTGCTCCGCAATATATTCGTGCTCTCAAAGATCACGGTATTGTAGCGGCGTGTGGCCATACGGATGCAACATTTGAAGAAATTGAGTTTGCAGTAGAGCATGGCTTATCGCATGCTGTCCATACGTTCAATGCGATGCGAGCGCTTCATCATAGAGAGCCAGGCACAGTTGGTGCTGTAATGCTCAATGATAATATTACGGCTGAAGTAATAGCTGACGGTCATCATGTTCATCCAGCGGCAATAAAAATTTTATTGCAAGCTAAAGGTGCGGATCTTGTCGTGCTTGTTACTGATGCGATGTCAGCAGCAGGTATGCCTGATGGAGAATATTTGTTAGGTGTGTTACCTGTAATTGTTGAAGATGGAACGGCTCGCTTGAAGGAAGGCGGTAGCTTGGCAGGAAGTACACTTACGATGATAAAAGGTTTCCAATATCTTATTCAAGAGGTTGGTGTATCAATCATCGAGGCGAGTCGAATTGCAAGTCTAAATCCAGCTCGTGTTATTGGAATATCGCAGCAATACGGCAGCCTTGAAGTAGGTAAGCGTGCTGATCTCCTTCTAGTAGATAAAGGACTATCAATTGATGCTGTCTTTATCGCAGGAGAGCAAACGCTATAACTTATTAGCGGTTCTTAAAGCCCGCATTTTGAATAATCAATTAACCTCATCAAAAGAGACTTTCCGTTAGTTCTTTGAACTTTTGGGAAGTCTCTTATTTTGTCAACATGAAAACATTGAGCTAAATGTGCAACAGTTGCATACCATTCCTATGCTATAGTGGGAATCGGGATATTCTATTAACAAATTGTAAAATCGAAGAATATTACCCCTTAAAAAATGGAAATGTAGGTCTTATGCATTATATTAAGGCTTGTTATAATCAACTTGTAAGCGATAACAAGAAAGACTAACAATTAATTGGGAGGTCAAGAAATGAAGAAAATGTTAATGACTGTAATTATGTTTGTCCTTGTATCAACGACTGTACTAGCTGGATGTGGTAACAATGGAGGCAATAATAAACCGGCTGGAACGAATAACGGTAATGAAGCAACTCCAACACCAACTCCAACTACAGAAGTAAAGAAAGCGGAGCCATTTACGGTATCCCTTCGTCACATTCAAATTGGTGAAGCTCAGAAGTTCCGTAAAGCAATTTTGGATGATGTAGTAGCTAAGACAGAAGCAGAAGTAGAAGGTTTAACTTTCGAATTAGATGGCGTTGAAGATAGTGTAAACCGTTTCACTAAGTTACCTGCTGAAATGGCAGCTGGTAACCCACCAAAAATCTTTGACTTATTCGGTGGTGCAGGTGATGCATTGAAATATGGTGCTGCTGGTCGTTTACTTGACTTGGCACCAATTCTTACAGAACTAGGCTTAAGCGATAGCTTCTTGAACCTAGATCAATTTACACAAGATGGTAAAGTGTATGGTTTACCTATCGGTGGTAACACAGAAGGTTTCTACTACAATGAAGACCTATTCGCACAACTTGGAATCGCTGAGCCAACGACGTTTGAAGAGCTAGAAAAAGCAGCTCAAACATTAACTGACAATGGTTACACAGCTTTCGCTATGGGTTCTAAAGGTGCATGGGTACCTGCAATGTTAGTTAATACTTTAATCGGTCGTTATGCTGGACCTGAATCTATTTCTGGATTCCCTGCAGGTACTGCGAAATTCAACTCTCCTGAAGTTGTTGCAGCATTTGCAAAGTATGAAGAGTGGTTGAAAAAAGGTTACTTCACTAAAGGTGAGCTAGGTTTTGAATATGCTGATATGTTGAATGAATTCGTAGGTGGAAAAGCTGGTATGATGTTCGATGGTAGCTGGAGATCTTCTGTATTCAGCGACGAGGCACAAGCTGGAGCACTTACTAACAAAGTTGGATTCTTCTCTATGCCTGCAGTACCTGGTGGCGTTGGCGATCAAACATTCGTTAACGGTAACTACAGTAATGGTTATGGTTTCTCATCTGACTTAACTGAGCAAGAGCTAGTTGCTGTTAAAGCATTCATTAAAAACTTGTATAGTGAAGAAATGCAATTAAGAGGTTTGCTAGAAGATGGACTACTTCCTTCAATCAAACTATCTGCTGATTCGACTAGCAAAGTTGAAGATAAAATTGTGAAAAAAGTAATCAGCATTATGGGTGCATCAGGCGGAGCGTTCTCTCACTTCGACTCAACTGTTACATCTGCAGTATATAAAGAAGCAGAAGATCAAGTGCTTAAGTTGATTGCAGGTAAAGAAACTGCACAATCTGTAGGTGACAAGATCCAAGCTGTTCAAGACACACAATAATTAAACAAAATTAAAAGGGGAGTGCCGCCAGTTAAGTAGGCAGCACTCCCCGTATACTTTAACGAGAAGAGAGGTTAGCTACATGAAGCATCCATTACGTAATCCTTTCGTTTATATCGTCATGATTATACCTACGCTAATATTATATAGCTTATTCTTTATATATCCGATGTTAACGTCTTCATATTATGCTTTCACTGATTGGAACGGCCTAGATGTTTATAAATTTATCGGATTTGATAATTTTATAAAAGTATTTTCAGATTCAGATTTTATTGCGGCTATTAAAAATAATATGTACTTCATCCTCTTCTCAGTAGGACTTCAAGTACCGTTAATTATATTTTTTGCTTTATTGATTGCCAACGTAAAAAGATTCCAACGTTTGTACAAGACTACTGTATTTATTCCTTCTATTCTGTCTACTTCAGTTATAGGTATTTTATGGGGATTTGTTCTTCATCCTAATATTGGTCCAGTTAACAGTTTCCTTGGGATTTTTGGGATTGAACCTATTTTTTGGTTAGCGGATGAGAAATGGGCATTACCTGCTATTCTAGTCGTTAACGCTTGGCAATGGGTTGGTTTTTATATCGTCTTAGTATTAGCTGCAATTTTAGCTTTGCCGAAAGAAATGAATGAAGCAGCGGAAATTGATGGAGCAACTGGATTACAACGTGCTTGGTATTTAACAGTACCATTAATTAAACCAATCATTTCTGTCGTTGTAATGCTTTCTATTGCTGGAGCAATGCGTGTCGTTGATATCGTTCTCGTTATGACTAATGGTGGACCTGTAGGTTCGACTGAAGTTATGGCATCTTATCTAGTTAATGAAGCAATGGGCGTAAATCCTAGTTATGGTTTAGGAACAGCCATTTCACTTATTATCTTTGCATTTGCACTTGTATTAACAGCGATATACCAACTAACATTTGGAAAAACAAAGGAGTGAGAATAAAACAATGAAAATACTAAAAAAGGCATCACCTCATGTTCTTCTTCTGATCTATGTTGCTATTATTTTATTTCCGTTTGTTTTTGTTCTATTCTCTTCCTTAAAAGAAAGTAATCTAGAAATTGCTGAGAATCCATTTGGATTTCCAACGTCACTTTATTTTCAAAATTATGTAGATGCTTGGGTAAAAGCGAAAATTAATGTATACTTTTTTAATAGTGCTTATTTAGCAACAACTTCAGCATTGACAGGCGTATTGCTTTCAGCAGCTACTGCTTATGCATTAGTACGTATGAGATATATGAAAGTAAGTAAAATTATTTATCAATTTGTATTAATTGGTATGCTAATCCCTGGTAACGTACTATTTATCGCTCAATATCTTTTAGTCATGAAGATGGGCATTTTGAATACGCATTGGGCATTATTTTTACCGTATACGGCGGGTGCGCTACCAGTTAGTGTATTATTAATAGCAGCATTTATGAGATCGATTCCTAATGAGCTAGAGGAAGCAGCGGTTGTAGATGGCTTAGGTTCGTTCAAGTTGTTTTATAAAATAATTTTACCGCTTACATTACCTGCATTAGTTACTGTATTTATTGTGAATTTCCTTGGTTCATGGAATGAGTATTTATTGGCAAACTTCTTTATTAGTAAAGATGCTCTAAAAACATTGCCAACAGGTATGGTTGGATTCCGTGATTCATTCCAAACGAACTATGCATTAATTTGTACAGGAATTGTATTCAGTGTAACACCTGTTCTAATTCTCTATGCTTTCTTACAAGAGAAAATTATTGAAGGTGTTTCCGCAGGTGCTGTGAAGGGGTAATGAGGGGATTGTGAATTTGCATGTCGCTTCAACGGAAGTTGATTACAGCTTTTGTATGTTTGATTATCGTACCTTTACTTGTCCTTGGCACAATAGCATATCAGATTATATCTAACATGACGGAGAGTAGTTATTCTGATCAGACAGAGTTAACGCTACGTGCCCTCCTTCGCAATGTGGAGCAAGTATTCAATGAGATGAATAAAGTTACCGATAGTACAATTGCTAGTGATGCAATTCAAGAAGCGTTGCTTAATATGCATAATTCAGAAATCGACGAAATTAATTATTTAGAGTTAAATGAAGTACAACGTAATTTCAGGGAGTTGCTCGTCAACCATCCTTCCGTTAGATATGCTTTTATGTACACTCTGCAGCAAGAAAATGTGCATAAATTATTTTCTAAAGATAGTTTTGCTCCACTTCCTTTTGAAACATTTAAAGAACTAGAAATATATAAAAAGGTTATTGCAAAAGATGGACTTCCAGTGTGGATTGGACCATATGAGCATACCGAATTAACAGGGAATGAACAAGTATTCACACTTGCGCGTGTCGTTAAAGATATTGACACATTAGCCAACAAAGGAATATTGCTAGTTCAAATTCATAATTCTGATCTGGAGTCTATATTTCGGTATTTCCGCTACAAAGAGGAATATACCAATTATATGATTGTAAATGATGAAGGCCTTATTCTTTACGATAGTAATCGAGAATTGGAACAACAATCACTAGATGATTTAATGCCTGCTCAGAACTGGGGTTCGGGGTATGATAGTGGACGTGTTTCTTTTCGTGGTGTAGACTCCATCGTCTCAGCTATTCATTTTGGAAAGTCAGAGAAATGGCGACTCGTCGCAGTTACACCTTGGAATGTTATTGGCGGAGAATTTACGTGGATCGGAATTATTGTTGCTTTATCCATTGGGATTTGTATGATATTTGCTTGTCTGTTCATTCTCATCTTTATTCAAAGAATTTCCAAAGCTATTGTTGAAACCGCACATGTGATGCGAGAAGTTGAACGTGGTAATTTAGATGCGCGTGTGGTCGTTCGAGGTAATGATGAGATTGGATTATTGACACGAGGCTTTAATCGATTACTTTATCGAATGGATCAGTTAATTGAAGAGGTTAAAGAGCAGCATGAACGAAAGCGAGCTGCTGAAATGGCAGTGCTACAGGCTCAAATTAAGCCACATTTCCTATTTAATACACTTGAATCAATCAATATTTTAGCGATTCAAAATCAAGGTAGAAAAGTAAGTCAAATGGTATCTAAGCTAGGGAACATATTGCGAATTAGTATACAACAGCAGGAAGAGATTACGATTGAACAAGAACTTGCCCATGTACGCAGTTATTTAGATATTCAAAGTTATCGATTTGAAGATTTATTTGAATATGAAATTATTGTAGAAGAAAGATTGCTTAACTTTATGACGTTGAAGCTTTCCTTGCAGCCATTAGTTGAGAATAGTATTCAACATGGATTCGAAGGTATTGAATATTTAGGATCGATACGAATAGAGATTACCGATAGCGAAGATAATCTTTATTTTAGAATTCAAGATAATGGACATGGAATTCCCGCCGAACAATTGTGTAAGATTCATTATATGTCTAACGATATGAATGCCTTTGTCAACATACCAGAACTAGGAGAGCGTAGAGGCATAGGGGTTAGTAATGTAGCAGATCGCGTTCGTATGCGATTCGGTGAGCCATATGGCCTTATGATTTGTAGTGCACCTGGACATGGCACGATTATTCAAATGACAATTCCAAAATGAAAGGATGGGGGGAGTTATGAGATTAAAGGCTCTGTTAATTGATGATGAGATTAATATTTTGCGCAATCTGCAGATAATTTTACCTTGGGAACAGTACGACGTTGAAATTGTTGGCTTTGCGAAAAATGGCGTGCAAGCGTTAGAGATGGTTCGTGAGCATAACCCCCATCTTATCTTTTGTGATATACGTATGCCAGTTATGGATGGTATTGAATTTTTACAAAGTCTACGTACATTTAATGAAGAGACAGAAGTTATTATGTTAACTGGATATCAAGAGTTTGAATATGCTCGTTCAGTTCTTCGATACGGCGTCATTGATTATATTTTGAAACCGATAGATTATGATGCCTTGCAAGAATTGTTTGTAAAGGTTATAACGAAAATTCGTCAATCTTTGTTACAACATCAACAAGATGATATGGAACAGGATAGAGTTAAAGATATCGCTTATGAAAAAGTGTTATTAGATCTGATCAATGGCTTCTATGATGGATCTCATCTACAAGATTGGAGCAATAGGTTTCGACTTGAGGAGCAGCAATTTGTGTTAATGGTGCTTGAATGTAAACAACATAGTGCGAGTTTTACTCCTATTGATGATTTATGCGATCAAATCTCTATTCATATAAAAGAAACGTATCAATACGATGTCATTTGTTATATGTTTCAAGTTGAAGTGGGATTTTGGGGGCTAATTGTTGCTGGTGATCTGGAAGGGCTAGAGGAGCATCAGACAACGGAGTTAATGAAATATTGTTACGAGAAACTAGATATGTTTGGCGAGAACAATTATGTCATCGGCACATTTGAAAATGTTATTGAGGCTAAGCAAATTCATCAGACTTGGCAAATGATTATTAAAGAAATATCTTTTGCTAATCAGCCGTGCATTATGGTTCGTGAAGCCAAGCCAATGTTAAGTGGAAATGTTCAAGCGGTATGGAAGCCTACAGAAAAATTGGTTTCCGCAATTAAACATTGGGAGCGGGATTTGGCCAACCAATGTTTAGAAGAGATGATTAGACAACTTAAACTATTATCAGAAGAGTCACTTCAGCAAGTTGAGAAGCTAGCTAACTCAATTACCGTCTATATTATTAAGGAATTACGTCGTTATGATGCAATAAGTTTGGAATATGAGAAAGAAATTTGGAGTCAGTTGAAAGAAACTCGAAAAGTCAAAGAGTTAATCGGGCTGATCAATAAGATGGTAGAGGAAGCTTTCGGGCAACATCAATATAAGCGTCCGCAAGTATCTATTCATGTAGCAGCAGAATATATTGAATCTCATCTTTCTTCGGACCTAGCTGCAGAAGAAGTAGCGAAACATTTAAGTATTAGTCTTAGTTACTTTAGCACGTTATTCAAGCAATTTTACGGCGTTACTTTTATCGAATATGTGACCAATGCGCGGGTAGAACGCGCTAAGTCTATGTTAACGATGACCAAGAAAAGTATTGCAGATATTGCAAAGACCGTTGGTTACAACGAACGTAGATACTTTAATAAAGTATTTCAAAAGCGAGTAGGCGTATTACCTTCTGAATATCGTGAACAAAAAACTAATTGAAATGGGGCTAGTTCGAATGATAGTTGATATTTCTAAATTAACGGTGAAACAAAAGATTGGTCAAATCATGATGTTCGGCTTCGATGGGCATACGATACCTTCACATATTGAGATGTTATTCCGTGATTATCATCTTGGTGGAATTATTTATTTCCGTCGTAATGTAGGGAAAAGTGAACAAATTAAACAATTAAGTGATTCACTTCAGCAACTATCAGCACAGAGCAATAATATCCCTCTATCCATTGCGATTGATCAAGAAGGTGGAATGGTTGCGCGTATCGATCAGGATGTTACATTAATGCCTGGTCAGATGACGCTTGGTGCTACCGGAAATGCCCAGTATGCTTATGAAGCAGGACGCATTTCGGGAATGGAATTGGCTCAAATGGGTATAACCGTTAATTTTGCTCCAGTACTTGATGTTAATAATAATGCGAAAAATCCGGTAATTGGCATTCGTTCATTCGGTGAAAAAGCAGAACTAGTAGCTCAATTAGGGAAATCTATGATTGATGGTTATCAGCAAATCGGGATATCTGCATGTGCAAAGCATTTCCCTGGACATGGAGATACAACGGCTGATTCACATTATGAATTACCTTCTGTAGCACATGACTTGGAGCGTATCCATGCTATAGAGCTAGTCCCATTTAAGGCAGCGATTGAAGCAGAGGTTGATATGATTATGACTGCTCATGTACAGTTTCCGGCCATTGAGCCAGATGGTAAACCTGCGACATTATCTTATCGCGTATTAACTGAATTATTACGTGAAGAGCTGGGTTTCCGTGGTTTAGTTGTTACAGATTGCCTAGAAATGAATGCGATTTCTCAAGGGATTGGTGTAGGTAGAGGTGCTGTTGAATCGTTCAAAGCAGGAGCAGATCTAATTCTAGTAAGTCATAGACTAGAACGTCAACTTGCTGCGTTTCAAGCGATTGAGTTAGCAATTGAAACAGGCGAGATCAGCGAAGCAAGATTGGATGAGTCAGTTGCACGAATACTGAAAGTGAAATATGCACAGCAGCAAAGAATGATTCAAGCGCAAAATCAATGGCACCCTATTGGTGATCCAAATTCGCAAATCATTTGTGATGAAATGATGCAAAGTGCAGCGACTTTAGTACAAGATCAACACAAAAATATCCCATTAGCACCTGAACCTACGTTAGTTATTTGGCCTGAAGTAAGAGAATCTACTCAAGTCGATGAAGTTATTGAACAGGAGATGACATTAGGTTCACAGTTACAACAACAAGGGATTATAGTAGATGAAGTTGTCATTGGAAATATACCTTCGAAAGAAGAGATCGACAATATAATAACTAAGTTATCGTCACAACCGATTCAGCAAGTCGTGATGGGAATGTACAATGCGACGTTTTCTGAGGGGCAGCATAAATTAATTCAACTACTCAAAGCACTTAACCTAGAACATTTGGTATTTATTTCATTGCGTAATCCATATGATATTGAATTATTGTCTAGTGAAGATACGTATATATGTGCCTATGAAAATCGACCTGCAATGATAAGAGCACTTAGTCAAGTATTGGTTGGTAGTAAACCGTTCAAAGGTAAACTACCTGTTCAATTGGACTTTGATAACGGTGTGAAACAGGAAGCTTAATCGTTCTATTGCGTTCCATCTTATCAGCTTATGAAAGTCAATTTTTACAGTTTGTAATTAAAGTTTCTTATATAAGAATAAGACCACTTTGTAACATTTCGATGTTGTTCAATACATCTCGATATGACCATAGTGGTCTTTATAATGTGGAAAATTATGATATTTTTATGTTATTATTGACATAAATTCTCTAGCTAAAGGAGTATGTAACATATGCTAGGTCATAATACATATGTAATCGGAGTTGATATTGGTAAAACTACGACTCTTGTAGCACTAGTTAATGGAAATGGAGAAATATTGCATCAAATTGAGTTTCCGACGTTGCCTGAGCATGGATGGGAGAATACGCTCTCGACAATTGTGGAAGCGGTTACTTCCTTGGAATGTCATATTCCAGAACGTGGTATATGGATTGGCATTGGTATTTCATCCGCTGGAGTTATCAACTGCGAACGTATAAGTATTGTTTATGCCTCTAATCTAGGTTGGCATAATGCGGAAGTAGGAACTATTCTTAAAGAGAGATTTAATGTACCTGTCAGAATAGGAAATGATGCTAATGTGGCTGCGGTAGCAGAATATGTCTGGGGTGCTAAGAAAGAAATGAAAGATCTTATTTATATTACGGTGAGCACTGGTATTGGAGCTGGTATTATTAATGGTGGTCAACTCTTGAAGGGCGAGTCATATAGTGCTGGAGAATTTGGACATATAACGATAGACGTAATGGGTCAACAGTGCCGATGTGGAAACTATGGTTGTCTTGAAAATTATTGTTCAGGTACAGCTATCGCTAATATCGCGAACAGACGATTAGGTAAACTTAAAGGTCGTTCTTGGACTACGAAAGATGTATTTGATGCTGCGCGTAATGGAAATGGAATAGCACTTGATATCGTAAAAGTAGCTGGAATATATCTTGGCAATTCGATAGTTTCATTAATTCATTTATTTAATCCTACTAAGGTTATATTAGGTGGCGGAATAATAAATAATGATAATTTACTATTCGAGGAAGCTTATAAGACGATCAATAATCGATGCTTACCGACGATGCGCAATCAAGTTACAGTACAAAAAACATCGTTTGGTAGAGAGATCGGAGTACTTGGTGCAGCAGGTATTTTCTTTATGGACGCAGCAAATTCTCAATGATTAGGATGTATTTATTAGTTACGATGTTTAAGGATTATTCTATTCTTTAAAATACACCACCAATGGTTAGAATTAACTAACATTGGTGGTGTATTTATTAGTTATTTATTTCAGCATAATCTTTTAATTGTTGTTCATAATCATAGATCACCATCTCAAAATCAGGTGCCCAATCTTTAAGCGCTTTATCAAGGATACGTTGCTGCACATCGTTGGATGGCTTAATCTTGATCATTTTGTTATATGCTTCAAGTTGATAAGTATACTCATATTCAACCATGTCTAATTCATACTGCCAATTGTCAAATGCATTTTTCATAATGATATTTTTAACTTCAGAGTCGATGACAACAGTTAATAAGTTTTGATAACTTTCAGTTTGTTCATCGATGATGTACTTTTGCATAGAATAGTCGTCTTCCCATTCTTGAATTGCGTAGTCTTTTATTTTGTTTGCTACTACTATTGGATCTAGTTCAGAAATAATATTAATATATTCGTTGTTAGTTTTGTCTTTAATAGGTTTGGGTTTAATTGATGGTTTTGGTTTGTCAATGTTACTTTCAAATTCTGTAGTTGTATCTTGTGTCTCAATCTCTGGTGTTGGCTTCGCTGTTTCTATAGGAATATCAGCTCTAGAGGATTCATCTCGATCAACCTTTTTGGGAGTTCTAGTAGGCGTAACGATTTCATCGATGGTATTATTCTTGGATGGTAATGGAGAAGGTAATAAGCTACTACATGCGATAAGTAAAGTAAGTGCTAATAACATAATACTAGTGAATAATGTCTTTTTCATATTCGCCTCCAAATTCATATAATTAAACTATTATATATTAAAATTAACAATAATTGTATACCTACAATAATAATACAATTTATGGTGCGCTCACGTAAAATCCACTTCTTACAAAAAGAGGTGTATTTTTTTGTTGTGCCTATTTACAAACTGGAAATACTAGTGTACTATTTAACTCATACAGCGGTACACGAAAGGTGGTATATTGTGAGTCAGACTCCAAACAACAAAGACAATATTATATTATCGTTAGATCAATTGACTAAGAAAATTGGTCAACAAACATTGGTAGATCAGTTGAGTTTTCAAGTTCGTAAAGGTGAAATTGTAGGGTTACTTGGTCCGAATGGTGCAGGTAAAACGACGACGATTCGAATGATCGTTGGATTGATCAAAATGACAAGTGGAGATGTATTCATTCAAGGTAAAAGTATTCGCAGTCAATTTACAGAAGCGATTAGACATGTTGGAGCAATCGTTGAGAATCCAGAATTCTATTCGTTCATGACAGGACTAGATAACTTGAAGCAATACCAAAGAATGTCTGAAGGTGTTACCGAAGAAAGATTGCAACAGGTCGTTAAGTTAGTTGGTCTATCGGATGCGATGAACAAGAAAGTAAAAGCATATTCATTAGGGATGCGACAACGTCTCGGTATTGCACAAGCGTTATTGCATAATCCAAGTATTCTTATCCTTGATGAACCAACGAATGGCCTTGACCCAGCAGGTATTCGTGAAATGCGTGATTATTTGAAGAAAATTGCAACTGTCGAAGGCATCGCAATTCTCGTATCCAGTCATCTGCTTTCTGAGATGGAGCTTATGTGTAGTCGTGTTGTAGTAATTCAACAAGGAAAATTTGTAACTGAGCAATTACTAGGTGATAGTGCGAGTAATATTGCAACTAATGAGGGTGTTAAGCTAATGTTTATTGTTGATAACGCACAATTAGCTGCTTCAACGATTCAGACTTTACCATCGGTTAATGTTTTAACTGTTAATGTCGAAGCAAAACGTGTAATTTTACAAACGAAGAATGAGGATGTGCCAAGTATCGTAAGTGCTCTGAGTAAGCAAGGTGTGGGGATATATCGGATCGTTGAAGAAAAACAAACACTTGAAGATGAGTTCTTGAAATGGACTGGAGGTGGCCAAATTGTCTAATTTCATGAAATTGGTACAAAATGAAGCGCAGAAGCTGTATAAGAAAAAAAGCTTTTTCATCGCTTATGCGATTATGGCAATTATGGCAATCGCAGCAGCAATTATCATTAATCAGACCGTATTGCGTGAAAATATGGGTGCAACCGATTATGTGAATCTCATATTAGGTCTAGATGGATTTGGCTCAATTTTTGTATTGATTGCTATTATTTTTACGGCAAGTATTGTAACGATAGAGCATCAACTTGGTACGATTAAGTTTCTATTAATACGTGCACATTCACGCTCTACCATTCTTGCTTCAAAATATGTCACATTAATTTTGTATATTATTGCACTGATGCTGTTTACTGCAATCATTGCATTAGTGATGGGGGTATTGCTACTTGATACGTCCAATCTTTCTATGACGCTTGTTTTGAAAAATATCGGAAATACATTACTATACACCACTGTATATGCAACGCTGATGTTTATGTTTGGGGTGTTAACAAGATCGATGGGTGCTACGATTGGTATTGGTCTAGTACTCAACTTCACAGAAGGAATTTTCGTTATGTTGTTATCACGATATGAATGGGCAAAGTATACGTTATTTCTAAATACTAATTTATCAGCTTATAGTAATGGCGGAGCACCTATGGAAGGTATGACAATAGGTTTTTCAAGTATTATGATTGTATTGTATATGGCTCTGTTCCTAGCCATTTCATTCACTGTATTCAACAAACGTGATATTTAATCAATGACGGCTTTCCATAAGCAGAGAAGGGAGTGCGACGTATATGGCAATCGAATTTGATAATAATTTACCCATTTACATCCAGATCATGAATTATATTAAGAAGCAAATAATTACTGGACATCTAAAACCAGGCGATAAAATTTTGTCTGTTCGTGAATTGGCTACGGAGTTGCAAATTAACCCAAATACGATCCAAAGGACATTTCAAGAACTTGAACGAGAAATGATTGTTGAGACGAAGCGTGGATTAGGTAGATATGTGACAAGTGAGGAGACGAAAATTATGGAGATCAAAAAAGATATGGCACGAGATCTTTTAGATCATTTCATTCAAGGCATGCAAGAGTTAGGGTTTGATAATGTAGATATTGTTAAGATTGTAACCCATGCAGTGGATGAGTCCAAAGAAGAACAGGAGTGAGATACTAATGGAACCTTTATTAGAGTTTCGTGATGTCGTGAAGAAATATGGAGCGAAGTCGGCAGTAGATCATGTTTCTTTTCAAATACAACCTGGGAAAATTGTTGGACTTCTCGGTAGTAATGGTAGTGGAAAAAGCACGATAATGAAGATTGCTGCAGGAATTACTCATCCTACTTCAGGTCAAGTCCTCATTGATGGCACAGGTGTTGGTATTAAGACGAAGGCGATCACTTCTTTCATGCCTGACAGTACGCTTACAGATGAATGGATGAGGGTAAAAGATGCGATTGCTTTCTACCAAGATAACTATGCTGATTTTGATTCTTCAAAAGCTAAAGATATGTTAGATTTTATGAAATTGAACAATCAAGATCGAGTAAATACATTATCCAAAGGGATGAAAGAACGTTTGCAATTGACATTAACTTTATCCCGTAATGCAAAGTTGTATATGCTCGATGAACCAATTGGTGGGGTTGATCCTGTCGCAAGAGGAAAAATATTAGATGCAATCGTGGAATATTATAATGAAGAGAGCAGTATTATTGTTTCTACGCACTTACTCCAAGATATTGAACGGATATTTGATGAAGTGATTCTTGTGAAGAACGGTAAGCTTCTATTGCAAGATGAAGTTGAGAACATTCGCATCAATAAGAAGAAAAGTATTGATGAACTGTTCAAGGAGGTGTACGCTGAATGTTAAAACTGTTTAAGTATAATTGGTTACGAAACAGTACGATTTTCTATGCGACGATCACCGTACTTCTTCTATTGCAAGTAGCATTAATTATTGCCGATAGCTACTGGGAAAATATTGATGGATTAATACTAGGCTTAAGTGTTTTTGTCTTTTCTATTGGGGCCTTAATTCTGTTCACGCAAATTTGTAGTACGTACAATAACAATTTAAAATCATATAATCGAAGATTGTTGCCTGTCGCACCAATTAAAGAAATAGGAGCATTAGTGTTATTACAGATCATCTATGTTCTGATCATGACAGCTCTAATTGTTATAGTGAACTTGATTCTACTTCCGAAGATATCATTTGTCGATATGGAACTTATTCATACTTTCTTTGACAGACCTTCCCTTGTTATATTCACGTTTGTCTCTGGACTATGGTTTGCAGTAAGTATGCTAATATTTATTATGCTTTCTATCGCTATCGCTGCCTGCTTTAAGGTAAAAAATCGTGTCTGGATCGGAATAGCTTCGGCTATAATCATTACTATTGTCATTGCTTATATTTCTGAGTTGCTCTTTGGTGCTGGTGTTAGTGCGGGAATTGAAATGACTACTGGAGAAGAAGGATTTCGTTTGCTAGTACCTAGTAATAAATTAATGGGTTTATCCGGAGAAATAGCTTTTGATGTCATAACGGTATTGTTAGCATTATTCGCTATGACCTATCTAATGAACAAGAAAATAGAACTATAAACTCTAATCCTTCCATTAAAATGAAATGCCCCCCATAGAATATTATTGGAATTATCCAATGAAATTCTATGGGGGGCATTAATAATAATTATAATTGTGAGTAATAAGAAGTATCTCACTTTAATTCATCGGGAAACAGTAACTCTGTTTCTGCACTATTCATTAATTCGGATACGGTAACGAGCTCGAATCCACGTTCGATTAAAGCAGGCAAAATAATTTTAAGTGCATTAACCGTTTGCTTCGTTCCAGGATTGAAATCATGCATTAAGACAATATCGCCATTCCTCGCATTTGTAAGTACTTTATTAATAATTTTTTGTGTTCCTGGATGTCTCCAATCATTTGTATCTTGATGCCAAGACCAGAGAATGGTTTTGTAGCCAAGTTGTTTTACTAATTGCACGCTGTTTTCGGTATAGACCCCTCCAGGAGGACGGAATAGTGTAGGGTACTGACCGGTAATATTCATAATTTCATTTCCTGTTTGTTCGATTTCTTCTTGTATAGCGTCTAAGCTAACTTGTCGATTCATGTGGAGATGTTTATATGTATGATTACCAATTTCATGCCCCTCATTGTATTCTCGTCTTAATAGCTCAGGGTTATTTTTCACTTTGTTACCAACGACAAAAAAAGTTGCCTTTGCCCCATATTGTTCTAATAGATCTAATATCTCAGAAGTCGAATTCTGATCAGGACCATCATCAAAGGTAAGAGCAATTTTCTTCTGGTCTGTTTTTACTTCCCAAATAATATAACCTGTTTTCTCATAGTAGGCTCGATCTTTTCGATCGATTGTTTCAAACGCTGTTAATACATTTGAACATAGAAAAGCTAGTAGTAATAATGACCACTTTTTCATGATGTACCACCTTTCATTCATAATATCTTTTACGAAAAACATTCATTTTATGTAAATAGGGAAAGGAAATAAAGATATAAATTGGAGAAGTGACACATAAAGTGTGAATTGCTAAAACAATTAAAGCCTCCAAGGTATGCTATCGCATACCTTGGAGGCTTTAATATATGTTTCTTATAAAAGTTTTCTGGTTAGTTTTTTAATGTTGGTAAAGGCAGGAACAGAAGATTTAGTGGCATATTACTGCCTGGTGACACTAAGAACATTAAATTTACCGTTTCTTGAGTATTACCAGTGCGGTGTAAGAAACCAGCTTCTGTAGGTCCTTGAATAATACTATTGCTTAGTAGCTCTACCACTTTATCGTTAACGATAAAGGATCCACCATAATGTCCACCACGAGGGTTTAATACAATGGCAGTGTTTGGAGCAACTTCAAGCTGAAGTTTGTATAATACGCCACCATTACCCCAGTTCGTTACAGCTTCGCCTGTAATAGCGTCAATTCCTTGTAGCAACTGATCATATGCTTTCTCACCTTTGTCACCCAAGATCAATTTATCAGCAACACCATCAGCACCTAATACTTTATCTGTTGTAATCATACGGTTACCATGTGCAAAAGTACCACGAACATGCTTTGTATCATGTTCACTTTGTTGCAATGTAGGAAGTGTAGCGATTGGATCAGCATCTTTTTCAGTAACTATTAAATTGAATTTAAGTGGAAGTTCTTCAGCAACTGTATATTCAGCGAAAATAGTTCTTGTTTGATTCGTTTTCAACGCTTTTGATCCATCATCAAAAAGATCGTAAGATTCGCCTGGTTGAAGAGCAATTCGTTGTACAGGTTCATTGTCTAATAATTGTTGAAGATAGCGTTTAACTGCTGTTTTACCACTTGTCGTAACATAAGTTGCAGGTCCAGCTGCTGCGTAATTATTAATATCGATATAGGCAGTTTCGGAATTTTCATTCGTTACGATTAGGTGTAATTCAAGTTCTTGTTGTGCGCCACTTTGCTTGTGTACATTAAATCTCACTTTCCCACTAAGAGTATCCGTATAATCGATAGCTGGCCCCAAAAGTTTCTCAGGACTATTTGTACGCGTAATTGTAATATCTTCAGGTGTTATCGTATAAGGATTCGCAGGTATTTGTAAAGCTAGACTAGAATCGATAGGGAACTTGTTACCGATACTTGTGAAATTTAGATAGAATTGATCTTTTGTATACAATACTTCATCTAAAACTGTAATTTCTTTGCTAGTCGTGGAAGTAAGACCTCCGCCGTCTAGAACAGTTAACGTTACTGTATATTTACCTGGAGTAAAGAAAGCAGGCTCGTTGCCAGTCCAAGTGTTACGAGTAATTCCTGCATCGTCAGTACTTAGATTCGTATATACAACAGGTTCACCTAATTTATACGTATCTTTATCGGTTGTGAAAGCTGCAATAGGTGCTTCATTTGCTTTTAATACGTTAATTGTTACAGTGTACGGATCACTCCAAACGCCGCGTTCATCTTTAACTTTATGTGAGACATTGTATTGACCAGGCTCGTTATAGATCGATTGTTTACCAATCCATTCCTCGGCTACAATTTTAAAACCTAATTTGCTCGAAGATCGATCAGTTGTTGTAATTGTCGTTTCGCCAGCGATAATTTTCTTTTCATTAACTACAAAAGTAGCTGATGGTGCAGAATTCCAGTCCAGTGTAACTTGTTTTCCTTTTACTGATATTTTACTACCAGTCATATCAGCCCAAGTTCTAATAGGGACCATTAAGTTACCACTCTTTGTGTATGTAGCTCCAGTAGCTCTAATATTTTTACCGTTAAAATTAACAATAGCAGAATCTTGTTTGAATGAAATCTTGTTGTTTTTGAGAGAAGCAACAGAAGATTTTGTTGTTGAATCGTAACTTACACTGAAACCGTATAACTTGGCAATTGTTTTGAACTGAATATAAGATACACCTTTAACGACAGATATAGGAACGTCAGTCGTGCTCTTCGCACCATTAAAGGTAATTACTTTACTATCCATCGTGAAAACAATTTTGTCTTTTCCAGTAACTGTAAAATTACTACTAGCATTAACTACCTGTGGGTTTAACCAACTTGTAGCGCCTGTTAACATTAGTGATATCATGCCGAGTAGTGCTAATCGTGTTGTCATTGCTTTGAGGAATTTTCTCATATAGTTTCTCCTTTGTGTTGGGCTAGCAGAATATATCTATCTACCAAATTTTTCATCCATAAAGTATAACGCCATTAACTAACAAATAGTTGCGGTTTGAGTTCATAAATTTTAGAAGTAAAGTATAATATTCGTGAAACATCAATTGAGATAGGTAAATAACACAAATAGAGCCTGAATAGTTAGCTAATGCTAACCATTCAGGCTTTAATAATCTGTCCACTAAACATAGAAGATTAACTGCTTGTTAGTTGAGGTATAGGAATGAATAAAAGATTAAGTGGCATATTACTACCAGGTGGCGCTAGAAACATTAAAAACACTGATTCTTGCTTACTACCAGTACGGTACAGAATACTTGCTTCTGTTGGGCCTTCTAAATAACTATTCCTCGGCATTATATCTACTATTTCATCGTTAACGAGAAAGGCTCCACCATATTGACCACCTCGAGGATTCAATACAATAGCAGTATTTGGAGCAACTTGAAGCTGGAGTTTATATAATACCCCACCATTATCCGAATTAGTTACCGCGTTATCCGTTACAGCGTCAATTCCTTGTAGCAACTGATCAAAAGCTTTGTCACCTTTGTCGCCAAAAATTAGTTTGTCAGAACCTTTTGCACCTAACACTTTATTTGTTGTAATGTTGCGGTTACCATTTTCAAATGTCCCACGAACCTGTTTCGGATCATTAGCACTTTGTTGTAATATTTTAATTGCAGCGAGTTCATCTGTGCGTTGTTCAGTAACCATCAATGTGAATTTCAATGGAAGATCTTCAGGTATCGTATATTCAGCATAAAAGGACATCGTTTGATTTGTATGCATTGCACTATTTCCGGCACCAACAAGTTCGTAAGTTTTTCCAGGTAAAAGTGCTATTTGAGTTGGAGTTAAATTATTCGCTATACTTTGTAGGTAGGATTTAGTAGCTTGTTTACCACCTATTGATACATAAGATGAGGGACCGGCTCCAGCGTAATAATTTTGATCCATATAAACAGTTTCTTTATTTTCATTCGTTACCATGAGATGCAACTCTAGATCTTGCTTTGCACCATTTTGCTTGTGAACATTAAACCTAACTCTCCCACTGAGTGTATCTGAATAATCAATTGCTGGTCCCATAACAAGCCCTGGACTATTCGTGCGTACAATCGTAACATCTTCTGGCGTTATCGTATAAGAAGTAGGAGCAATACGTAAAGCAAGAGCCGAATCGATAGGGAACTTGTTACCGATATCCGTGAAATTTAGATAGAATTGATCTTTTGTATACAATACTTCATCCAATACAGTAATTTCTTTACTAGCTGTGGAAGTAACGCCGTCTTCATCTACAACGGTTAAAGTAACTGTTTTTTCACCAGGAGTAAAGAAAGCGGGCTCGTTACCGGTCCAATTGTTAACTTTAATGGGCGTATCGTCTTTACTTTTATTCGTATATATGACAGGTTCCCCTAGTTTATAAGTGTTTTTATCTGTCGTGAAAGCAGCGATAGGAGCTTCATTAGGTTTAACTACATATATTTGCACAGAATATGGAAGACTCCAAACTCCACGCTCATCTTTTACCCTGCGAGTAAGTGTGTGAAATCCTAGTTCATTATATACCGTTTGTTTGCCAATCCATTCTTCAGCGACAATATCAAAACCATAAAGGCTTGATGATAGATCAGAGATTGTGACTACTGTTTGCCCTGCAACGATTTTTTGTTCATTAACTCTGAAATAAGCTTGTGGTGCTGTATCCCACGTAAGTGTTATAGTATTTCCACTCACTGATACTTTACTATATGTCATCTCTGCCCAGGTTTTAATAGGTACCATTAAGCTCCCGTCTTTCATGTAGGGCGCTTCAGGATAATATGTGCGATTGTTTACTGTAGCCTCAGTGGATCCTTGCTTGAATATAATCTTATTACTTTTATTAGAAGCAACAGAAGATTTCGACTTCGAATCATAACTTACTTTGAAACCGTATAATGTGGCAATAGTTTTGAACGGAATGTAAGAGGTACCCTTAACAACGGTAATAGGTTCTTTGGTTGTTGTCTTCTCACCATTAAAGAATATATCTTTATTACCTACAGTAAGTACAATTTTGTTTTTTCCTGTTATTACATTATTGGTATCAGCGATAGCTAGCTGAGGATTCAACCAACTTGTTGAGCTAGTAAACATTAAGAATATGATTCCGAATAATACTAATCGCCTTGCGCTAGCTTTGAGGGATTTCTTCATACTGTCACTCCTTTTTCATACAGTTAGGAATTATATAAATTTACCAATTAACCTTTATCCTTACAGTAAGACGATTCAATCTACACAATAGTTGCGGCGTTATGACTTCAATACAAAAAATATAATATTGGTCTGAATATTGCTGACGTTGAAGGCGGATTCTTGTAGACTAAACAATAACGACTTTCTGTAGAGTGGATTGCACTCAAATAAATATTGATCTATACTGTGTTATTAGTGATGATGTGAAGGGAAAGAGGTACTAGATGATTAGACGATTTTTCAGTTACTATAAGCCTTATACCCGTCTATTTCTAATCGATTTTGGATGTGCAGTTATAGCAGGTTTACTAGAGTTAGCTTTTCCGCTAGCGATTAATGTATTTATTGATGAATTATTGCCCAATGAAGACTGGAATCTCATAGTCTGGGTTTCTATTGCGTTATTATTGCTTTATGCACTTAATACGTTTTTAAATTATATTGTGAATTATTGGGGACACATGCTTGGCATTAGCATTGAAACGGATATGAGGCGAAAGTTATTTGCTCATATTCAGAAATTATCATTCCGCTTTTTTGATAATACGAAGACAGGTCATCTGATTGGAAGATTGACCAACGATATGAACATGATTGGTGAAGTCGCCCATCATGGACCTGAGGATTTATTTATTGCTGTGATGACACTAGTAGGTGCATTTATTTTTATGCTATTTCTTAACTGGAAACTAGCGTTGCTTACCTTTATTATTGTGCCATTTATTATTGTTGTTGTGATCTATTTCAATAAGAAAATGACAAAAGCAATTCAGCAACTCTATAACGATATTGGTGACTTTAATGCGCGCATTGAAGAAAATGTAGGTGGTATACGAGTAGTTAAAGCTTTCTCCAATGAGAAGTTTGAAGAAGAACAATTTGAAGTAAATAATAAGCGTTTCCGGTTGACAAAATTATCGTCGTACAAGCTTATTGCCAAAAATGGTTCTATTAGTTATATGATGATGAGATTAGTTACATTATTCGTTTTGGTGTTTGGAACTTGGTTTGTTTTAAGGGGAGAAATGTCCAATGGTGATTTTGTTGGATTTATTTTATTGACAAATGTATTCTTCAAACCTATTGAAAAAATTAATGCTATTATCGAGAGTTATCCGCAAGGAATAGCTGGATTCAAGCGGTATATCGAACTACTAGATACGAATCCCGATGTAGCAGATGCACCTGATGCCATAACACTCTACAAGATGAACGAGAAAATAGAATTCAATGATGTGTCATTTGGTTACGATGGGAAGCAAACGATACTTAACCATATAGATCTAACGATCACTAAAGGAGAGACGATCGCTTTTGTTGGACCATCTGGCGCAGGGAAAACAACAATCTGTAGCTTACTTCCGAGATTCTACGATGTAGATAATGGTTCAATTTGTATCGATGGAATAGATATTCGTCAGTTTACACAAGATTCATTACGCAAACAAATCGGAATTGTACAACAAGACGTATTTCTATTTTCAGGTACGATTAGGGAAAATATTAAGTATGGTCAATTAGATGCTGATGATGATGCAGTGTGGGAAGCGGCGCGTCGTGCTAAGTTAGAACAATTGATCGAAGGACAAGAGCATGGATTAGATACTATTATTGGTGAACGTGGAGTGAAACTTTCAGGTGGTCAGAAGCAAAGATTAGCGATTGCACGTATGTTCCTCAAAAATCCACCAATATTAATATTAGATGAAGCAACGTCGGCGCTAGATACGGAAACCGAATTAGCAATTCAAGAATCGTTAGCGGAGTTATCGAAAGGTAGAACGACGCTTATTATTGCTCATAGATTAGCTACCATTAAGGATGCAGACCGTATTGTTGTTGTAACGGAAGAAGGAATAACTGAACAAGGTAGTCATGAGGCACTTGTTGCTCAAGATGGAGTATATCGTCGCTTGCATCTCGCTCAATTCGGTGGATAATATCAAACTAATAAAAGGCTGTTACTTAGTAGTTATTTGCTACTAGATAACAGCCTTTTATATTAATAAATATGATTCAAAAAGTGCTAATTTCTTTTTAATTGGACCCTTACTGTCTCTTAATAAGTTTCAACAAATCTTCGCCACTAATTCTAGATAAACCAGCGTTAACGCGATGATATACAGCTGTTTCTTCCTGTTTAGAGCCCTTAGATTGATTGATGCCCTTTTTAATATTGAATGTGTGATCAATTCCAAGTTCTTTGGTTATTACAAGTAATTCATCGTCGTAGCGTCCGTAAGGGAATGCGACAATATTGGGTTGTTCACCTAATTCTTTTACAAGTAGTTTATGTGCAGCGGTTAGATCACTTTTTATGCGACCGATATATTGTTCTTCGGTTTCATTTTCCTTCAAACTAGTTAAAGCTGCGTGATTATTCTCTCCCGGATCAAGATAGAGGTGATGATTATATGTATGGCTATAGAAACTTTGGCCATATTGCTCCATCTCACGCATTTGATCCCAAGTGAGATGTGGAAGTGCTCGTTCATTTGGTTCGTCTGTTAGTTTTACAATAATAAAGTTAGTAGCAGGCAAGTTGTGTTTCTTCAATATAGGATATGCGATGCTATAATAATCCTCATATCCATCATCAAAGGTAATGAGGACGGATTTCTTATCAAGTACAAGATTACCTTCCATGTAATCTACATACTGGTCCATTGATATGACATCATAATCTGAAGCGGCTAATGCTGCCATCTGCTCTTCGAATACTTCTGCATTAATAATTTTCGGGTCCTTACTATAACCAAAATCATGATACATTAAGACGACGACACCTTCATCATGCCCCCGGAAATATTTATAAACTGATATTGCTGAAATGGCTACGAAAATAAGCAATAAAATAATGATATATCTGTACTTTCTCAACGGTCTTCCCCCATACATATGATGATTTATAGATAAGTAAGTTAGTAAATAAAATACATATACACTATAAGACGATTAAAGCTATAAAAAAGTTACATTGCTATTGTACTACAGTTAGATTGCGATTCAATATAGAAATAAGGAAAATTATGCACAAAATATAGAATATGATTTTAACAAACAAAAAGGTAAGTTTTGGTGCTACACCCCAAAACTTACCTTTTTGTTTACTTACTAATGACTCCACATGCAATACGAGCTCCAGAATTACCTGCTGGATCGGTAACATAGTCATCTGCATCTGCATGTATAACAAGTGAAGTGCCTTTCTTTTTAAGTAAGGAGTTGGCTTCGCCTTTTTTTAATGTAACAACGCTAGTAACGAGTTCTACATCGATTGTGCCATCGCTGGATACTTCGATATTTGGTAAATCACCATTATGAAATCCTTTTGGATTGTCGAATCCATGTTGATGATTAATCGGATTGAAGTGTCCTCCAGCAGATTTGAAGTCAGGCGGATCACATTGTCCATTTTCATGAATATGAATACCATGTACACCAGGAGTTAATTGAGTTGCTTGTACATGAATTCTTACGTTTTCATTATCTTGAACAAAGCTTGCTGTCCCGATATTCTTTCCTTCTGTATTAATGATGGATACGATAATTTTTTTATCCTTCGCACTGACGATTGTGGCATTGAGATTCAGACTCATCATAAGAAATGAGAGCCCAATTAATAGCATTTTCATATAACCCTCCATGTATATAGAAAATCTTAAGTTGTTTACTTATTTTACCCAATGAGACAACTAATATTCGTAATAGACTTGGAATGATGACTCGGAATGATTAGCTATGAATATTATGTTATAAACAGGTAGTTTTAATGATTAATAACTTGTGAATGTCAGTAAATTAATAATCTGAACAAGTTGTATTTCAACTTACTCCCCTCTATTTACTTTGTGTTAGATAATTTGACGATGTAAGCGCTAAAACGAACGTTTTTTCTGAAGTTGATTGGAATATTCGGGAATTAGCAGGAATAAAGTAAGATTAGTTGACATACTTTGGTTAAAAGTAGTAAAATCTAGGTAATTAATTAAATGATCTGAATATTTTGTTAAGTTAAATAACATAAAACTTACATGTTAAGGATCGTTCAGGTTGGAAACTTCAGGAGGTGGTCGATATGTCGATGGCCAAAAAGCAAGATCAGTTTTCTTATGATGCAAAATCGTTTTATGATGAGATGTTCGAAGCCAATGGAAAGGTGAGATCACATTATAAATCCATCTTCGAGCAGTTTTCGAGTATGAGCTTAACCAATCAAGCTGCTAGACAGCAAGCATTACAACAACGAATGGTTGAGGAAGGAATCACTTTCACACTGTATCAAACTGATCAGAAAGAACCTCTTGAACGAACGATTCCATTTGATTATATTCCCAGAGTTATTGCAAAATCAGAGTGGGATGTTGTAGATCGAGGATTACGTCAAAGAGTGCAGGCATTAAATGCATTCATTCACGATATATATCACGATATGAACATTATTAAAGATGGTATTATCCCACGTCGATTAGTTGTATCGAATACGTATTATCGTCCTGAGATGGTTGGAATAGATGTGCCAGGAGGAGTATATATTACTTCATCAGGCATTGATCTCATTCGAGATGAAAAGGGAGAATATTTTGTGCTTGAGGATAATCTACGATCTCCATCGGGCTTTTCTTACTTGTTCAAAGGCAGAGCATTAATGAGAGAATTATTTCATGATCTCTACTTGAAAAATTCGGTGGTCGATATTGAGCGAAGCTTAAATGCTTTTCTTAGCTCACTTCGTAGTATCTCGCCTAATGGTAAGAAGGATCCCGTTATTGCCTTGCTAAGTCCAGGAGCATTCAATTCAGCATACTTTGAACATACCTTTCTAGCTCAGCAAATGGGTATTCATCTTGTCGAAGGTCGCGATCTAGTTTACAAAGATCATAAGATCTATATTAGAAATCTAGATGGATTGAAGCAAGTTGACGTCATCTATAGACGCATTGATGATGATTATCTTGATCCGCTTGCATTCAATGCTGATTCTGTCCTTGGCGTACCTGGATTGATGAATGCTTACCGCGCAGGGAACATAGGTATAGCCAATGCACCAGGCACAGGGGTTGCAGATGATAAGGCGATATACGCTTATGTACCTGATATGATTCGCTATTACCTACATGAAGAGCCGATCATTCGCAATGTACCTACGTATATATTAAGCCGTAAAGAAGACCGAGAGTATGTGTTGGATCATTTGAAAGAGCTTGTCGTAAAAGAAACTTCACTCTCAGGTGGTTATGGCATGTTGATCGGTCCTGCGGCGAGTCAATCAGAGATCGACTGTTTTGCTAAAGCGATCAAAGAAAATCCAGATCGATATGTTGCACAAACGACAATGAATCTATCTCGATCGCCCATTATGAAAGATGGCATCATGACTCCGAGACACATTGATTTGCGAGGATTCGTGTTGAAAGGAACGGAGTCACATGTTATACCAGGTGGATTGACGAGGGTGGCGCTAGTAGAAGGCTCATTGGTCGTTAACTCTTCGCAAGGAGGAGGAGTCAAGGATACATGGGTACTCAGCAAGTAGGCTTACGATGTAACTTTTCATTGCGGGGAAGTACATCTAAAAAGTCATGAAAAGTTAGGTTAATGCTTACGATGTAACTTTTCATTGCGGGGAAGTACATCTAAAAAGTCATGAAAAGTTAGGTTAATGCTTTCGATGTAACTTTTCATTGCGGGGAAGTACATCTAAGCAGTTATGAAAAGTTTTGGGAGGGATTATTATGCTTAATCGGACGGCAGAGGCTTTGTTTTGGATTGGAAGATATATGGAGCGGGTAGAAAATCATGCGAGGCTGATTGATGTTTACTACCATCTGCAACAAGATGAATTTAATAAGGGAAGTAATCACTCCAACGATAATGATAAATGGATGCGTATTGTTGATGCATTAGGTAGCCGCACTATGTATGAGCAAAGTTATAAGGAATACAATGAGCAACTTGTGCTGTTCTATGCAACATTGGATCGCGACAACATGAATTCATTAGTTTCATGTGTTAGTCATGCACGTAACAATTTACGGACATTACGTGAGCAAGCTCCAACAGAAATGTGGGATGTCATGAATAGCTTCTATTTGTGGCTAAGGGAACAGCAAGCGGATGGTTTATTGCATGAGTCCCCTCATCAATTTCTTGGACAAATCAAAAATTGGAGCAATATGTTCGCTGGCTGTATTCACTCCGTAATGTCGAGACAGAATGAATGGTACTTTATTGAGTGCGGCCGCTATTTGGAACGTTCAGAAAATACGCTTCGTATTCTTTGTACAGTTGAAGGATACGCATGTAAAGCAAACGCCCTCCAAACAGATAGTTATTCTTATTTACAAGCAGTATTAAAATCAGTAAGTGGGTATCAGACTTATAGACGTCAATATGCAGATCGAATTACTGTACCTGAAATATTTGAATTCGTCATTATGAACCCAACTTTCCCACGCTCCATACACTTCGCTTTTCATCAACTAGTGTTAAATATTCGTTCGTTGGAACTATACGATAAGCCATTAAAGGTAGCGCACGATCGAATCGTTAGAAAGTTAAGTAAGATGATAGCAGAACTTGATTGTCTAGAAGTGAATGAAATATACAATGAGGATGAAGAGAAGCTAACAGCACAATTATTGCAATCCTGTCAGTGGATTGGTGATGAATTTGCGCAAACCTTTTTTCTTATTGGGGAGGTCAGTGCATGAAGCTACGTATCAGCCATATAACGACCTATTATTACGCTCAGCCAGTTACGGACAGTGTCAATGAGATTAGACTTACTCCAGTAACGAATGAACGACAATCATGCTATAACCACAGTATTTCAGTAGAGCCCAATGCACCTTTATTTGCATACGAGGATAGTTTCGGAAATCGTGTGCATGCTTTTTCGGTTAATCAGGCACATAATCATCTTACTATTCGTACTTCTATGACCGTCGTAACGACGGAAGCTTTTCAACCTGAGAGCAAACGTAAAATGCAAAACTTAAAACCTGCGGAAGCTTGGGATCTTTTACAATCTGATGCGATTATTGATCGCTTTATCGAATTTCTTCTACCAACGGCCTATACAGAGGCTACGAAAGAAATCATTCAATTTATGAATGAAGTTCCGAGTATAGGCATTGTTAATGATAATGCAGAGGAGATAGTTCCAATCTATTCTGTCTATGATTGGCTTAAATCGTTAAGCAATCATATTCATACGAATTTCGTCTATGATCCTGAGGCGACAACAGTTAGTACGAAAGCCTTTGAGTTGATAGAGAAACAGCGTGGTGTTTGTCAAGATTTTGCCCATCTAATGATTGCGATATGCCGAGCAAAAGGAATACCTGCACGTTATGTAAGTGGATATCATTTTGTTGGCGATTTGCATGGAGGTACTGCTGATTTTGAGCAAGCATCGCATGCATGGGTAGAAGCGTATATACCTGAATTAGGTTGGTACTCCTTCGATCCGACGAATAAAACAGCATTTGATGATCGGTATGTAAAGCTAGGTCATGGTCGGGATTATATAGACATCGTACCTGTAAAGGGGATATACCGCGGAACTAGTGAACAGAAATTAGTAGTTACAGTCGATGTTCAAAAACTTCAAACGAGATAAGTATTTCTTAATTGCAAATCAGCAATATCACTACAGAGGTAGCGATATTGCTGATTTTTTAGGTAACTTTATTATTTTTATTTCAACTATGGATAATTATATTGTATGTATATTTATGGCAAATTGTAAACGCTATCGAATTTTAGTATGATAGGAGAAATGAATAAGAGAAAGAGGAGACAACTATTCTTAAACATCGAGTTATTTCACACAGTACGGCAAAAGAATGGATCATTTTACTACATGGTATTGGTGGAAGCTCAGCAATATGGTATAAACAAATTCGAGATTTTAAGAGAGAATATAATTTATTATTAATAGACTTACCAGGGCATGGTGGTAATACGGAAGGCTTATTACATATGCCTGATCATAATAGTCATGCATTGTATGAAACTGCTGGTCAAATATTACATGTACTAGACCACTATAAGATTCAACGTGCACATTTTTTAGGACTATCTCTCGGTACCATTGTCATTCATGTTATAGAAGAGATTGAGCCAGATCGTATTATGTCTAAAGTGCTTGGCGGTTCGGTTGAGTATCTCTATATACCTATCGTAAAATTTTTCAAAAGCTTGCGTGGAATATTATCTCTGATGCCTTATATGTGGTTATATAAAATCGTAGCTTTATGTCTTATGCCTCGCAAACGAAACAAAGAGGCAAGATTTTTATTTGTTAATGAAGCAGTGAAACTTGGTAAGCAAGAATTTTTTAAGTGGTATGAGTTGTTGTATGCAGAGGTTAATCGCTTTTATGATAATCGTAAGTCGACATGCACAAAGCCAGTTTTATTTATTATGGGGGATGAAGACTATGTGTTTCTTCCCATATTGAGAAATAGAATTCATCGCTATAAAAATGGTACGTTGCATGTGCTAGAGCAGTGTGGGCATGTATGTAATATAGAGAAACATGAACAATTTAACGAATTAGCTTTAGATTTTTTGAAGTCTAATATTAATGTTGAACATACTTACTATGCAACTGAAAAAGTAGTTTAGTCATTATGACTAGAAATGAGTAGAATATTAAACAACTAGGCACGTACACTATTAATAGTGAAGGTATGTCGATATATATTACTTCCGATACAACTTTTCATATGCGAGAAGTTACATTGTGAAGTATATGAAAAGGTTGAGGAGGGAAAATGGTTATGAACCGAATATTGGACGATGATGCAACTGAATTAGCTGAAAAAATCAGAAATGGTCAGTATAGTTCACTAGAAGTTACAAACACGTATATCGAGCATCTGCAGCGAGCGAACAGAAGTGTCAATTGTATTTCCGTTGACCGCTATGATATTGCGAGACAAGAAGCAATAGACGCAGATATAAAATTGAAAAATAATGAACCAGTTGGCAGAATGCATGGTGTCCCGATTAGTATTAAAGACTGTTTCCATGTAGCAGGAATGGCAACAACAGGAGGATTAATACATAGAAAAGACAATATTGAACCTGAAGATGCAGAGGCAGTTGCTTTATTGAAGCGGGAAGGTGCAATTGTCATCGGTAAGACGAATACGCCGACACTTTGTTTCTGTCAGGAAACAGATAATAAGCTACATGGTCGCACGAACAATCCTTGGGATCTTTCGCGTTCTGTAGGTGGTTCCAGTGGTGGAGAGGGTGCGTTAATTGCCCTTGGTGGAGCAGCTGTAGGTTTAGGCGCAGATATTGGTGGCTCTATTCGGTTTCCTAGTCATAACAATGGAATTGTTGGATTCAAATCGGGCAATAAGCAGGTTAGTGCGATCGGTAATTTCCCACATATAACAATTCCAGAACAGGATCGGATGCTAGGAATTGGTGCGATGAGCAAATCAGTACGTGATGCCAGGTTAATGAATGAAATTTTAACGGGGAGTAAGCGTAAATTCGTTGATCTTAATGCTTATGAAATTATTATGCCGCAAAAACAAGAAGGCATTCCACTTCATGAAGCGACAATTGGGCTTATGGAGCAATTACGTGTAAAATTAACTGCTGACTATAAACTAAGTGATGAATTGCCACCGCATTTTGAAGAAGCGGCACTCATTTGGCAAGAGTTAATGAGTATTAATGGGGCGAAACACGTCGTGAAATTATTGACCGATAACGGTGCGAAGAAAAATCCGACATGGGAGTTTGTAAAAGAGAAAGTAACGCGGAAATCGGATTTTCATTCTAATCTTTCATGGGCGTTAATTGGCGCGAGAATGTTCCAACCTTCGGAAGTTCGATTGGCGGAGATTCGTAATCTTCTTGCTGTAGGAGACCAACAGATCGCCCAATATTTCAGCAACAAGTTACTTATTATTCCGGTATATCATGAAGCGGCTCAAAAGCATGGTAAGTTATATAGTGAGATATTCTCGATTCGTAAAACTTATAAGCAATATATGCCATACATCGCCTATGCTAATGTGTGGGGACTTCCATCGCTTACATTGCCAATCGGTACGGATGAAGCGGGTATGCCGATTGGCGTACAGATTATTTGCAATGTAGGTAATGAAGATGCCATCTTCCAACTAGGAGAATGGATAGAGGAAGAAATGTATCGCTACAAGCGTTGTACGACGTACGATGCTTAGTTATAGGTAATATAGAGATTATCTTGTAAAGTAACAATAGACTAGTGCTCATTCGTTCGTTAAGCGTGCCATCTTATGGTGGAGATTAGCTTATAGCGAGTGGTACTAGTCTTTTCTATGTTTAGGCTGTCTATACTAATAAGATGGTAGAAGGGTAAGATTGTTGGTAAGTCATTACGTTGTAATTATCTGAACTTCTCCTGTATGAATATATTTATAGATAGCATGGAGTACATTAAAATTAAATACTGACCTTCACGACTAAATAATAGTCAATCTCAAATCACTGCCCCATGACTACCTTCAATTTGTGTAGTACTGCTATCCTCTCCATGGCTTAAATAATAGATTATGAAATGATTGACAATTTATTGCTATTCTAATATCATATGTTATGAAAACGATTGCATAAAATTATTTAACAACATGTATAACTTCCGAAAACGAGGCAAAAAAGCACGGTATATTTAATATTTTGTGCAAATTATGCCACGTTTTTGTGCAAGCGTTTGCACAAATGACTGAAAAATAGAAATTGGAGGGCATGAGATGTTAAAAAGACAGAAGAGATGGATCTCTATTTTTACAATCGTGGCGTTATTAATGACGCTATGGCCAATGACATTGCCGATTACAGTATCCGCTAATGCAAGTTGTGGAATTGTAGCCGTTGATGGTGTCAAAGATGAACACTGGAATTCAGTTTCCACACTAGGTAGTTCAGCAACAAAAGGGCATAATGATTTCAGAATTGATAATTTAAAAATTACGAATGATGATACTTATTTATATTATTGGATTGATGGCACAACATTAGCCAATTGGGGCGACAACGGTCTATATCTAGATCTTGCTCTAGCTATTAATGGCGGCGATGTCACTGCTAGTAAAGCATCTCCTTGGGGAAGTCAATTTAACTTTGATGGAACAACCGAGGCTCCTAACTATCATGTTGTTCATAGAATCAAAGGGGACGATCAAGTTGCTGGTGCAGCAATATATTCTGGGGCGGATTTCAATACCCCTCTAGCAGCTTCATGGGGTGATCTTAAAGATAGTTCATTTGCTGCAAAGGTCAGCACTGGATTTGAAGGTAAAATCCCATTAGCTCTACTTGGTCTATCGAAAGATGATAGCGTTTCCGCAATTGCTGTACTTAGTGGAAACACTGCTGCAGAACATGGTGCATTTGATGTTATTCCAGAAGCTCCAACTAATCATATTGCTGCTTCATGGAACGAATCAGCTGCTCCAAATGTCCAATCTACTTACTCTAATGCACATACAATTGCTTTTGGACAGACACCAATTGCAATCTGTTCTTCTACGCCAAGTAACGATACAAAAGATGTATCTATTAATCTTGAGGAAGTATCAATTAAGTTCAATCAAGATATTACAGTACTAGATGATTCATTACCTAGTATTGCAGGCGTTGCTACTAATGTTACTGCTTCTTCGGATACAATAACGTTTGAACTAGTAGATAGTTTAGCGTACAACACTTCTTATACTGCGACAATTCCTGTTGGTACGATTCAAGGTGTAACGACAGCACAAAACGTTACATTCCACACTGAGCATGATCCGACGACATTGAATACTTATAATATTCACTATTTCAGATACGATGGTAAACAAAGTGATTGGGATATGTGGTTATGGGGCGACGAATATCCATCTACAGCGGTACCTTTTACAGGTGTAGATGCTAATGGTTTTGCAACAGCATCAGTTAGCGCATACGACAATCAATTGAAAGTAATTACTAGACCAGGAAGTTGGTCCAGTCAAGAAGCTGAAAGATTACTAAAAATGCCGGATGGTCAGCGTTCGGTTGATCTTTGGATGATTCAAGGTGATCCAAAAGTTTACACGCGAGCAGAAGATGCTGATGTATCTGCTAGAGTTAAAGTGGCCTTTGTAGATTCCTTGACGAAGATTAATGTTACGACAACACATGAAGTAGATGCTGATCAAGTTGCTAACTTCAGTCTCTACAATGTTACCGACAATGTTACTGTGCCGACTACAACAACAAAGTTAGGTGCAACCTCTTATCAACTAACTACTGCTACAAATGCGATTGATGTTAAGGATGTATATGAGGTTCAACATACTGCACTTAGTAGCTCCAAAGTAACGATGAGAAAAATATTGGATGATAATAAATTTTTCTATAATGGTTCTGATCTTGGATTAACTTACGGAGCGACTGACCTTACATTCAAAGTATGGGCGCCGACTGCTAAGAAAGTATCTTTAGCACTATACGATAATGAAGGTGTTTACGATGCCGCAGGTGATGTAATCGACCAGTCAAATAGTAATGAAGAAGTAGTAATGACAGAAGGTAGCAATGGCCTATGGTCTATTAATCAACTGAACACTATTGCTGCAAAATATTATATGTATAAAGTAGAATTTGCAGATGGTACGGTCAATTACGCAGTTGACCCATATGCCAAAGCAGTCTCTGCTAATGGTGGAAGAACAGCAATACTAGATCTAGAAACAACAGATCCTACGAATTGGAATAATGATACTAAGCCAGCAATGATTAATCCAACGGATGCAATTCTGTATGAGTTACATGTACGTGACTTCTCCATCGCTGACGATTCAGGAATTAGTACTGCTAACAAAGGAAAATATGCCGCATTTACTGAGGATGGTCTAGTTGATGAAGCTGGTAATAAGCTTGGTGTGGATCATCTAGCTGAACTAGGTATTACGCATCTTCATCTGATGCCAGCTTATGATTTCAAAACGGTGAATGAGTTAACAGTAGATGACCCTAACTCAACTGATCCAAAGTTCAACTGGGGATATGATCCGCAAAACTATAATGTACCAGAAGGTTCATATTCATCTGATGCTACTAAACCGGCTGTAAGAATTACAGAATTCAAACAAATGGTTCAAGCGCTTCATAAAAAAGGAATTAGAGTGGTAATGGATGTTGTATATAATCATACGTATGACATTGACAATGGCCCATTCGATAACATTGTTCCAGGCTACTACTATCGTACAAATAGTGATGGTACTGTCTCCAATGGTTCAGGTGTAGGCAATGAAATTGCTACAGAACGACCAATGGTTCGTAAATTCATTAAAGATTCTGTGCGTTATTGGGCAGAAGAATATAATGTAGATGGTTTCCGATTTGACTTAATGGGAATTATCGATACGACTACGATGGCTGAAATTACTGAAGAACTTAAAAACGAAGTTGATCCTACACTTCTTGTGTATGGCGAGCCTTGGATGGGTGGTAGCACTCCACTTGCAGGTAGCGATCAAACATTGAAGGGATCACAGAAAGATCTTAACTTCGCAGTATTCAATGATAATTTCCGTTCTGCAATTAAAGGTGATAGCGATGGAGCAAGTAAAGGTTTTGCAACTGGTGAATTAACATCTATCGCTGGCATTATGAATGGCATTAATGGTGCGATCAACGATTTTACAAATAGCCCTTCTGAAACGATTAACTATGTAACAGCACATGATAATTTAAATCTATGGGATAAAGTAGCCCGTACTCAAGAATTATTCGATGAGATGAATATGATCAATATTGTTAATGGTGTGCTAGTAGGTGGCGGTAATATTGATGATGCCGTTGCTGCAGCAAATCCTTACTATGATATCGATGAAACAGATGTACTAAGTAATGAAACGGTGAAACGCTCCCTACTTGCGAATGGTATCGTATTAACTTCGCAAGGGATACCGTTCATTCATGCAGGAGATGAAATGCTTCGTTCCAAATACGGAGACCACAACAGCTATCGCAGCCCAGATTCTGTGAATCAAATTAACTGGAGTAATAAAGCAAGCTTTACTGTGGTTAATGATTATTATAGCGGTCTTATTGAATTACGTAAGGCACATCCTGCTTTCCGTATGACAACAAAAGCCGACATTAATAACAATCTTAAAGTTCTTAAAAATGATTCTGGTGTAGTTGCCTATCAATTGAAAAACAATGCCAATCATGATGAATGGAAAAATATTATCGTTATTTATAACGGTAATAAAACTGATGCATCAGTGAACTTACCTGTAGCAGCTAATGGTTGGAATGTCGTTGTCAATGATAAACAGGCAGGAACAACTACAATTAATACAATTACGGGCCAAGCAACAGTTGCTGGATTATCAATGATGGTGCTTTATGATGAAGCTTCTTCGTATACACCAGAAGTAACAAGTATTCATGTGACTTTACCAAAAGTAGCTATTGAAGCAGGTAAGCAAATTATTGCTTCCGCTCAAGTAAAAGATCAGAATGGTCGCACGATGACTGGTGAAACGGTCGTATGGACTTCATCTAATGAAGTAGTAGCAACAATTGACGCTAGTGGTAAAGTTAAGGCACTATCTGATGGTGTAACAACGATTACAGCAAAAGTAGGCAATGTAGTAAAAACAGCTACGCTTAATGTAGCTACATTAGTTCCAACGTCGATCAAGCTTAGTGGTGGCACATTAGTATACACGGATTACACAACGAAGTTATCCGCAGTTGTGAAAGATCAATTCAATCAAGTCATGACGAATCAAGCGATCCAATGGACAACAAGTAATAATCTCATTGCAATTGTTGATGGAACGGGTATCGTTAATGGTATTGCACCAGGTAACGTGACGATTACAGCTACAATTGGTAGTGTGTCTGCAACACATTCACTAGAGGTGAAAGCTTACGAACGTCGCTATATCCAATTTGAATATACTCGTCCTGATAAGGATTATACAGATTGGAGCTTATGGTTGTGGAATACGGGAATTATTAACGACCAAATCGAATTTACTGTTGATAATGATATAGCAATTGCTAAAGTAGAGATTGCACCTAACGTTACACAAGTTGGTTTTATCGTTAAAAAAGGTGCATGGGTTGAGAAAGATCCGGATATGGATCGCTTTGTAAATGTTCAGTTAGATGAGACCTTTGTAAAAGTTCAGCTAACGAGCGGGCAAGCAGCATTTACGCAAACGGCTAAAGTTAATGGTCCAGTCATTAATGGTGATGATGTAACCTTCTATTATCGTAATGATGATTTATATCGCCAAAATGCGCATCATATGATTCAAGGTGTGAAATTAAACTTTGCAGGTCAAGTTTATACGATGCAGTATGATGCTATTGGTCAGTTCTATCATTACACGGTTGAAAATATTGCTGAAGGTGAGTATGAATATACGTTCGATGTAACGCTGAATGATGTTACGACAACGATATCAGACCCGAAAAATACAGTAGATGGCGTATCCAAAATCAAATATGAGGTAGTCAATGTTTCGGCGCAAGCAACAGTATCACCAGTTTCCTTCAATTATGCACAGCATACGATATTGAAAGTTGAAACAGATACTCCAAATGAACTAATTAGTGGGATTTACGCGGATCTAACAGCTTTAGGTGGAATTAGTCGAGTACCTGTAGATAAGACTTTGAAGGAGTTAACACTTTCAGTAGTCGATAGTATTCAACCAGGAACGAAAAACATTCCAATTATTATTGTAGATATTAATAATGTCGAGCATAAATTTACAACTACAGTTAACGTGGCGGCTCGTACTAATGTATCGGATAAAGATTTTGACTGGGATGAAGCTCGTATTTACTTTATGTTGACGGATCGTTTCAATGATGGGGATAGTAGCAATAATGATCCTAATGGAGAATCCTATGATACTGAGCATCTTGAAACATATCATGGTGGTGACTTCCAAGGCGTCATCGATAAGTTAGATTATCTTGATGATCTAGGTATTAATACGATTTGGGTAACACCAATCGTTGATAATATCGATTGGAATTTAGGCTATGGTCAGCCATGGTTAGAGCAATATGGTTATCATGGTTATTGGGCGAAAGACTTCACGAAGATCGATGAACATCTAGGTGACTTGGATACATTCAAGGAACTAATTGATAAAGCACATGATCGTGGTATGAAGATTATGGTTGACGTCGTATTGAATCATACAGGTTATGGTATGGATGGAACGAAAGCACCGATAGAGACAAGTAATTATCCAACGGCTGCGGAGCAAGCTGTATTCGATGGGTTAATTAGAACAAATCCAATCGAAGGAGATGAAATACTCGGTGAACTTGCTTTCCTACCTGATCTAAGAACAGAAGATGCTGCGGTACGTGATCAAATCGTGCAGTGGCAAGTAGATTGGTTAGAAAAAGCTCGTACAGATCGTGGAGATTCTATCGACTTCTATCGTGTTGATACCGTTAAACATGTGGATACAACAACGTGGTCTCAATTCAAAAATGAGCTGACTAAAGTAGATAATGAATTTAAATTAATCGGTGAAGTTTTTGGTGCATCTGTTGATGATCAACGCGGATACTTAGGTTCTGGGCAGATGGATTCATTGTTAGACTTTGGATTCAACGACATCGCGGATAGATTTATTGATGGACAAATTGATGCAGTGGAAACATCTTTACAAGCTCGTAATGAAAAGCTCAACAGTGCAGCTACACTTGGTCAATTCCTAAGCAGTCATGATGAAAATGGTTTCTTAGTTGCTCATGCTGATGGTGACGAAGGTAAGATGAAGGTTGCTGCGGCTCTACAAATTACAGCAAAAGGTCAGCCTGTCATCTACTATGGTGAAGAGCTTGGTATGTCAGGACTTAACGCTAACTTTGATGAAAATCGCTTTGGTGAAAATCGTTATGATATGCCTTGGGATGAGCTTGATGAGAGATCAGAAATGCTTACACATTATCAGAAACTACTCAATGCTCGCGATCAGTATTCAAAAGTGTTCTCCAAAGGGGATCGTACGAAAGTAGCGGGTAGTGACTCGGATCAATACGTAGTATTCAAACGTAGCTATAAAGGCGATGCAGTATATGTTGGTTTGAATACGACGGATGTGCAGAAAGATATCAGCTTTACGGTAACTGCAGCTGCTGGTACGACGCTAACTGAGTTGTACAGCGGACTTAAGTATACGGTAAGTAATGATCGCAAAGTAACATTACCATTACCAGCACGTTCAGCCGGAGGTACTATTCTATTAGCTGAAAATGCTCCAACTAACAATACAGGTAATGGTACTACTGTTGTATCATCAAAAGTCATTGTAAATAGTGGTCATGTTGTTAATGGGCAATATGTTATTAACTTGCCAGCTGGTGCTACAGAAGTAGAATTTGATCTAACACTAGCAAATCTACCACTAGTAATTACATCAGGCGATGCGACAGCAGTATTGTCAGCTCAGCAATTACAAGAACTACAGAAACAGGGTCTAACATCAATTACGATTACTGTGAAAGCAACTAATAATGCACAGGAAGCTACAATTAATAGCTATGGCGAGCAACATCACGTGAATCTAGAACGTCAAAGTGCTACGATTAGTTATTCAGTAAAAGGTAAAAATGCTCAAGGGAATACAGTTCCAGTTGATCAATTTACAAGTGGAGTTACTTTATCATTTAAAGCACCTAAACAGAGTGCAGAGCATTGGCTAGGTATCTATCGTATTAATGAAGATGGATCTTTAAGTTATGTGCCAACTTCTCTAGTTAATGGTCAGTATGTAGCAACCGTGCATAATAGTGGTGATTATGTGTTGTTGAATTACAATAAACAGTTTAATGATGTACCGACATCATTCTGGGCATATGATCTCATTAAACGTGCAGCGGCTATGCAAATCATATTAGGCACGACAGAGGAAACATTCTCCCCTAATGGCAATATTACAAGAGCAGAATTTACAACAATATTAGCAAGAGTGTTAAATCTTAAAGAAGGTTCAGCATCACCGTTTAGTGATGTAGGTTCCGATAAATGGTACAGTCAATCGATAAATGCTGCTTATGCGGCAGGTCTAGTGAACGGTCGTTCAGATACGCAATTTGTACCGAATGGAACGATTACTAGAGAAGAAATGGCGGCATTAATTGTTCGTGCACTTGAATTCAAGCTTGGACGCGAATTAGAAGCTGGAACAGCTAAAACGTTTTCTGATGAAGCAAGTATCGCTCAGTGGGCGATTGAAGCGATTGAGAAAGCGACGGCAGCTGGCATCATAGATGGCAAAGGTAACAATAATTTTGATCCGAAGGGCTTACTCACACGAGCAGAAGCGGTTAAAGTTTTGTTACTAATGGCTGAGAACAATAATTAAATAGTACATCTAAATATTTAGAGGGTTCGCAGTTACATGCATATGTAGCTGCGAACCCTTTGTTTTGTAATCCACATTACAGAAAAAGAAGAAAATGATCAAAATCTATACAAAATGGCTTTAGAAATATATCTTAAAAATTGTCATGATGTTACTATTAATGGAAAGAAGCTTTTTAAATAGTAACTAGTAATGGAAGGAAGTGTGAGAGTTGAGTAAGAGATTGGCTTGGAGTGTTATTTTATTACTTGTTATGGCTAGTATTGGACTGCTAGGGAACTTTTATATCAAGGATGCTTATGCCGCAAATGTTGCTCCGTCACATATTTATGCGGTAGAAGACACCACAATTATTTATGAGGGTACTGGTGGATCGAAGATTATGTATGAGGATGGAAACCTCGGATATCTTGATGTTGGTTATCAAGGAACATTTGGCGTGCCTTTGGAGGTTCAAGTGTTGCTGAAATATAACTTACCTGAAATTCCAGAAGGGTACGAAGTAGAGTCTGCCAATCTTTATTTCCCCATGATTGGTGGTAATATTCAAGGAGCAGCCAGCTTTTCATTGAAGGCTTCATCTAGCTTGAATCACGATTGGACTCAAAATGAAGTATCTAATGCTACTTTACCAGCTCCAATTTCTGGGTCTACAATCGCTAGATCTGTAGCTACGAATGCCCCAATTGCTAAGCCTGTTATTGGTCCCTTTGATTTTACAAGCTACGTCTCAGACGAAATATACAAGTCTAATCCTCGAGCAACATTTATATTGTCTGCATTTACTGCTGAGCAAGCAGCAGCTGCAAATATAACATTTCTTGATCATTATATCCAATCAACTGAAACTCATATGGGAGGGAATGAACGTCCTTATTTAATTATTACCTATACTGAGATGGTCAATATTGAGATAACAGGTGTAACGGATGGCAGTTTTTATAGAAATAACGTAACGCCTCATTTTAATGTTGGAACAGCGACTTTGAATGGAGCTCCTTACACGCTAGGTACGACTATTACAAATGAAGGTACATATACGTTAACGGTAACGCAAGGCAATCAAACACAAACGATTCAATTTACAATAGACAAAACGCGACCTACTGCAAATGTTGTAATAAATAATGGTAGCTCCTTCACGAATCATGAATATGTAGATGTAAGGATTACACCAGATTCAGGCGTTAACGATATTGTTAGTATGCGGTATTCAGTTAATGACTCTCCTGTATCAACGACTCAAGCATACCAATCACAATTTTCAATTGGGGTAGGATCTGAAAATGGTGAGAAATCAGTTAGAGTTGAATTAATAGATGCAGCGGGCAATATATCTCCGCTTTATTCTTGGGATTTTGCATTAAATACCACAATACCTACAGGGAATTTAACGATTAATAACGGTGCTCTGTATACAACGGACCGAGCTGTAAATCTACTTATTGTACCTACTGCAGGTTCTAATGAAATTGTTAGTATGAGATTTTCGAATGATAATATTTATTGGTCTTCATTAGAAAGCTATAACCCGAGTAAAACATATACATTGTCGTCAGGGGATGGAAATAAAACGGTTTATGTGCAGCTTCTTGATCGTTTTGGCAACGTTGGCGTTTTGCAAAGCAGCATTTTGTTGGATATGACAGCTCCTACAGCTTCGGTTCTCATTAATAATGGAGAACAGTATTCGAATAATACGAATGTAGCCGTGAAAATAACTCCGGATGCAGGCGTGAACGATATCGCATATATTAGATACACAATTAATGGCTTGCCACCAACGACGATTGCATATACAAACAGTTTTGGGATTAATTTAGGAAGCACGAATGGAGAGAAAGAGATTACGATTACGCTATTTGATGCTGCATGGCACAGCTCTACAGTATATAGCGCAACCGTAACACTAGATACGTTACCTCCAACAGGCACAGTTGTCATTAATGAAGGAGCTGCCTACGCAACGGATGCTGAAGTCACGCTTGATTTCACACTGGGAGCAGGCGTGGATGATGTTGTGAGCGTACAGTTCTCTAATGATAATTTAACGTGGTCAGCGGTACAGACATACAGTGCAAGCAGGAGCTACACACTGCAGACAGGAGATGGCAGCAAAACTGTTTATGTTCGCTTCATTGACCGAGCAGGTAACATTGGCACAGCGCAAGCTAGCATTGTACTGGACACAACAGCACCGACAGGCACGTTAACGCTGTTAACACCAATCATTACGAATTCAATCGAAGTATCCTTCACGGTTACAGGAAGTGACGCTGCTTACATGGAGCTAGGTGAGACAGGTCAGGCTTACGGTGTACGAGTGACTTATAGTGCAACTCCGCAAGCTTACACCTTGAAGGATATAGCGGAGGATGGCGTGAAAACGATACAAGTTCGCTTGACTGACTTGGCAGGAAATACAACAGTACTGACACAAACGGTTACGCTGGATCGCTTGGATCCAACAGGCACAGTGGTTGTGAATAATGGTGAAGCCTATACGAATGATTCAGACGTAGTTGTCAATGTGACGCCAGCAGCAGGTGTAACGGATATCACGAGTATTCGCTATAGCGTCAACGGAGGAACACCAACGACGATTGCGTATACGAGTAGCTTCCAGATCGATGTAGGCGGCACCAATGAAGCGAAGGCAATTACCGTTCGTCTCATTGACGGTGCTGGAAATGAATCACCTGTATATAGTTTTAGTATGACGTTAGACACCCAATCGCCAACAGGAACCGTTACCATTAATGAAGGAGCTGACTATGCAACCAATCGTGACGTAGCGCTTGATTTTACACTAGGAGCAGGTGTAAATGATGTTGTGAGCGTACAGTTCTCTAATGACGGTACGACGTGGTCATCTGAACTGGAGTATAGTGCAAGCATGCGCTATACACTGCCGACAGGTGACGGAAACAAGACGGTCTATGTAAAGCTTATCGACCGAGCAGGCAATACGGGCACGGCTCAAGCAAGTATTATAGTGGATACAACTCCGCCAACAGGAACAATGGTTATCAAAAATAATGATCAATTTTCAAATTCACTTGAGCTAGAACTAACATTAACGACTTCAGATCCAAGTGATTTAGCAGGTATTCAGTTCTCATCTAATGGAACAACATGGTCAGCGCTGGAATCTTACACGAATTCCAAGCAATGGCTCGTAGTAGGAAATGGTGAAAAGACTGTTCATGTTAAATTTGTTGATAAGGCTGGAAATGAATTCACGACATCAAGTTCTATCTATGTCGATACAGTTAAACCAATCGTATCCATTTCTGTTCAAGACGATGCATTAATTACATTGGATGAAAATGTATCGCTAACGATTAACGCTTCAGACCCAGGTCGTGAGCTAGAAAGCGCAATGCTTGTCATGGAGTTATCGCATGATGGCATCAGCTGGTTACCTGTGGAGAACTACAGTCAAAATAAAGCTTGGACAGTAAGTAGTGGCTTTGGCACTAAGCAAGTATATGTGCGAATTACTGATGAAGCTCAAAATGTATCCAATATTGCAAGTGCATCTATTGTATATCGCTCAGTTCCTCAGCTAGTAGATAGTACAGTAAATGCTACAGAGGATACGCAATATTCCTTTGCAATAACAGATTTTCAATATACAAATGCAGATGCTATTACATTAGATTCATATACGTTAGTTTCAGTGCCTCAGCATGGTTTATTAACACTTGAAGGAACTGAAATTGAGGCGGGTGCAGTGCTTACTGCTACAGAACTTGCTGAACTTGTATATGTACCAGAATTAGATTGGTTCGGATCAGATCAACTTGTATGGCATGCAAGTGCAGATGGATTGGCTGCAAGTGCAAATGCTGTCCTTACTATATTAGTGGCATCAGTCAACGATGTGCCTGTAGCAGATAATATGGAAGTAACTAAAAATAATTTTAGCCCGGTTGAAGGGACGCTTGTTGCCAAGGATGTAGAAGGTGATACGTTAACTTACTATATCGTTGATGCTCCTCTACATGGTAAAGTTGTACTGAATGAACTTACAGGAGAGTTTGAATATAATCTTGATCAAAATATAAACGGCACTTATACATTTACTTATCGTGTCTATGACGGTACGGATTATTCTAATACGGCTACAGTAACTATTAAATATGAAGTAAGCTCACCAATCACTACTCCAACAGGCTTTAAGCTTAAGTTAGGAGAAAGTGGGACGGAAGTTTATTTTACTGGTCAATTCAGTATTCAAGGGAAATCTATTTCGATTCATCTATCAGAAAATCAGCTTACTGAGTTAAATGCAAAGCATCAAAATCAGCCAGTAGTATTGAATGTATCTGCGACCTATCCGAATGCTCAGCTTGTACTAGAGCAAAAAGCGATAGAGATGCTTGTTGCAAATGGTAATAGCCTTGTATTTTCGACAATAGGGGTTCAATTCACACTTAGTAATCAGGAATTGAAACAGATGTTAACGAATAATCGCAGCAGTTTTATCATTAACATTCAGCAAGCATCAGCGGAGTTAATTGCCAAAGCACAGAGTCAAGCCGTGAAAGGTGCTTATCAAATCATAGGAACACCGATTACGATTGAACTGTTAGCGCAAAATGAGCAGGCAAGTGCTCTATATTTACAAGGATTAGGTCACATTGTGTTGAACTCATTGTATGTAGGCGATAAGATCTCGCCAACAGCCTTGTTAAAGCTTCTACCTAATGGAGAGCTAACACCGATATTAGCAGCCATTTCTATCAATGGTCAAAGTTATCACGTCGATGTAACGAACTATGGAGCAGGTACTTATACTGTTATTAGCAAGCAACCTCAATTTACCGATGTATCCGGCTGGTCTAAGGAAGCAATTGAGTTATTGGCTTCTAAGCTTATTCTGAACGGCGTAGATGCGACGACTTTTGAACCGGATCGTGCCATAACAAGAGCTGAATTTGCTAGCATTATTAGTAAGGCACTTGGGTTAGTGAATACGTCGAATTCATCGAATTTTACTGATATTACAGCTGATGCTTGGTATTCAGATGCAATAGCAACAGTCGCAGGACTTGGTTTTATGAATGGTTATACTGACGGTACTTATCGACCATCTCAGCAACTTACAAGAGAAGAAGCTATGGTTATTGTTGCTAGAATATTAAGCTACCTAGAATCAAATCTTGTATTATCTTCAGACGAGATTGATTACATTCTTGCTCAGTATGGTGATCAAGATCAACTGGGAAATTGGTCAAGATTAGATATTGCTTTAACAGTGCGTGAAGGTATTATTATCGGTAACAACGGGCAGTTGAACGCAAAAGATAATATCACGAGAGAGCAGATTGCTGCTATTATCGTTCGTTTACTAGAGAGAACGGACCTATTATAGTATGATCAATACAATTCAATTGATTGAACTTATAGACGAAAATCAAATACAACACGAATTTCTTTTCTCTTTGTTTGTTTCAACCCGTGCAGTCGAAATGGCTGCATGGGGCTGGAGCAACCCTCAAGCCTTACTATTTCTTTCCTCACAATATGACATACAACAAAGATCATACAAACAGCAATTTGATAATTTGAAGACCTATATGATATATCAAGCTGAGCAACCAATTGGTGTTATTCAATTAGATGAGCAAACCAGTAGCATTAGAATTGTAAATCTCATTATTACGTCTAATATGCAGGGACTAGGTATTGGAACCTCAGTATTGCGATTTCTACAGAGGAATGCTGGGCAACAGCATAAATCGATTGAGCTTTCTGTTGAAAATACGAATCATGCGAAGCAATGGTATATACATTTGGGGTTTGCCTTAGTATCCGTTCAAGACTGGAATAGCAGTATGATCTGGTGTCCTGAACAGTTAGCAACCAACTGTTTTATTGAGGAAAGGTATGAGGTGAGTTGGAATAATTTTTAGGACGAAGTGTCCGTTTTATTAGATAAAGGGATTTTAGAATGGTGGAGGTCAGCCATACAACACAACAGTAAAAATAAATAAGGTGGATATTCGGGAGCTGTTCTGTTTTCGAATATCCACCTTATTTTAATGTTCATAGAATTGCAGACTAAACTTTAAGGGGCTCATGACTAAAGGATGGCGTCTCAATTTGTATCGTTGAGTGCTCAATGGCAAATTTACTAGCAATAAGAGCTAATGCTTGTTGTAGTACAGCTTGTTGATCAGCATGCTCTTCAATTACGAGATGACAACTTAATGCTTCGAGATTAGAAGTTATAGTCCATATATGCAAGTCATGTACTTCTAATACATGAGGGATTTGACCTAATGATTCAAGCACTTTGGCTTGATCAATGTGATAGGGAGTACCTTCCATTAAGATATGCACAGCTTGCTTCAATACTCCCCAAGCACCGCGAAGAATAAGGAGTGCAACGATGACACTAATAATCGGATCTGCATAATACCATTTGAATGCTAACATAATTACTCCTGCCACAATGGCACCTACTGAACCGAGTGCATCTCCAATGACATGTAGATACGCACTACGCATATTAATGTTATTTTTCACATCGCCTTTTCTCATTAGGAAATATGCTGATAGTAAGTTAGCTAATAAACCAATACAAGCGATGAGAATCATGGAACCACTAGCAACGGTTGGTGGCTCAACAAACCTTTTAAATGCTTCTACGATAATAATGCCAGCAACAAAGAATAGTGTTGCACCGTTTAATAGTGCTGCTAATATTTCAAAACGATGAAATCCATACGTGCGTTTGGGAGATGCGGCTTTAGCTGCAAAATAAAATGCGATTAAGCTGAACAATAGTGAGCTAGCGTCACTAAGCATATGTCCACTATCTGATAATAAGGCGAGGCTATTCGTTATTAATCCTCCGAAAAATTCAAGTACCATAATACTTGCTGTAATAATAAGTGCGATGATGAGACCTTTACGATTACCTTCGATATCGCCGTGATGATGATGTAGTCCATGACTGTGATCATGGTCATGGTGGTGATCGTGTGTATGAGCATTAGTTTGATTATGATCGTAACTACTATGAGAATCTGATTTTTTAGTACTCATGTTATATCCCTCCTAAAACTTTTCATTAACTTCTCGAGTTACTACTTCTGAGGTGAAAAGTAACCCCGAAAGTATGGATCTAACTTTTAATTTGATTTTATTAGTGGTGTTCTGCATGCTCAATGGCTTGCTTCAAGAGTGATATTACGTGCTCATCATCACAGGAATAGATGATTGATGTACCTTCGCGACGAGTTTTCACTAATCTTAAAGTTTTCAAAAGGCTAAGTTGGTGAGACACGGCTGATTGTGAAATGGATAGTATTTCTGTAATATGACTAACGGAACATTCTTCTTGAGATAACATATATAATATTTTGATGCGAGTTGGATCGGAAATGGCTTTAAATATTTGGGCGACTTTGTCTATCGAATCCTCGTGCAAGTATTTATGATGTTGACTGTCCATAGGGCACCTCATTCCAATGTTTTACTATATATGAGCATATGCTCATATATAGTAAAACACAGTTATATCAGCAAGTCAATCATTATTTGACCTAACAATTCAGCCATAGTGTTCACGAGTAGATGTGATATTATTCCAATCATTCCAATGTGTAAAAGTAATGAAAAGCTACAATAACGAATTGACATATTTACTTTTGAGTATTAACATAAGTAATCATAGTGAATAAGTCGGAAAAATAATGTTTAGTATCTACTGGACAGCCAGAGATGCCTAATCGGCATGTTCTAGTTGTCCTTATTTTTAGGTTTATGAAAAGATATGCTCTATGCTTTCGAAGTGACTTTTCATAGCTGGAGAAGTGATTTAGAGCGTTTATGAAAAGATTTAGGAGGAGATCATCAATGAGTAAAATTGTAATTATTTCAGGTAGTCCAACAGATAATTCACGTTTATTTGCATTAACAGATCATGTTACGAATCAGCTTGAAGTTGAGGGACATGAAGTTAAACATATTAATGTATCCGAATTACCTGCGGATGCTTTGGTTAGAGCGAACTTTAGAAATAGTGAAATAATTGCTGCAAATGAGTTAGTTGCACAAGCTGATGCTATCATTATCGCAAGTCCAGTCTATAAAGCTGCATATACTGGAATTTTGAAAGCTTATCTTGATTTATTACCGCAAAAAGGGTTCGAGAACAAGATCACGCTTCCGTTATTTATTGGAGGCACACTTGCTCATCTGTTAGCGATAGAATATTCGTTAAAACCACTAGTGCATATACTTGGAGGATATACAATTCTACCTGGTGTGTTTGCGATCGATGAATGGGTAGACCGATTAGAAGAAGGTGGTTACCATTTGAAGGAGTCTTTAGTGGATCGATTAACATTGGCTACTAATCAGTTGCATGAACAATTATTAAAGCTACAACTAAATGTAACCGTCTTGCAATAGTAATATCTTAGTGAAAGAATCCAATGATTTTATTACAATAAAGAGCGCATCATGATAACCATGATGCGCTCTTTATTGTAGTTACTTAGACTTTAATGTCTAAACTTTTACCTAAATTAGGATCAAGGCTACCTTCAAGAACTTTAGTGAATAGCTGAGAAGTAAGGTCTTTACTAAGGTTTAATGACTTTTTTAGCAATCCAACTTGTAGCTGAGATTGCACATTAGCAAGACTGTTAGCGGTTGATGCTGCTGCAATATCCAATAAAATCCCCTCCTAAAACTTTTCGTTGACATCTCGATTTACTTCACGCGAACGAAAAGTAACACCGAAAGCAATGCTTATCATGTTTATCGGATAATAAATTGTATTTAGTTAGAATAAATTGTCGAATTAGCTTTCAAATAACACACATCAACTAAATATTATGGTAAGTATGATACCGTCCAAATTTCGTATAAGGTATAGTTTTATGTTAGAATATGTATGATCTTCGAGACTGAATTTGAATTAAGTCCGATTGAAATTAGAAACTTAGCCCTTATAAAATTTGGAGGAATTCATTATGTTAAAACGAAGTAAGATTGGTTCTATTTCCTCAAGAGTGAAAGATAATAAGCTACATCTAGAGCAACTATTTCCAGCATCGCCGGATGTTGTCTATAAGGCATTTACCGATAGAGATATATTGTCACAATGGTGGGGACCAAATGGTTGGGGATTAACCTTCTGTGAGGTGGATTTACAACCAGGTGGAGCTTGGCATTTCTGTATGACGTGTCAGGATGAAAGTAAGGAGTATTTCGGACAAGAATCTTGGGGAAAAGCAATCTATGTTGAGATAGATGCACCTAATAAACTTGTATATCGAGATTGTTTCTCAGATGCAGAAGGTAATATTGATCCGAATCTACCCGAAACATTAGTTACACTTACTTTTGAGCCACAAGCCAAATACACTAAAGTTCGTAGTGTGGCAGAGTTTACATCGAAAGAAGAATTAGATCAAGTGATGCAGATGGGGGTTGTGGTGGGGATTACTGAGACATGGAGTAAGCTTAATAATTACTTGAAGAAGTAGTTCAATAAGCGGAATTTGATAACGATGACGATGCTGACGTAGCATATTCGACATCGAATATGAAGCGAACTTGGGAACACTAGCGTAAGCTTCCGATGTATGTTTCTTGCAGAAACATTGTAGGTACGCGTGTACCAACCACGTACACTTGCGTTTCCTCCTTCCGCAAGTAGCGCTTCATCTTCTCGATTCTGAAATTCCGCTTTTTGAACTTTTATTATAAGAAGTAGTTCAAAAAGCGGACTTTGATAACGATGACGATGCTAACGTAGCTTAATCGGCGTCGAATATGAAGCGAACTTGGGAACACTAGCGCTCCATTTTCTCAGATTGCGAAAGCAGGCTTAAAAAAAGTGAAGTACATTAAAAAAGTCATCCCTAGAAAAGAGTAGAATACTAGCTATACCATCGTATAACTAGTATTCTACTCTTTTTTTATTGCCTGCGAAGCTGAACGAAAAGGCTCGAAGCTTTACTATCATATGCTACAAAGTAGAGCGGAGGGGACTGATCGCTCGTGGAAAAGCGAAAGCGGTCGTTTTTGCACACGGATTTATACCTCTATAAGTAATACAATAAATCCGAGTGCAACGGCGATTGGAACAGCGATAGTCCGCCAGCGTTAACTGCACACTCCCTGGATTGAAACTGCGATAGTGCTCGCATCGTTACTTGCATGATAATAGGTTACAAACTATTACATATATAGTAAAATGTAATATAATGCATAAAATTGAATGCGATTACATTTGTATTTTGATTAACAACAATGTATATTATTAATATAATCGTTATTGATAGGGTGGTATTTAATGAAAATAGATATTTCACAACATTCATTGCCTGTATATGAGGCTCTAGCTAGTAATGTACGAATTGAAATGATTCGACATCTGGCTGTGAAGTCCATGAATATTAAAGAACTTGCAGATGCTATGCATCTAAGTAGTGCAATTATGACGATGCACGTTAAGAAACTTGAGCGTGCAGGTATTATCAAATCTTCTATGCAACCGGGTAAAGGAGGAGCCAAAAAAGTATGTACACTTGTTACTGACTCTATCGAGATCATTTTCCCTCCTAAGATTGAAAGTGTTTTCCGTGATTGTCATGTGACAGAAGTATCAGTAGGACACTATACAGACTTTGAGGTGACTCCAACTTGTGGTTTGGCAACAAGTGTTAAAGTACTAGGGATGTTTGATGAGCCTCGTGCTTTTCTTGAACCTGAAAGAGTAAATGCCAAAATATTATGGTTCGGACAGGGGTTTGTTGAATACCGTTTAGCTAATTATTTGAATAAAAATGAAAATCCACTTGAGTTAGAGATTTCAATGGAAATTTCATCGGAAGCGCCATTTGCCAATGAGAATTGGCCATCAGATATTACCTTTACATTGAATGGTATAGATATTGGAAAATGGACAAGTCCTGGTGACTTTGGTGGTGACAAACAACGTGGTCGCTACACACCTGACTGGTGGTGGGATGAAATTAATCAGTATGGATTACTGAAGATGTTGAAAATTAATGAGGAAGGTACCTTTATTGATGGTACCCAAATTTCAGATGTTAAATTATCAAGCCTTGATCTTGACTTGAAGCAGTGGAAATTCCGTATTTCTGTACTAGAAGATGCAGAAAATGTAGGAGGAGTAACGCTGTTTGGTAGCGGTTTTGGTAACTATAATCAGGACATAGTGTTTAAGCTTTATTATGATCGTCGTTTGACGGAAGCAGAAATAGTTGAAGTGACGAAAAGTTAGTAATCGAAGTGTACTCATGTGAATAGATTGATAGATTATTAGATTTATATGAGAATTTAGAAGCAAACAAAAAACGCATCTTTTCCACTTGAACTGTGGTTAAGGATGCGTTTTTTGTGTAGGGCACAAATTTTATTACTAATTACTTTTATTAGAGAGCTAGTTTAGTATCATTAACTGGAAGAAAAGATTTCTGAACTGGTCTACCTAGGTCTGGAAAACCAGAAGGTGTCCACGTAATAGGTTGAACGCAAGCATGACGATTAGGATCATACAATGGATCCCCGACTATTTCCTTATAATTACGTGCATGGTATACGATCAAATCAGTAACGCCATCTTCTGCTACGGTGAAACTATTATGTCCTGGTCCAAAGATAGACAATTTCTCATGCGTACCGAAGATAGGTGCAGGTGACTTGTTCCATGAACGTGGATCAAGCAAATTACTATCCTCATCTGCCCAAAGCAATCCCATGCAATAATGATGGTCAGTTGCACTAGCAGAATAAGTCATAAAGATTTTACCGTTACGTTTCAATATAGCAGCGCCTTCATTAACTAAGAATCCGATTTTTTCCCATTCATATTCAGGAATAGAGATACAAACTTGATTAGTTGAAAGAGTCCAAGGATTAATCATTGGTGCTATATATAGATTAGAGTTACCTGCAATTTTAGGGTCTTTTTGAGCCCATACATAGTATTGTTGTCCACGATGTTCAAAGGATGTGGCATCTAATGAAAACGATTCCCAATTCGTTGTCACTTGTCCCTTTTCTACCCAAGGACCTTCTAGTGGGTTACTTGCTTCACATTCTAATGCGAACATACGATGATCAAATAATCCTTCGTTTGTTTCAGCGGTGCGTGCTGCCGCGAAGTAAATATACCATTTGTTATCAATGTAATGAATTTCTGGGGCCCAAATATTTGCACTCATGGGACCTGTTTCATATTTACGCCAACAAACGATAGGTTCTGCATCAGCAAGACCATTAATGGTTTTTGAACGTCGTAGTTCAATGCAATCATAGCTAGGAACTGATCCAGTAAAGTAATAGTAGTCGTCTGAATGTTTGTAAATCCATGGATCAGCGCGTTGGGGAACGATTGGATTTACATATTCAGTTGTAGAAATGTTAGTCATACAGTCCTCCTTACTATAAAGTTAATAAAAGTATTAAGTATTCACAATAATATTAATATCACATAAACTGTCTCCTTTGTCTAGTGGGTTTTATAAATTTAAGGAAAAAAGGTTTGTAATTATGAGGCCGCGCACTATTTTTTATTAGAAAACTATTGAAATGAAATAGGGTCTGGGTTAAAATAATTCGCATATAGGTTAATTAGTTAGCTTATTTATTAACGATATCATTATAAACTATGGTGGGTGAATATGATGGGAAATACTATTAACAATGAAAAACTACTTGTTCAATACAAGTGTGAAACATCTCAAAAAGTTGGTTATGACAGTTCTATATACAAGAATCATGCAATCGCTTACGGTGAAAATGTAATACCTCAACATGTGACAATTGAAGGTAGAGAAGCAGTTACGCTCGCGGGAGGTAAGCATGGTAGTAGCTATTTACAATTACCATCTACGTTATTATCAACGGTTAATGATTACACGGGTCTGACTGTAACAAGTTGGATCTATCTATTTCCAGGACAAAGTGTATGGGAAAGATTATTTGACTTTGGTGCAGGTCCTCAAGGCCCTTATTTATTCCTAACTCGTAATTTACGAGGTGTTTGCTTTGGTGGATCTGATATCGCGGTTGACCCGAATAAATCATTGGCTACAGGTGAGTGGATTCATATTGCGATGACCGTTTCAGGAACTGAAGGTGCTACCGTTAGTAATGCTGGTCCTATTCTTTACGTGAACGGGGAAATGGTTGCTGATGGTTCAATAAGCCAAACAACTAGTGGAACGTATTTGAAATATAGAGAATGGATTGCTGCTTTTGATCATTCTGATACCTACTGCAATAACTATATTGGGCATTCTCAATTCGATGCAGATCATAATTTTCATGGCGCATTCACAGATTTCCGAGTATATAACTGTGTATTATCACATGCAGAAATTGTAGATATGATGTGCGAATCGTTAAGTGACGAGCAGCTTGTTGATATTGCTGCTGAGCAAGATTTAGCATTGAATGGCCTTATCATTACCAAATCTATAGCGTTGCCAACTTCTATTCTTAACGGTCAAATAACTATTGAATGGACTTCTTCTAATCCGAATGTATTACAACATGACGGTGAAGTAAATGCACATTTATCTGAAGCTTATGGTGTAACACTTACTGCCAAATTAATTCGTGGTCAATCATCGATTGGCAAGACATTCGAACTATCAGTACTGCCAACTTCTACGATTCCATATGAGATAATCGTTGATACTGAAAGTAAAGGTGTTGAAGTAAGTCCGGTTATGTATGGGCTTTTTTATGAAGATATTAATAACGCTGCAGATGGTGGTATATATGCAGAACTTATCCGCAATCGCTCATTTGAATCGTTCACTTTCGATAGTTTCTCTCATGTATGTGGGGAAAATGCTCACTCTACAGGTAGAAAGCGCACACCGCTTGATGGTTGGTATGGTGATCTTAATCTCGTAACAGTTGAACAAAGCGGTGGTCTCAATGAGTATTTTAGTATTACTGATGCAGACGTGAATAACACGTACGTAACGGTATCTGCTAAAGCAAAGTTGTTCAATCGTGGGTTTAATGATAGTAACCATTACTGTGCGATGTCATTCATTAGCGGAGAAAATTATAACTTTACAATATGGGCCAAAGCAGAAGCGGCTGGCTCGATAACAGTTCAATTATTAGATGATGCAGTTCAACCGATTAGTGATGCATTAATGATTGCAATAATTGGAGACGGTCAATGGCATAAATACGGGGTAACACCTCAGCTTGAACTTAAAGCTAAGACAACGACACTCGGTCAAATATCACTTCATTTCGATCAAACCATTGCTATCGATATGATTTCTTTATTCCCTCAAAACGTGTGGGGAGCTACAAGTGAGGTAGGTTCAGCTACTGCACAATTAAATTATAAAGGTAATGCTAACTATCGACTTCGTAAAGATATGGTTGTAGCTCTGCAGAATATGAAGCCAAGTTTCTTACGATTCCCTGGCGGATGCATATCTGAAGGATCTCATGTATGGGATAATGTCTATGATTGGAAACATTCTGTAGGCGATGTTGAAACTCGAAAAGAGAATTTCAATGTTTGGGGATATATGATGACCTTAGGTTTAGGTTATATGGAATACTTCCAATTAGCCGAAGATTTGAATGCAACTCCACTACCAGTTATGGCGTGTGGTGTATTATGCCAAGCTCGCTCAGATTATGCTAATCCCGCTGGTGGAGCTTTGCGAGATTACTATATTAAGAACTTCACAGATCTCATTGATTTTGCGATTAGTGAGGACTTTGAACATAATGAATGGGCGCAAATGCGCAAAGCTATGGGTCATCCAGCGCCGTTTGATCTTCGCTATCTAGGTGTAGGTAACGAGAACTGGGGTACTGAATTCTTTGCTAACTTTGAAAAATTCAAAGTTGCGATAGATCATTATATGCAAGAGAATTATCCATCCCATCCACTGACGATTATATCTACAGTAGGTGCACAAGCTGATGACGATGCTTATCAACAAGGTTGGAAATTTATAAGTGGTGCATATGAAGGGTCAGAGGTGATTGCATTTACCGATGGATGTCGCAGTACAGAAGAGCACATTACATGGTATGAACAACAGGATCATTATATGGATACGATTGTAGATGAGCATTACTATCGTTCGAACGATTATTTGCTTCGTAATGCAGATCGTTACAATTACTATTATCGTGCTATAGATGCAAATGGACAGCTAGATGAAGTGAAGACGTCAAAAGTATTCGTTGGTGAATATGCATCCAATGATAAAAATACATTAGCAGGCGCAATTGCAGAAGCTGCTGTAATGACAGGATTTGAAAATAATGCTGATGTTGTTAGACTTGCAGCATATGCACCGTTATTTAACAAAGTACTAACGGATGGAACGTATCGCTGGACACCGGATTGTATTTGGTTTGACGACGAAAGTATTTGGTTCACGCCTAACTATTATGTACAACAAATGTTTGCAAGTTATCTTGGGACACAAGTCTTGTCTAGTCAGTATCATACGTATCGCAATGGTAAATCTGTTCAACTTGCACCTCAAGGTGGAATTCAGATATCGACGGTTGGGGCGACATTAAGTTTGAAGTATGTAGCTGTCATCTCCAATGAAAGCAACAACATATTGTTTGAACAGGACTTTACGCAACCTATAGACGACAAGTGGCAATGGTTATCTAGTGCTTCTAAGAAACAATGGATAGAAGGCGAAGGCTTGCTTTTAGTTCCATCTGGAAATGGACGAGCAGGTATATATATAGATGAACCAAGTTGGAGTAATTATCGTGTTAAAGTGATCGCCGAAAAAGTAAATGGAAGTGACGGGATCTACGTTGGAGTCGGATTAACAGCTGCCGATACTTCCACTGTTAATGTCATTGAATACGTGATAGGAGAGCATAATCGTTCTACAGGGTTGAAAGTGTTCAAACAAGGTATCGAAGCTTATACGCTTGGAGATTTCTCTTCTAGTACAATGGTTGGTAATATGCGCGCAGCGTATAACGAACAAATGTTGGACGGACAAACTTATCAAATTAGTGTCAACTACGGTGGAAGCAACGGTAAAGAATTAAGCTGTACTCATGCGATTGCATCTAATGAACGGGATCTGCAAGCAAGTCCAGAAATTGCTACATTAAGGTACAAGTTAGAAGCTTATAATAATGAGATTTTCTATTCAATTACGCGTGATGAAAAAGCTATCTATATAAAACTAGTTAATTCAGATGCTACGGCTAAGCCACTTCAAATAGGATTTGGAGAAGCAACACTGAAAACAGAATATTGTTGTATTCAACTGACTGGAGATGCTGTTCTTCTTCATACACCGAATGTGAATAAGAAAGCAGCTGAGCTTATAACTCCATTAGAGCAAACATACGTTATGCAAGACGGTCAAGCAATACTAGAACTTCCAGCTAATTCGGTGCAAGTTCTAATATTGGAGTTTATATAATGCGTACTAGTTGTCGTATTATGATCATCTTGCTAGTACTAACCGTGCTAGCAGGATGTAGCTCAGCATCACAAACAACGGATTACGCCTATTCAACGAGTAATCCGAACTCACTTTACTATAGCAATCCGATCGTGTTAGAAAGGGCAGATCCATGGATATATGAGCATAGCGATGGCTACTACTACATGATTGCTTCTGTACCTGAGTATGATCGATTAGAAGTTCGTCGTGCTTTAACAGTTACTAGCCTAGCCTATGCAGATCCTATAGTAGTTTGGGAGAAAAACGAAACTGGCATTATGAGTAAAAATATATGGGCGCCAGAGATGTATAACATCGATGGAAAATGGTACATCTATTTCTCTGCTGCTAGAGAAGGAAGCGACTTTGACCATCGAATGTACGTGTTAGAGAATAGTTCTGACAACCCACTTGAAGGTGAATGGGAGCTGAAAGGTCAAATTCGGACAGGTCATGAAGTGTTCCAAATTGATGCTTCATTATTCGAACATCAAGGAACTTGGTACATAATGTGGTCAGGTGCGGGAGCAAAAGGTAATTCTTTGTATATGGCACCTCTTGAAAATCCATGGACGATTGCAGAGAGTCGAATCATGCTTACTGAACCCGAATATGACTGGGAAATCATTAATGGTGCTCGTGTGACGGAAGGGCCACAAGTGATTAAGCATAGGGATCGCATATTTATAACTTATTCGGCAAGCTTCTGTGATGCGAATTATAATATGGGAGCGCTAAGCGCTAACGTCAATAGTGATCTGATGGATCCTGCTTCATGGGAGAAGACGCATGAACCTATCTTCGTTTCAAATGCTGATGCTAATGCCTATGGACCAGGTCATGGATCATTTGTCGAGTCACCTGATAGCACAGAGCTTATTCATGTCTATCACGGTGTAGATGGTGTAGGCAAAGGTTTTGGGTGTGACAAAGCTAGAAATATACGGATCCAACCCTATCAATATGATGATCAAGGTCAACCAGATTTAGGAGATCCTGTGTCCAGAGGTTATACAATACCATCTCCTTCTGGAGAAGCTAGATTTGAACTTGAACATTACTGGGATGGAACGGCTGATGTGCTAATTACTAATGAACAAGCTTCCAATGGTATTACATTGCAATGGCAAAAACGTGGACAAGAAGTAACGATCAATGAAGTCATTGCTCCTGCAACGGGAATCTACACATTAACAGTTGCCTACATTAATAATGGAGATGTTACGAAGCAAAAGCTCGAAGTCAATGGTCAAACTTATTCCGTCGATCTATCTCAATCGGAAGTTTTAAATAAGGTAAGTGTTGTCCTTCCACTACAAGGAGGAGTTAATACTGTAGTATTACCATTCAGCCAGAAGCAAGTAGAGCTTGATTATATGGAATTAGCATATGTAGACCTAGCTGCTAGTGATGGTCAATTGTTACAAGGAATGGCGCTTAGTCGTACGTCCTTACTTGATGAGTTAGGTTTAACTGCTAATAATACGGAGTATTCTTATGAATTACCTGTTGAATCGGGTCGTTATACGGTAGCTATTGCTTACAAAAATGCTAATGATAAACAAATTATGAAGCTAGAAACAAGAAAATCTAGTACAATGGTTAATATATTTCATAACAATGTAAATGAATGGAAATATGCTTCAGCTGAAATTGATGTAGAAAAAAATGAACAAATTAAGCTTTATGTTAATGGTTCGGCTGAGATAGCCTATATTCGACTGTTAACGACACTACCAGAGGGTGAAGAGTTATCATTCCGTAATAGACAGACTGGTAATATGCTACAGCCTAATAATGGCTCTAAGAAGCTAGAAGAAGGATATCGTCAATATGTTGAGACTAAAACTCCTGCGCAAGGCTGGTCCTTGGAGTATGCGGAAGATGGTAGTTACTATATTCGTAATTCAATAAGTGGTTATTATATGACGGCTACTTCAGGTGGAGTTGTTCAACTAGAATTGCAGCATTTACCTTCTCAACGTTGGAATTTCCTATACTCTGAAGAAGCTAGTTATGTTTTGAAAAATGTGGAGACAGGTGTCTCTCCAATTGCTATTTCAGCTGATCCTAACAAATATGAGAATCTATCGTTTGAGCAAATTAATAGTAAAGATTGGCAAGTTTGGTTAGTTGAAAGTTTCCAATAAAAAAATGTTAAAAGTTTATCGTTTATGTATTGACTAATCATTAATAAATAAGTAATCTATTAACATAGACATAAACGATAAACGCCAACAAGGTAATAACGCTTCCCTTGAGGCCTGCAAATAAGAAGGTTTTCTTTTTTTGTAGCATATGTAAGCGATTGCATTAATTGTGTAATCCGAATACTGTTGCAAATTAATAAAAGGCGGAAATATTTGCGAAATGTCGAATATCGTTAATGATTATGTTAATCAACTAACATCAGGGGTCACACATCAAAAGCTTCTTAAAAAAGAAATTATAGGAGGTTAAACAATGAAATTTGCAAAATTTAGTAAAATGATGTTTGTACTAATTGCATTAATACTAGTATTGTCAGCTTGTTCAGGTGGAAATGGCGGCAGCAATAACGGCAATACTACTCCTGTAACAAACAATGAAGGTACTACGAATGAAGGTACTACTCCTGAGGGCGGAGAAACTGCTCCTGTAGTAGAAGATTTCGGTAAAGATGTAACTGGTGAAGTAACAATGTGGGTATTTAACGAAAATATTTTCGAAGAAGTAGCAACAGCATTTATGGCTGAGTATCCAAATATTAAAGTAACTCCTGTGTTTGTGCCTTTCGAGGATCTGCACAATAACTTACAAACGGCGTTAGCGAGTGGTACTGGTGCTCCAGATATCGCTGAAGTAGAAGTTGGCAACTTCACTCGTTATGCAACAGGTGGCGTACTAGAAAATCTACTAGCTGAACCATATAACGCTGGTAAATATAAAGAGTTTGTACCTGCATATAACTGGGAGCGCTGGATGAGCCCAGATGGTACTGAATTACTAGGTATGCCTTGGGATTCAACTCCAGGTGTATGGTACTATCGTGCTGATATTATGGAAGAACTTGGTTTCCCAAGTGATCCAACTGAACTTGGAGAATACATCAAGGATCCAGAAAACTTCCTTGCACTTACAAAAGCGGCAACAGCAAATGGGAAGTTTCTATTTGAATGGCGTGACGGCCCTATCCACTGGGCTGGCGATGAAATCGGATATTTCGATGATAGCTTAACTTGGATTCGTGATAATGATAAGTTAGTTAGCATTCTTGATTATACAAAACGTGGTAACCAAATGAACTGGGCACCACATCTTCCTTACGGAACAGATGAGGGTAAACCTCTAGTGCAATCTGGTCAATTAATCGGTTTGGCACTTGGTTCTTGGGGTGCACGTGACCTTGAAACAAACTTCCCTGAACTTTCTGGTAAGTGGAGAGCAACAAACTTACCATTCGGTATTAACTACCCAATCGGTGGTTCAAGCTTCGTAATTCCTTCTCAATCAGAAAATAAAGAAGCAGCATGGGTATACCTACAATGGGCAATGCGTTCTGAAAATGCTTGGAAAATTTGGACGAAACACTCCATCCAACCTGGTTACACAGATATTGCACAAAAAGATTGGTATGCTAGCCACACTAGCGAATTCCTTGGTGGCCAAGAAGATTTCAAATTCTATGAACAACTAGCTTCAGAAACTCCAACAAAACGTCTTAACCCGCTTGATGGAGCTGGTTGGGGGATCTGGGTACCTCGTATTCTTGACGCACTAGATAATAACGTTGACTCTCGTACAACTTTGCAACTTGCTAAGGAAGATGCAGAATCTATCCTTGCTGAAGATATTGCTAAGTTGAAAACAGAGCTAGGAAAATAATGATCGAATAGTAATGTAATCCGAATCAAGTCGCCCCGACTTGATTCGGGCTATTTAACCGAGAAAAGATACGTGATTATGATTGGGGGGACACCGCTTGGTAAGATTTTTGAGAAAATACACAGGAACCATATTGATAGTAGTCGTTTTGACGTTAGTTGCATTGTGGTGGGCTAACAATAGAAGTTTTGATCAAAATGTTATGAACGATGTAACACGCCATACTGAAATAAATGAAGAGACATTGTTAGAAGATGAAAATTCATCTAACTTGTTAGAGCAATCCTACTATAAATACTACTATAGCTATGTTGGTCAAGGATTCTCAGATGTACCAGATGAACATATTACAATTCCTTCAATTGAGTATAGTTCAATTAGTGCAGAAGGAACCAGCATTGAACAGAATTTAGATGGTCAATTTGGAAGTGTTATTGCCCTGCAAGATGAAAAAAGCTGGGTAGAGTATGAAGTAACTATATTGACTGATGGTTTCTATCAGATTGGGATGGATTATTATGCACTTGAAGGTAAACGTTCAGGATTAGTAAGAAGTATTCAAGTTGATGGAGGATATCCATTCTATCAAGCAAAACAAGTGGAATTCCAACGTATGTGGCAAGAGTATGGAGAACCATGGTATGACAATCAAGATAATGAGTACAATCCGAAACGTGAAGAGGTATTCGGATGGCAGTATCGTGATTTTATCGATGCTGAAGCAAAGGTAGCAGAAGGCTTCCGTTTCTTCCTAAGCAAAGGTACACATACAATACGGATTGAAGCAATCCGTGAGCCTGGTGCCATTGGACAGTTGCATATCTACGCACCAAAAGCAGTGTCTAATTATGCAGAGGTATCTGAAACTTATGCGAACAATGGCTATAAAGAAACGACGGGGTTTAACTTGAAGTTTCAAGCTGAGTTATCGACGCTAAGATCAGATCCAACTTTAAAACGAATAGAAGACCGTGAGCCTGATACGGAACCATTTAGTAGTAGCTCGAAAATCCTTAACAGTTTTGGAGGATTGAGCTGGCGTGATGGTGGTCAATGGGCAGAATGGGAAATTGAAGTTCCTGAGAGCGGTTTATACAATATAGGTGCACGGTTTGGACAATGGTTCCTTAACGGATTCCCAGTACAACGTAAAATTTATATTAATGGTGAATTACCATTCAAAGAGATGAATTCGGTTCCATTCCCATATAAGCAAGAATGGCAAATAAGTAATTTGAGTCAATCTAATGAAGAAGATTATTTATTCTATCTCGAAAAGGGTACGAATACGATTCGTATGGAAGTTCAAGTCGGGGAGCTTGGCGAAGTACTTGAGCTAGTAAGTGATACTTCTCAGAAAATGTCATTACTAACTCGCGAAGTTATTCGCGTTACTGGCACTAACCCCGATCCTAATGCGGATTGGAAACTTGAACGTAATATTCCTAACATTATTGAGCGACTAGAAACTATGGCTTGGAATATTGACGATGCTATTACATTATTGACACTATTTGGTGTAGAAGAAGGAAGCTCAGAATTAAGTACATTGTATGAAGCAAGAGGCGTACTTGTCGATATGTCCAAAGATACGCGTTCTATTCCTGCTAGACTGTTGCAGTTCAGAGAGTTGCAATCTGCTCTTGGACTTTGGGTCAACAATCTAAGTAAACAAAGCTTATTACTTGACTACCTTATTGTAAAATCACCAGATCAAGCGTGGCCACGCCCTGCTGCACCAATTATAGTGCGTGTAGGAACTAGTATTAGTGACCTAGCACTTACATTCACAAATAACTATGGTGGCGTTGGTACAGTTTATGACGCGGATGAGGAAGTACTAGATGTATGGATTGCTCGTGGTCGTGATTGGGCTGATATTATCAAGCAGATGATTGATGAAGACTTTACACCTGAAAGTGGTATTAAGGTCAATGTGAATGTTATTCCTGCCAACCAAATGCAGCTATTAATGTTAGCTAATACATCTGGACTTGCACCTGACGTTGCACTTGGTGTTGAGGGAGAAGTTCCAATAGACTTTGCGGTTCGTAACGCATTAGTTGATCTTGGTTCCTTTGACGATTATGAGGAAGTTGCAGCTAGGTTCAGACCTGGGGCATTAATTCCTTATAAATACGATGGTGGTAATTTCGCTTTACCTGAAAATCAAAACTTCTTTATGTTGTTTTATCGTAAAGATATTATGGCAGAGCTTGGTTATTCTGAAGATGAAATGCCAGAAACTTGGGATGATGTGATGGAACTTATTCCAATCCTACAACAGAACGGTATGGATTTCTTCTATCCACATGCTATTAATGATACGAAACAAGCCATTAATGAATTTGCTCCATTCTTGTTCCAAAATGGTGGAGATTTTTATACTGAGAATGGAAGTAAGTCTGCTCTTGATTCACCAGAAGCTTTGAAAGCAATGAAGTTGTGGACTGGTCTTTTCACGAACTACAAGATTGAGAAGCAAGCTGATTTCTATAACCGCTTCCGTTCAGGTGAAATGCCGATAGGGGTAGCAGATTACTCCACATATATTCTATTGTCTACAGCAGCTCCTGAGTTAACCGGTTGGTGGGGAATGAAACCAATGCCTGGTATCAAGCAGGAAAATGGGGAAATTAATCGTTCAACAGGTGGTCTTGCACAGACAGGAATTATATTCAAGAGTTCCGATCGTCAAACAGAAGCTTGGGAGTTCTTGAAATGGTGGACGAGTGCAGATGCACAAGAAAGATTTGGTTCAGAGCTTGAAGCATTGCTTGGTGTTGAGGCACGTTGGAACACTGCTAACGTCGAAGCATTGCAACGATTGCCTTGGCAAGCGCAAGATATTGAAGCGATTCTTGAACAGTGGGAGTGGTTCCGTGAACGTGAAGTTGTTCTAGGAGGATACTATACAACACGCTACATCGCTAATATGTGGAATGAAATTGTACTTAGTGGACGAATTGTTCGTGAGTCAGTTGAAGATGGTGTGAAGGAAATTGATAAAGAGCTATCTAAAAAACGTGAAGAATTTGGACTTGATCTAGCTGGCGAAGGAGGAACAACAGAATGATAACGGAAAAGACAACAACGCATAGTAGTACAATCGCTGTTCGTTCTGAATCTCGCTTTAAGAAAAAGCTTCAGCAATTCTGGGCAGATGTGAAACGTAGTAAAGTATCTCTACTGTTCATGACACCGTTTTTACTATTATTTACTATGTTTATCGTCGTACCTATTATTATTTCGGTAGCTTTAAGCTTCTCATATTACAACATATTAGAATCACCGAAATTTATCGGTTTCTCCAACTATAAACTACTGTTTGTTGAAGATGATATCTTCATGCAAGCAGTAGGAATAACATTAAAATTTGCTGTAATTACCGGGCCAATTGGATACATTATGGCGTTTCTACTAGCATGGCTCATAAGTCAGATCCCAACGAAATACCGCTTTTTCTATACACTTTGTTTCTATGCCCCATCTATTGCGAGTGGTACAGCTATGTCAGTTGTATGGCTTTACCTCTTCGCAGGGGATCGCAAAGGCCTACTGAATAACTGGCTAATTAATCTAGGTATTTTTGATGAACCGTTTCTGTTTCTACAAGATGTAAGGTCGATTGTACCGGTAATTATTATCGTGTCACTTTGGATGAGTATGGGGGTAGGATTCCTAGCCTTTCTTGCCGGTTTGCAAAACGTTCCTAAGGATCTTTATGAAGCGGGTGGGATTGATGGCATTCGAAATCGTTGGCAGCAATTATGGTACATTACGATACCATCTGTAAAACCACAATTATTGTTCGGTGCGGTTATGCAAGTGGTTGCTTCTCTCCAAGTATTTGACGTAAGTATACAGTTGGTAGGTTTACCGAGCCCATTGTATGCAGGGCATACCATTCTTACACACTTATTTGACTACGCATTTATTAGGTTCGAGATGGGTTACGCATCTGCTATCGCGGTTGTGCTGTTCCTTTTAATGATGGGACTGAATAGACTTATCTTCAACATACTAGGGAGGGATTAATGAGTGTCTCGCATTCAATCTATTAGCAGAAGAATAGACTGGGGTGGCATAATACTCTATAGCTTCCTTACAGTATTGGGACTTGTTATGTTATTACCATTAGTATATTTGGCTTCAACCGCTTTGAAGCCAATTAGTGAATTGTTCTTATTTCCACCAAGATTTTTCGTAATGAATCCAACGTTAACTAACTTCCGTGACCTATTGTTAGTTACAGGAACATCTAGTGTTCCATTTATCCGATTCATTCTCAATAGCTTAATAGTTACGGGAGGTATTGTTGGTGGCGGTGTTGTTATTTCCGCCCTTGCAGCTTACCCGCTTGCCAAACACGATATGGTCGGCAAGAAGTTTTTCTTTGATATGATCGTAGCTTCCTTGATGTTCTCTCCTATTGTATTGCAAATACCGCAATACCTGATCATGAGTAAATCAGGACTAATGAATACGTACTTTGCACTTATTCTACCTTACTTGGCAGCTCCAATAGGAATGTTCTTGATGGTTCAATTCCTTCGTCAAATACCTGACGCATTGCTAGAAGCATCGAGAATGGACGGAGCTTCCGAATGGAAGATATTCTGGGTAATTGTTATGCCGATGCTGAAACCAGCGATCTCAACATTTGCATTGTTCAGTTTTATCTCTGCTTGGAACGATCCATACCCAGCGATGGTGTATACGACAAGTGAGAATATGAAATCATTACCGCTTGCCATTCAAACGATTCAAGGTGGAGCAGGGGTTGTTGCCAGAGTTGGTACGTTTGCGGCAGCGAGTTTCTTGATGATTATTCCAACTTTAATTGTATTTATTACTACACAACGAATGGTATTGCAGACAATGGCGCATTCAGGGTTGAAGGAATAGGAGGACAGCTATGAAAAGTTGGAAAAGCTTACGAATCATAGTGCTGACGATGCTAGCCATGTCCTTATTGTCTTCGACTGCCAGTGCGTCAACACCTTATGATAGTTACACGATTAATTCACAAGGTAATGATATTCGTTCTATAGCAGGCTTTGTTTATGAAGAGTCAATTACTGGACTTGATCTAGAATCTGGAGCATTTGAACGCCCAGAATCATTACACATTACATCAGATGGAGACATCTATATTGCAGATGCTGGTAAAAATCGAATTGTACATCTTGATAGTAAACATCAATATGTAAGAACGATTGGTGATACGGAAGGTCCTGGCAAGTTAGGGGAACCGAAAGGTATCTATGTCAAAGAAGACGGTACAATCTATGTTGCTGATACTGCAAATGGACGTATTGTTATCTTTAATAAAGATGGCCAATTTGAAAAAGAGTTTCTTAAGCCAGTAAGTCCACTTATCGGTTCAACATTCTCTTATTCACCATCTAAAATTATTCTTGATAAACGTGACTATATGTATGTTGTCAGTGATGGTAATACACAAGGTTTGATTCAATTAGATCCTAACGGTCAGTTCAAAGGATTCTATGGGGCCAACCATGTTGGGTTCAGCTGGTCAAGAGTATTACTACGCTTACTTGCAACAGAATCTCAACAAGCGAAACAGGTAACGCTTCGTCCAGCAGAATTCTCAAATCTTGATATTGATGATGAAGGATTTATGTATACGACGACGCTTGGTGAAGCAGCGAATCAGTTAAAACGGTTGTCTCCTGTCGGAGTAGATACACTTAATATTGGTATCGAGCGTGAGTATGGTGATTTCTATAGTTCAGGACCGTTTTCTATGCCTTCATTCATCGGTATTTCAGTAGATAAGACAGGAATTATTACTGCACTAGATCTTCAGACAAGTAAAGTATTCCAATATGATAAATTAGGGAATTTCTTGTTCGCATTTGGTGGATTAGGTGAACAACGTGGTTTGTTCACGACACCAGCAGATCTTGCTCAAACTAGCAATGGAGATATTTATGTTGTCGATCGTGGTCGCAACAGTATCGAAGTGTTCCGTAAAACACCTTTTGCTCAGCTTGTTCAACAAGCTTCTACCTTGCATGTTGAAGGTAGATATGAAGAGGCAGAGACGATGTGGCAGGAAGTTATTCGTCAGAACAGTAACTATGAGATGGCTTACCAAGCAATTGGTAAAGCGCTTTACAAAGCCGAGCGCTATAAAGAAGCGATGGGATATTTCGAACTTGCAAGTGCAAGACATGATTATTCATTAGCTTTTAAAGAATATCGTAAGGAATTCATTAAAGAGCATTTCACCATTATTGCTATCTTAGTTGTTATTTTGTTTGTTGCTCTAAGAATATTCATCCCTAGATTACTTCGCTGGGTATCTCGAAAAGTGAAGGAAAAGTCGCAAGTGGGCGTTGCTCATCATGGGAAGGAAGGTGAGACGATATGAATCCATTCGTGATGATGCATCGAATCATTTTCAAACCATTTGATTTCTTTGAAGATATTCAAAGTCCTGGAATAATTCGCATTCGCCAAGCTATAGTTCTTGTTTTATGTGCTTACATTGCTAGAATTATTTCCATCTATTCACTAGGCTTCGCATATGAGACTCGTGAAGCATACCAAATTTCTATTTTGCAAGAAGCGATCTGGATACTTGTTCCTTGGTTAACTTGGTGCATAGCACATTGGGCAGTAAGTGCTATTCTCGATGGAGAAGGTAAGTTCAAAGAGATCGTCTATGGCAGTGCCTTTGCACTTGTTCCATACATTGTGTTCATAATACCTGTAACTTTATTATCTCAAATTCTTGCGTTAGATGAATCCGGGATGATTAATTTCTTCACTTTCGTGATCTATGCATGGGTTATCTGGCTATTTATCTTAAAGGTGAAGATACTGCATAACTTTGATTTGCCTAAAACATTATTTATTGCTTTTCTAAGTATAGTAGCAGTATTTATTTTGTGGTTTATATGTGTATTGCTGTTTGGTTTGGCCAATCAATTCCTCAATTTCTTGCTCGATATGGTTAAGGAATTAAGGCTAAGAGGATAGGAGGAGCGTATTATGAAGCAACGTACCATTCAATGGAAGAAGCCAGTTTCAATTTTGTTACTTGTTATGATGTTGCTTGGTCAGCAGATAATTCCGTCAGCTAGTAGCTTTGCTCCTTCTGTTAAAGCAGAGCAGTTAAGTGGCGAGGAAGTTGTTGAACCAGTCGATAGTCAAGCTGTGATCGAAGAAACTACTAGTGAAGTGTTAACGGTAGAAGCTACTGACGTAGTAGTTGATTCTGTTGATCTAGCGCTAGATGGAGCAGAAGAACTATCAAAAGTAACAGCTATTAAAGAAGTATTAAATGATAGTAAATTCACGTTATATATTGATGAAAAAACAGGTAATGTGCGTCTAGTAAGTAAAGAAACGGGGACGGAATGGTTGGGCTCTCCACAAACACCTTCCTCATTGCCGCCTAACAATAAGAAATTTATCGATTCACCAGTTCATCTTCGTTATACCGTTGGTTCGGACGTAACATCAACGTATTCTCTAAAGGATGCGACAACAACGACAACGTATACTGTGCTCGATGATCAGGTAGTATTAGATATTAATTTTGTTGCTGAGGGAATCTCGCTACAAATGATTTATACACTTAGCGATCGTGGACTTGTCGTGCAAATTCCATTTGAAAGTATTAAGGAAACTGGAGCTGCAAGGCTAACAAGTCTTGAACCACTACCTTTCATGAATGGAGCATTAGAAACAGATGAAGGCGCAATGTTCTTACCAGATGGTTCAGGGTCTCTACTTGAATTCCGTGCTAATCATGAGACTTATCTGAAAGGATATTCCGAATACATTTATGGAAATGATGCTACTTTCAGATCACAAACGAATGATATGTTAGCGGATACTTATACACGTACAAATACACCGCGTGAAAGTATCGCACTTCCAGTGTTCGGTATGTATCGTAATGGGGTTGGTACACTAGCTATCGTATCTGATGGTCAATATGAAGCGAAAATAAATGGTACGCCTGCTGGTATTCGTGCGATTCCAATGTATCGTAGCTCTGTTGAATTTATGTATCGTAAAAACGATGTTATTTTCATCGGTAATTCCGGACAAATTCCATATTTCCAAGGTCAAATGATTGCAGGAAATCGTAAGGTGGAGTACGTGTTACTGGAAGCAGAAGATGCTAACTATGTTGGTTTGGCAAAAGCGTATCGTAACTACTTAATTCAGGATCAAGGGTTGATGCCAGTTGCAGATCAAAAACCTTCACTATCATTAGAATTGTTTGGTGGTATTGAGCGTGAAGAGATTATCGGAGATACGTTTATTAAGATGACGACATTCCAGCAAGCAGAGCAGATCATTGCTGATTTGCAACAAACTGGGGTAACAAATATTGTTGCAACATATGATGGATGGACAAAAGGTGGGCTATATGGCACGCAGCCATCTCATAAAATAGCGAAACAACTTGGAGGTAAAAAGGGTCTTGAATCCTTAGTTAATTTTACGAAAGAAGCTAATGTAGCACTCTACTTACGTGCCAATTATGTAAAACCATTCGAATCTACAGGTAAATATAGTGAACGCAAAGATGGTATTCGCGGTATGGATCGAGAACTATTAGAACTAACATTATATTGGCCAAGTGATCGCTGGTCTCGTGGTAGCTTCAGCTTCCATCTTATTAAGCCAGATCGAGTACTTAATGAGTATGTGAAAGATCAAGTTTCAGATTATGTGAACTATGGTGTTGATGGTGTGCAGATGCAATATATGGGTGAGATGATCTATTCTGATGAAGATAAGGATTCAATCACTGATCGTTCTGTAGCAGCTCAGGCATGGATTGATTCACTAACTCTAATGAAGGAACAGGTTGGTTCAGCAGCGGTGGATTACGGCAACGCATATACATTTGGACTAGTTGATCGTATCGATGATGCTCCATTGTATGCTAGTGAATACACGTATACAGATACTGCAGTTCCATTCTATCAATTAGTTCTTCACGGTCTTATTCCATATTATGCTAGTCCAATTAACTTGCGTGAAGATGCACAAGTTGAATGGTTGAAAGCTATTGAGTATGGCGCACTTCCTACTGCTGAATTAACTGGTGAGAAAAGTAGTAATTTGCATCGTACAGCTGAAACAAGATTATACAGTTCCTACGCAGCAGATTGGATTAACATTGTTGCTGATGAATACAAAGATTTGGAGCCACTTTATGATGCTATTGCTGGTGAACAAATGATCAATCATGAACAGTTACAAGATCGCGTATTCCGTACAACATATGCTAGTGGTGTTGAAGTCATTGTGAACTACAATTCAGATGCTACTACTATAGACGGAGTTAATGTCGAAGGTATGAACTATACGTGGAGTAAGGGGTGAAGGAAATAGCATGAAATTCAAAATGAACATGAGAAAGAGACATATATTTGAAGGCTATTCCTTCATCATCTTATGGATTGTCGGATTTGTAGCTTTCATGGCAGTACCACTGGGGCAATCAATCTACTACTCGTTCCAAAAACTAACACCTAGTAAAACCGGACTTATAGCTGAGAACGTAGGACTTCAGCATTTTCGAGCAGCATTCGCAGTAGATATTGAGTTTCTACCATTATTACAAAGCACATTTACAGGTATGATATCACATGTGCCGCTCGTACTAATTTTCTCTATAGCGAGTGCATTATTGTTAAATCGTCATTTCCGTGGTCGGATGATATTCCGTGGTATATTCTTCTTGCCTGTAATTATTGCATCAGGTACGACATTGAAAAAGCTCTTGGAGCAGGGTGCTGCAAATCTCCCAATCTTTATGAATTATGATTTATATCGTATGTTAAGACTTTTCATTCCTGGTGATATTCTAGAGAGTCTATTAACATATGCAGATTCATTGACGATGGTCATGTGGGATGCAGGAGTACAAACGCTCATCTTCCTTGCTGGTTTACAGACAATTTCTGTTTCGCTTTATGAAGCAGCGAAAATGGATGGGGCAACGAAGTGGGAAAGCTTCTGGAAAATAACATTCCCTATGATTATGCCAATGATTCTAGTTAACACATTATATACGATGGTTAGCTCATTCACGCGTGCAGACAATAGTGTAATGGACTACATTAATACACGAGTATTTAGTGATAATAACTATGGATATGCTTCGGCATTAGGATGGATTTATTTCGTAGTTATTTTCATTATGATTGGTATAGTGTTCTTATTGTTTAGAAAAAGTCTAGCTTCGATGGAAGGCAGGTAATCAAAATGGCGAATGCGCAGTTAACAGATAAAGTGAAAATCAGCGATAAGCTAGATCCTGCTTTAAGGTTTCAAGCCATCAAACGCAGTAAAAATATTATAGGAACAATTTTCTTCTATTTTATACTGCTTAGCTTATCTTTTGTATTTTTGTATCCGTTATTATACATGATCTCCAAATCTCTCATGCAGAGCTGGGATGTAGCAGATGCAACGGTTCGCTGGATTCCACATGAATTTAACATTCATAACTATAAAGTTGCTTTTACAGCGATGAAGTATTGGCAAGGATTTATGAATAGTTCTATCATTTCATTTGGTAGTGCTGCGTTGCAAATTATTTCATGTTCATTAATTGGATATGGATTTGCACGTTATCGTTTCCCATTATACGGTCTATGGTTTGTATTGTTAATTTTCACATTCCTAGTACCACCACAAACGATTGTTGTTCCTTTGTATATGTTTTTCAGTGAACTTGGTTGGATTAATACGCATCTACCGTTTATTGTGCCGGCTGCCTTTGGACATGGACTACAAGGATCGCTGTTCATTCTAATCTTTATTCAATTCTATCGTCAACTTCCAAAAGTACTAGAAGAGGCTGCTAGAATTGACGGTGCAGGTGCATTCCGTACGTACTGGCAAATCATGTTCCCATTAGGTAAACCAGCGATGGTTACAGTATTCCTATTCTCTATCGTATGGCATTGGAATGATAACTTCCAACCAAGTTTATACTTGCGTCTACCGCCATTTTATAATTTAGCGCAACGTATGAATGGTTTCTACGGTCAAGCTACGATGACTGCGGATCAGATGGGGGCTAGCGTTTCGTCAAGTGCAATTGGTATGGCACCAACGGTTATGAATCAGATGATGGCTGGCGTAGTGTTATCGATTATACCAATTCTTATCTTATATCTTTTCGTTCAACGCAATTTTGTTGAAAGTGTTGAGCGTGCTGGTATTGCAGGTGAATAACTAATTTATTTCCTCGATCATCTTCCTAATATGGGGAAGGGGGTCGAGGAAAAATTTTAAGTGGGGTCTACTGCGGGATGTTAATTAGGAAGTATATGAAATGTTTTAGGAGGAGCTATGAATAAAACATTAATTTGCGCTGTGAGCGTACTGACAGCTGTTGTTATGATGACAGCATGTAGTAAGGGGACGAATGAGAATTTGAACAAAGAGCCTGCTACTGAGCAGGTAGTTAACGATAATAATAAGACAAATAAAGAAGTTAATGAAAATGCTGATAATCAACTAGTGGTCACTAATCCTGTTGATAATGGTGTGGAAAAAGGTGGACCTATGTTTACAAATGCTTCAGTACATGATCCTTCGGTGTTATTTGCTGATGGTACTTTCTATGTGTATGGCTCACATCTTGGATCTGCCAAAAGTACTGATCTAATGAATTGGACCTTGATTGGTTCTGGAGTAAGTAATGGTAATCCATTAATCCCGAATGTTACAGAAGAAATGGCAGAAGCGCTAGAATGGGGTCAGACAGATACGTTCTGGGCTGGTGATGTGATCCAATTAGCAGATGGTAAGTATTACTTCTATTATAGTGTCTGCAAAGGGGATTCTCCTCGTGCAGCCATTGGTCTTGCAGTATCAGATTCGCCAGAAGGTCCGTTTACTGATCTTGGTATGTTCTTGAAATCAGGTATGTGGGGACAGAAGAGTGAAGACGGAACAATTTATGATGCAACTGTTCATCCCAACGCTATTGATCCAGCAGTATTCTTCGACAAAGATAATCTACTGTGGATGGTATATGGGTCATATAGCGGTGGTATTTTTATTATGCAACTTGACCCAACAACAGGTTTACCTTTTCCAGATCAAGGGTACGGTAAAAAGTTGCTTGGGAAAAATCATGTGCGTATAGAAGGTCCATACATACAATATAGCCCAGAAACAGATTACTATTATATGTTCTTATCATATGGTGGTTTAGATGCAGTTGGCGGATACAATTTGCGTGTTGCTCGCTCCAAAACACCAGATGGACCGTATGTTGATTCTGAAGGCAAAGATTTAATTGATGCTCAAGGTCCAGCGGGATCATTCTTTGATGATCGTGCAATTGAACCTTACGGTGTTAAAATGGTAGGGAATTTCATGTTCCGTCGTGAACTTGGAGAAACTGGCGGCGGAATTGGCGCTGGTTATATCTCACCAGGGCATAACTCAACCTATTATGATGAGAGCAGTAAGAAGTATTTCAATATATTCCATACGCGCTTCCCATACCAAAGTGAACATCATGAAATCCGTGTTCATCAAATGTTCTTGAATGAAGATGGTTGGTTTGTTATGGCTCCTCATCGTTATTCAGGTGAAACGATTGGAACGTATACGCAGGAAGAAGTTTCTGGAGCATTTAAATTAATTAATCATGGTCGTGATGTATCTGCTGAAGTGAAAGAGTCTATTGTAGTAGAGCTTACGGCAGATGGTAATATTACTGGAGCGGTTGCAGGTAGCTGGAAATTAAGTGGTGAGCATAATGTTGAACTAACCATTGATAATGTAGTATATCGTGGAGTGTTATTACGTCAATATGATGAATTAACGAAACAAGAGGTAATGACATTCAGTGCGTTATCCCTTGAAGGCGTATCTGTATGGGGTTCAGCAGTAACAAAAAAGGAATAGCTATATAATAATAAGGACTAAGCTAATATAGCTTGTTTGCTAATGTAAGAGATAAATAATGAATACCTTGTATGGAAAATCCGGTTGCTACTAAGTGACTGGATTTTTCGTATTTAGACATATAACAGAAATAGTAAAATATAGTTTATATATTGTGTTTATCTTTTTTTAGATGTGAAATATGAGCGACATTAAAGGAAAAAAACTGTTCATCGAGCATGAACTGGTTTTCACTGACATAGTATTAATGTTCGTATTGTTTTCAATCGCTAACTTCTAACGAAATAAGCAGGAAATGAGAGGTATATGTCGAATCTCCAATTATGGAATATATTACACATATGTTAGACAGGAGAATGTTTATGGTAAATAGATGTTAGAAAAATACATTTGTATTATTGAAAATTATGTATAAAAAATGGAGTGGTAATTAGTGTATAAAAAGATTCTTGCATTTGTTTTAATACTTACATTAGTTTTTCCTATGAGTGCATTTGCAGCAACTAGCGCACCAAAAGTATATTTGGATGGCGTGGAAGTGTCTTTCCCTAATAAGCCTGTTATTGTACAGGGAACTACGATGGTACCATTTAGAAACATTTTTGAAGCATTAGGTGTCAGTGTTAGTTTCGATTCAAAGAGTAACACAATATCTTCCAAAAAAGGCGATACAGAAGTTAGAGTGTTTATTAATCAAACCTATGCAACAAAAAATGGAGAGATGATTACACTTAGTATTGCTCCGTATGTTACTAAAGGAGTAACTTACGTGCCACTTAGATTTGTAGGTCAATCCTTCGGATATAAAGTAGCATATAAAAATAATACTATTTATATTGATTCACCAACTTCAACTCCAAGTCCGTCACCAACTCCGACAACTACACCGAGTCCTTCACCAAGTCCAAGTCCGACGACAAAACCAAGTAATACTACGTTAACTGTTGAAGAAGTAGGCGAATTAGCTAATAGGGTAGCATTGCTCGAAGTTTATGATGCAAAAGGTAAGTTATTTGCTACAGGAAGTGGTGTTTCTGTGGCCAAAGGTGAAATATTAACCAATTACCATGTAATTGAAGGTGGTAGTAAAGTTGGTGTTACCTTTGAAGGATTACCAACTATATTTACTACGACTACATTATTAAAAGATGAAAAAAGAGATTTAGCTCTGCTAAAAATTGATAATTTAAATTTACCAATCGTTGATATTGGAGATTCTAAGGAATTAAAATTAGGTGAATCAATTGTAGCTATCGGCTCACCTCTAGGATTCTCCAACACATTGACAGTAGGAAATGTTAGTAATCCTTTGCGTAAAGTTAATAATGAAACTTATGTACAAATTTCCGCACCGATAGACAGTGGTAGCAGTGGTGGCGCATTGTTTAATATGAAAGGAAAACTTGTAGGCATTATTACAGCTAAAATGGAAAGTTCGGCAAATCTTAATTTTGCAATACCTTCATCTGATGTCATATCGTTTTTAAAGAAAACTAAAAAGGCTGAACAGATGAGTAGTTCAAGTAGTTCAGGTAATGGAACATCTACTAACAATAGTTATACAGAGAAGGGTGCAACTGAAGTACAGAAATATCTTAATTATGAATATGCTACTGTAACCTTAGATGGATTCAGATATGATTTTGAATGGATTGTAATGTTATCTAAAGAAAAAGATGGTTATTTGGTCGGTGGTATTATGGAAGATAGTGATCAATGGCTCGATTTGATGGATATGCAAGATTACGATGATATGACAATTCCTTCTATTTTATATTGGGTATCCGACTCGATTAGTAAAGATAAAGGAGCAAAAAACGCTTTTGTAATGCTATATTTGGATACCTATGTATCTTCTTATCCAAGTGCTTTTCCTTCTGATGCAATAGAACGTGAAGGCTCGGGATATAGATTGTTCTACAATTTTGCATGGGGTACAATTGATGGGTCAGAATATGTGTACAGTATATATCCGGAAGAAGGATATGTCGAATATGTAGACATCTAATTAGCGTATTAAACTCGAAATTAAGGTAGAATAATTTCCCGTTGCCATAAGGTGACGGGTTTTATTTTGATGATTATGAAAAGTATTGAATAGCTGACACCAATATCATACAATTATTGTGGATTATGTCTTAATATGACGATCGCAAAGTCGATAGTTAATATTAATTTTGAATGACAGGAAGAAGGAGTAATAGACATGCTAAAAGTTGGAATCATCGGCGCAGGTGGAATTTATCGCTATGCTCATCTCAATGGTTGGAAAACTTCGCAAGACATTCAAGTTGTTGCGGTATGTGATGCTAATCTAGAACTTGCAGAACTTGCCGAACAGGATTTTCCTGGAGCTACTATATATACGGATTATAAACAATTAATTGCGCGTGAAGATATCGATATTGTAAGTATTACTACCCCAAACAAGTTTCATTCCATTATTGCTATAGAAGCATTAGCAAATAATAAGCATGTATTCTGTGAGAAACCTGATGCGATTAATCCTGAGGAAGCACGCAAAATGGCCGATATCGCAAGCCAAAGTGGGAAAATATTGATGGCTATGCGTAACAATCGATTCACTGCTGCTGCACAACATGTAAAGCAACTATATAATGAAGGATTTTTCGGAGAATTATATGCAGGAAGATGTGGCTGGATACGTACGAGAGGTATTCCTGGTCGTGGTGGCTGGTTCACGACAAAAGAAATGTCAGGCGGCGGACCTTTAATTGATCTCGGAGTTCATATGATTGATCTAGCGATGTGGTTAAGCGGGGACCCGGTGCCGAAGACGGTATCAGGATCTACCTATCGTAAATTTGCTGATCGACCAGATGAGACAGGAGTAATTCCTGCAGGTACTTTTGATGTGGAGGATATGGCAACAGGCTTTATCCGCTTTGAAAATGGTGCTTCCCTACAAGTGGAGTTTAGCTGGGCCTCTAACATTGAAGAAGAGCAAAGATTTCTTGAATGGAGAGGGACGGAGGCAGGCTTCTCACTAATTAATAATGAACTAACGCTGTTTACAGAAGTAGATGGTCAAGTAGTGAGTACGAAACCTGAATTTCCAGAGGAAGAACTTCCGCAACATACTGTCAATATTCATCATTTCATCGATTGTGTATTAGGTAAAGATACGCCAACGATTACACCTCAAGATGGTGTTCATATGATCCAAATTTTGAGTGCGATCTATGAGTCGGCGGAGAAGCAGGCTGAGGTCCGCTTGTAGAGGAAGTTCAAAAAGCGGACTTTGATAACGATGATTGTCTTCGATGGTTATTCGACATCGAATATGAAGCGAACTTGGGAAGTCCGGTACGCATGTACCAATACCGTACATTTACGTTTCCTCCTTCCGCAAGTAGCGCTCCATCTTCTCGGTTCTGAAAGCCCGCTTTTTGAACCTTTATTTTGTAGAGGAAGTTCAAAAAGTAGACTTTGATAACGATGAATGGCATATTCGATGGTTATTCGACATCGAAGATGAAGCGAACTTGGGAAGTCCGGTACGCATGTACCAATACCGTACATTTACGTTTCCTCCTTCCGCAAGTAGCGCTCCATCTTCTCGGTTCTGAAAGCCCACTTTTTGAACCTTTATTGAAAAAGGAAGTTCAATAAGCAGACTTTACTTCACTATCTTAGCAAAAAGACCGTTACATTCTACTTTAGTAGAATGTAACGTTTTTTTGTTTCTTTGCTCGGTGAGAACAAAAAGAGAGAAGAAAAGAAAAAGAATGTTCATATAGTTGAGAGCGCTTTCCTATTACACTTAACTTGTAAGCGTTTTATAAATAAAATTCAATTGAGGGGGATTTATATGAGTAAATCAGCAATTGGTAAAGGAATGCTGGTATTGATGCTTCTTTTAGTATCTGTATTTACAGCTGCATGTGGTAATAACGCAAAGAATGGAAATACGAGTAATAACAATGGGAAAACAGTAAATCAACAGGAAGAAACTCCAGCTAACACATCCAAAGAGAAAGTAACTTTGAAAATGGCAATGTGGGACTCCAATAACGATTTTATTGATTTTCTAACGGATAAAGTTACGGAATTCAACCAAGTAAACCCAAATGTAACTGTAGAGCTAGAATCATTTAAAGGTGATGGTGACTACCTACAAGCAATGAAAGTACGTGCTTCGGCAGATTCTCTACCGGATATCTATGAGTTAAAACCAAACTGGTTGAATGATTTCAAAGAAAATCTAACTCCAATTAATGATTTAGCTGTTACAAAACAGAATCAATATGCGGCTACTTATGCTATTGATGGCAACATCTATGCATTACCTTCAGTTTCATTCCCTGAATTAGTATATTACAACAAAAGTATTTTTGAAGAGTTAAACTTAGAAGTTCCAACGACTTGGCCACAATTTATTGAAGTTCTTCAAGCAATTAAAGCTAATGATAAATACATCCCTTACGCAATGGGAGGGAAAGATGCATGGCCGAACTATCCATTTAATGAATTCCTACCGCATAGTATTTCAGGAGATGAAAACTATTTGAGCAGCACGGCAACTGAAGATGAGCCATTTGGAGAAGGTACAGTATTCTATCAAGGTTATTCTCAAATCGCAGATCTATATAATGCTGATGTTATGGGTCCAGACCCACTTGGCACAAGTTGGGATCAAGCAACAGATTTGTTCGTTTCTAAGCAAGCAGCAGTTATTGCCTCAGGATTATGGTTTATGCCAACGTATTCTTCTAAAGTTGGAAATACAGATGATCTAGGTGCATTTCCAATGCCATACCGTATGACAGAATCTGAAACGTTGAAACTAATGACATTCACAGATCAATTCTACGGTATTAATTCAAATACGAAACATCCAGAAGAAGCAAAAGCATTTATGGAATGGTTCTATTCCCCAGAGGTATATCAGACGTATATTGATACAGCACAATTAAACTCTGCTTTCGAAGGAGTAGAAGCCAACGTGCCGTGGTTACAACAATTCTATGAAAGTAATCCGATTGAACCATTTGTCTATATTCCTGGTGATGCAGAATATACGCGTATCTCTAATGCTATTCAATTAGATGTGAAAGCACTTGGTCAAGATATGATGGCAGGCAAAAAAGTTTCTGATATTGCAACGGAATTGAATGGAAAATGGAAAAAAGCTAAAAACGGTTAGCACAGTAGACAAAGGATGCGGGGAGAGCGGTAACGTTCTCCTTGGATCTAATTGGAGGAAAGTAGAATGAGCTACACAATACAGAAGAAAATCGTAATCTTTACGTTCTTACTTATTCCTATATCATTGCTTTTATTATTTTTAATCTACCCAACGATTCGATTGTTCCAATTCAGCTTAACGGATTGGAATGGTATGAGTAAAAGTTTTAATTATGTAGGATTTGATAATTTCGTTCAAGCGTTTCAAACTCCTGAAGTATGGAAAGCACTGTCAAATAACTTATTATACTTTATTGTTCATGTTATTTTCATTCCGCTAGAGATCATGATCGCAGTGTACTTGAATCAGAAGCTTCGAGCAAGCAACTTTTTCCGCACGATCGTGTTTATGCCATATATTATTAACGGAGTAGCGGTAGCTTATATTTTTACATACTTATATAATCCGCTAAATGGTCCACTTAATGAACTACTATCCGTTGTTGGCTTGGAATCATTAACTCAAAAATGGTTAAGTGATACCGATGTTGTTAACTACTCATTGATCGCAGTTTCCCTTTGGCGATTTAGTGGTTTTCACGTCATATTATTTCTTGCTGGATTGCAATCCATTCCTAATGATCTATATGAAGCAGCTACTGTAGATGGTGCGGGTGCTCTACATAAATTCCGACATATTTCAGTGCCAGGAATCATTCTTGTTATTGACCTTGTATTATTCCTCAATATTAGAGGAGCACTGCAAGTATTTGATATTCCTTTCTTGATGACGCAAGGTGGACCAGGTACTGCAAGTACAACATTTACGGTCTACACTTTGGAGACTGCATTTAAGTTTAACAATTATGGACTAGCTTCAGCTCTAGCAATTATATTAATGGTCATCATTATTGCGATGAGTATTGTACAGAAACAATTAATTAAGGTAAAGGGGGACTAGACAATCATGACGCTAAGAGTACGCTTCAACTTCTCCCGCATATTACTTTATCTCTTATTTCTTGTAATAACAGCAATTGTACTTTTCCCTGTAGCAATAAACGTATTTACTGCATTCAAAACACCGATGGAAGTTATGACATCATCACCATTGTCTCTACCAGACGAATGGCAACTCTCTAATATAGTAACCGCCTTTGATAAGGGGAATATGTCAGTAGGTTTCAAGAACACGATTATTTTAGTTGTCATAAGTGTTGTAGTGAATACTGTACTTGGATCTATGACTGCTTATGTATTACATAGATTTGATTTCAAATTACGATCTGCTATTTTCGCATTATTTTTTGCTGCTATGGTCGTTCCATTCTATACGACAGAAGTGTCTCGGTTCCAGATCATTAAGAGTCTTGATCTTTATGATACGTTAGGTGCACCATTGCTTATCTATGCAGGTACGGATTTACTTCAAATCTTCATCTTCCTACAATTTATCCAGAAAATATCAACCCAGCTTGATGAAAGTGCAATGATAGATGGGGCTTCATATTTCAAGATATATTTCCGGATCATATTCCCGTTATTGCTTCCTGCATCAGCAACTTTAGCAATAATTAAAGCAGTAGATATTATGAATGATATGTATATTCCTTATTTATATATGCCATCGAAAGACTTGCATACATTATCTACTGCATTGATGACGTTTGTAAGTTCGCGTGGTTCAGATTGGGGGCAATTAGCAGCAGCTATTCTAATCGTTATGTTGCCAACTATTATTATCTACCTGTCTATGCAAAAAGTAATTATGTCTGGTATTGCTGAGGGTGCGGTTAAAGGATAAGTCATTAATCGTACTCAAATTGCTATACATCATAAGCTGGTATTTCGATTCTTAGGAACGGGATATCAGCTATTTTTATCTAAGAGGAGGAAGAAAATGAAGAACAGAACAAGGAAAGGGTTACAAATGTTGCTTATCGGTTCACTACTTATCAGTTTATTTACAGTTGAATTTTCACGACAGGACACGGTAAGTGCAGCAAACACTACGTATTATGTAGATTGTTTTGCAGGAGCAGACAGCAACTCGGGAACGACAACTTCGTCAGCTTGGAAAACGTTAAGTAAAGTAAACGGAACGACATTTTCAGCAGGAGATCAAATTCTACTTAAGTCGGGTTGTGTTTGGACAGGTCAACTACATCCTAAAGGATCAGGAACAACTTCATCGCCTATAATTATTGATCAATATGGTACAGGAAATAAACCAATCATTAACGGTGAAGGTACTGTTGCAAGTACTTTATATTTCTATAACCAACAATATTGGGAGATTAATAATTTAGAAATCACTAATTTTGGATCTTCTGTAGGTAGAAGAAAAGGCGTTCATATAGTAGGTGAAAATGCTGGTACTCTAAACCATATATATCTAAAAGGATTAAAGGTACACAATGTTAATGGTGATGCCAAAAAGGATGATGATGCTACAGGAGGTATAGTAACTGAAGTAATTGGTAGAACGGGTATTGTAACCAAATTTAATGATGTCAGAATTGAGGATAGTACAATTTATGATGTTGGTCGACAAGGCATTGTAACTTGGAGTAGTTGGGCAATAATTGCTGGTGGATATGGTACAAGAGATACAGCTAACTTTGATCAAGCAGCGTTCACTAACTACGTTGTACAAAACAACACGCTTTACAATATTGATGGCGATGGAGTTGTAGCAATTTCAACGAAGGGAGCAAATATTCAATATAATGTTGCCCACAATGTCAATCGTTGGCATTATACAACTACGATTAATCCATCCGTTGCTTTCTGGCCTTGGAACAGTGATAACACGATTATCCAAAACAACGAGGCTTATAATGTTCGCAATACGGTAGATGGTCAAGGTTTTGATTCGGATTATTGGAGTAACAATACGATTATTCAATATAACTATTCTCATGATAATGAAGGTGGATTTCTTCTAATCTGCTCTCCGAATTCAACAATGTATAATAAATGGTCAATTATTCGATATAACATTAGTGAAAATGATGGTACTGCAGGAAATCCTATTATTAATATAATGGGTCCAGGTACAACAGGAACTAGTATTTATAATAATTCGATTTATGTGCCAGCAGGAAATGCATCAAGCAAAGTCATTGCTAATGCAAATTGGGGCGGAAATGCAGGGCAGACTTGGATTGAAAATAACATTTTTTATATTAAGAATGGTACTTCATTAGATGATAAATCGGATTGGAATTATTACAATAATTTATATTATGGAGTATCCAAACCGTCGGAAGATACAGTGGGAATTGTGGCTAACCCACATTTCGTTAATGTAGGTACTGGTGGGATTGGACGAAATACGGTTGATGGCTACAAATTGTTGACAAGCTCACCTGCTCTTTCGGCAGGAAAAGTTATTGTTGGTAATGGTGGCTTAGACTATTATGGCAATACCGTATCAGCTACTGTTGCTCCGAATATTGGTGCTTACAATGGAGTTGGAATTGTTGGCGAGCTTCCAGAGGAAGTAGAACCAGAGGTCGTGTTACCTGTCGCTGGATTCTACTACAAATTAGTAAACCGCAATAGTAGTAAACCAATTGGAGTTCAAGATGGCTCCTCTTCCGAATCAGCACAAATTGAACAATGGAGCGACGGTGGCTGGAGTAGTCAACATTGGTTATTAGTTGATGCAGGTGGGGGCTACTTCAAATTACAAAATAGACAAACGGCCAAATATCTTTCAGTTTCAGGTGCTTCAATAGCTAATGGTGCGGCTATAGTACAACATTCAAGTGGCACCGGTTATGAACAGCAATGGTCAATTGTAAAATCAGGCACGTACCTTCAACTCGTCAATCGAGGTAGTGGAAAAGTGTTAGACATTTCAGATGAATCTACTGCCAATGGAGCAGACGCTATTCAATGGACAGATACTGATGGGTTCAATCAACAATGGCAGTTTGTAAAAGTGTTGTAATGATATAGAGGGTAGTAAGGGAAGCCCAATTTGTGTGGCTTTCCTTACATTATAATAGGTGCATAAAGGTGGTTAGTGACCATGACTAATAGATTGAAGATAGTTAGTGTGATCATTTGTATTAGTTTAGTCGCAACGGTAATAACGGTATTGTTATTATCTCATCGTACAAGTTCTGAACCAGTAGCTAGTGTCAATGGAATTTTTATTACACAAGACGAGTTTGAATTTTATATGAATACGTATTACGTTGCTGAGACGTATTCTTATTATAGTAGAGAGTTTGGCATTGAGCCGACAGAGGATTTTTGGACAACGATATATGATAAAAGCACTCCTTTAGATCACATTCATAATCAGACATTATCCTATTTAACGAAAATCAAAACGGAATTGAAATTAATGCAACAATCTGGGGTGTTAGATCAAATTTCATTTGATCAACTTCAATTGCAATGGAGGGAAGAAAATGAAAATAGGAGTAAGGCATTGCAACAAGGAAAACCAATATATGGGCCAGTAGAATATGGTTTACATGAATATATTGAATATCTTATTAGCAATGGAAAAACACGATTGAAAGAAAAGTGGATTGCTGAAGGAGTTATATCTGTAACAGATCAAGAAATAGAAGATCGCTATGAGCTATTAAGAACGTCTAATTACAAGTACCCCGATCGAGTTGTTGTAGAGTATTTGGAGTGGATATATTCAGATGACGATGAGAAAGTAGAAGTTAGTAAGCTAGTCGAAAATTTACATGTTACATGGAAAAGTGGCATGGAGTTTGAGACATTATTAGAGCAACAACATTTAGATGGAAAAGTAGTTAGGCGAGTTTTTGATGAGACAACTACTCGATATGATGAACAATCTACCGTACTTAAAGAAGCTGCCTATAAACTAGATCCTAATCTAAGTTTAGTTATAGTAGATACGGGGCATGGCATATATTTATTAAGATGCATTGAAAGGGAAAATGATCGATTTATGATGTTAGATGATATCGAAAGTCAAATAAAATCAGAACTATTCCAAATGAAATACGATGAGTTAGTTTCCAAAGAAGTTAACAAAGCAGCACTTATTATTTATGATGAAATCATGCAAAAGATTATTCCGTTATAAATAACTATTAATTACAAATATAATGATAAATGCGTTTACATTTATAGTATGATAGGGCTAAACTACAACAAAACAGAGGGATATCTATGATATGGACGCATAATTTAAGAGTGAAAACATTTATACTACTTCTATTAATTCTATCGTTTGTTCTTATTTCTTGTGAATCTAACAATAATGATACAACCAATATAGGACCGGAAGAGCCGTTTCCTGTTACATTGAAAATGGCGATATGGAATTCAGATCCGAAATTCATTGCATATATGAATGAAAAAACAAAGGCATTTCAAGAAGTTTTGCCGCATGTTACCGTTGAAGTGGAAGCGTTTTTATCAGATAGTGATTATTTACAATCAATGCGAGTGAGATCTGCAGCTTCACAGTTGCCGGATCTCTTTGAGTTGAAGCCGAATTGGCTTCAACTATTTGAACATGATTTAATTCCGCTCAATGAATTTGAGGTAACTAAGCGTAATAATATTGCAGAACGCTTTGCAGTGAATGAGAAGATTATTGCGATCCCGACATCATTACAACCAGAGTGGGTCTATTATCATCCAAGTGTGTTTGATAGATTACAACTTGAAATCCCTCAAACATGGAGTGAATTTATAACTGTTTTACAAGCGATCAATGAGGATGGAGCAGTTATTCCACTTGCTTTAGGTGCAAAAGATGAATGGCCAACGTATCCATTTAATGAGTTTTTACCACATCTTCTTTCTGGTAATGAAACATATCTAAGTGATATGGCTAAGCAATCGATGCCATTTGGTGAAGAAACTCCTTTCTATACCGGTTATAAGAAAGTAGCCAAGTTATATCATGCAGACATAATGGGACCTGACCCACTAAGTGTAGGCTGGAATGATGCTGTTGAATTGTTCACTTCAGGTGATGCTGCAGTTTTAGCAGCGGGGCAGTGGTTTTTACCTCTATATTTAGCAGAGACAGGTGGATTAGAGGATTTGGATGCATTTCCACTGCCATATCGAGATAATGAGAACGAGCCATTGCGTCAAATGTCATTTGCTGATCATTTTCTCGGTATTTCACAAGAGAGTTTACATCAAGAGGAAGCAGAAACATTTTTAACATGGTATTTTTCACCTGAAAACTATAAGGATTATCTCGATAATGCTATGTCCGAATCAGTTTTTCGAGAGATATCTTCTACTAATGCGTTCACTAGAAAAATAATATCTCAAACGGATGCTACACAGTTTATTTATTTGCCTGGTGATGAGCAATATACTAGACTTTCCAATGCGATACAACTAGATGTTAAGACACTAGGTCAAGATATGTTAGTGGGCCGAAGTGTTGATCAGATTGCAACTCAGCTCAATGAACGATGGAAGAAGGCAAAGGGGGAGTAATTGTGGCAAGCAAGAGACGGTTCAGGCTGCGTAAAGGAAGATGGAAGATTTCTATTATTGTTAGTTCATCATTTGTATTATTAATCACGCTCCCCCTGTGCATAATTACTGCTTTTGCAGTTGAATCATTTAAAGATATTTGGATCGAACAAACAACTGTACGTTCCAAGCAAGCACTTACCCAGCTTGAAGGGGCTGTTGATGCTCAAACTAAAGCGATAACCAATTCAGTAGCTACGATTGCTAATGATGCAGATGTCATATCTGCGGCTTCCTATACTTACTATTCAGAGGATCGACAAGAGCGATTATCTACAAGTCGCCTATTAGAATCACAATTACATAATTATTTTCATTATACTTCGGATGTTGCAACGGTATTGTTTTTCTATAAAGATAAAGGGATTCATTCAACTAAGGAGAACTGGCCTCTGGAAGAATCACTTTGGAGATCTCAAGATTGGTACGAAAAGGCGAAATCTCGTTCTAATAAAGTCGTATTAATGGGGACGGAGCAAAGTTTTTCTATGATTGGAGATGAACAACAATCATATGTAACAGCTGCGATAGCGCCTAGTTATGGTACAGAGTTATATGGTATTGAAATGATATTATTTGTTTTTCACTCTAATAAATGGGTTGAACTAATGACAACCGATGAAGCTGGTGTAGAGTCTTTTGTCATAGATAAATCTGGATTTGTTATCGCTTCTTCAGTAGAGAGTACAATGCAAACGGGAATGGATGACCATGATCGTTATCTTTCAGAAGCCTTAGCAACAGATCGAGGGCAATACATTACTGAGGATGAAGGCGAAGAAGTGCTCGTAATGTATGAAACTGCCGATAATGGCTGGAAATACGCACAAGTATTGCCATACGCAAAATTAGTTCAGCAATTAGATGGTGTTTATTGGAGAGTAATAGGTGTATCAGTAGCTGGTTTGCTTATCTTCTTGGCAGTTTCTTATATCTTCGCACATCAGATTGTTAAGCCTATTCGGTCCCTTGTAGGCCAAATGTCTATGGTTAAGATGGGGAATATGAAAGCGAAAATTGTAGCTTCTGGACCGTTTGAAATCTATGCGCTCGGTAATTCATTTAATGATATGGTTGGTGAACTTAATGAAAACATTCGTCAAATAGAAGAAAAAGAAAAGCAAAAGCGTCTTACCGAAATCGCTGCGTTGCAATCTCAGATTAATCCTCACTTTCTATTGAATACATTAAATACAATTAAACTTATGGCTGTTATATCAAAAGCGGACAATATTCAACGAATGACAGAGTTACTTAGCAAATTACTTTCTGCCTCATTTAACCGTGGTGGAATGTATACTACTGTTGAAGAAGAGCTTGTGTTAACTGAGTATTATCTACAAATTATGAAAATACGTTATGGTGACGGCTTCGATGTTGAAATAGATATAGACAACGAAGCCAAAGGGATATATATGCTGAAACTGTTACTACAACCAATTGTAGAAAATGCTATTGTTCATGGATTGCATCATATGGATAAGAGAGGGTTACTTCGAATTACATGCTCAATCCGACCAAAAGAGAAGCGTTGCTTATTCACCATTGAGGATAACGGAAGAGGAATGACATTAGAAGAGATAGAGAAAATTTGGAGAGGAAATGGTGTAGAAGACAGTAAGTTCAATGGGATTGGATTACGCAATGTTAATGATCGACTTCAATTAAACTACGGATTTGCTTATGGGGCAGAGTTAATTAGTGAGGTGGGTAAGGGCTCGACTGTATATATTTCTATACCTCTATTGTTGGATGAACCTGAAGCACAACTAGAAATAGAAGGAGATGAGAGATTTGCTTCGCGTACTATTAGCTGATGATGAACCAATTGTGAGATTGGCACTTCGAGAAATGATTGATTGGAATTACTATGGTTGTGAGATTGTTGGTGAAGCAGCTAATGGACATGTTGCTCTAACTCTCATGAAAGAACTAAAGATTGATCTTGCTATTGTTGATATACAAATGCCAATTATGACCGGTATAGAGTTAGTAAAACAGATAAAGGAATTAGATTTAACTGAGGAATTCGGTATTGTCATGTTAAGTGCATTTTCTAATTTCAATTATGTTAGAGAAGCTTTCTTATATGGTGCACTAGATTACATAATTAAAGAGGATATGTCTCCAGATACGATAGGTGCTATGCTCACGCGAGTGATAGAACCGCTATATGAACGGAGATCAGAACGTAAACGACAGGAAGCAGAAAGCATCGATCGAATTGAGCAACGAAAGGGAAAATTTTTAAGAGAATTGGTAGAGGGGAATGAATCGGAAGCTGCTAGACTCGAGTTTTCTCAATTAGAAGGACAACGGATTTTTCTACTTCAAATACTCATTGATCATGAAGGTATCAATAAAAATCAAATGTTAGATGAACGAACATCCAGATTTGTCGTGCGGGCGTTTTTGCAAGTATTCTCACTGCAAAATATATATTGCGTAGTTAGTGAGAGAGGTACAGGAGCTTATGTATCCGTTGTAGCATTTCCTACTTCACTGGGAGACCAAGCGATACATGGACAACTTAATGATCTGTTAACTCGTGCTGTTCAGCAAGTGAAGGAATATGTAAATATTTCACTTTCAATAGGAGTGTCGTCACCATGTAGTAGAATAGTAGATTGGACAAAACGGTATGAGGAAGCAAGCAGGCAAGCAGAGCTGCGCTTTTTCAATGGTCAAGGTCGAGTGTTAATTGCAAAAGGTGGGCAAGAAAAATTGGTAGAGTCATTAAAACCTAACTGGACGTCTCTATTAGAATTTATTGCTAATCAAGATGAGCGATGGGAAAGTGAAGCTTTGAGTATTTTTCATACACTAAAACGATCACAAAGCGGTAGATATGAAGATTGGATGCGTCCTTATCGTGTGTTAATTCGTGAATTAGAGTCACTGCTATATGGCAAAGGAGTTTCATTAGAAGATATAGAGTTGTTTCAAGATAAAGAATTAAGTGGAAGTTTGATTGGCGAACTCGAACATTATACATATATTGAACAACTTCATGAGTGGTTATTACAAATTATGAGAGCTTTTGTTATACAACTTAACCCATTAAAACAAGTCGTGGAGTCAGCACCTAGAATGACCGAAAGAGTGAAAGTATGGATCGATAAACACTATGGTGAGCCGATTTCACTCACCGCAGCTAGCGAAATGGTAGGCGTGAGTGAAAGTTATTTAAGTAAAGTGTTTGCCAAAGAAATGGGCGAAACCTTTATCGAATATGTAACTAGAAGAAGAATTGATTCAGCTATTCAATTATTACAGTCAGGGATGAAGTTATATGAAATATCTGAACGGGTAGGTTATCCGAATCAAGGGTATTTTTCTAAGATGTTCAAAAAGGTTACGGGAAAATCTCCGAATGAATATCGAGAACTACAATTAGCAGGGTTAATTTAATTGCCTATGAATTAACAGACATAGTGTATCGCAATAACGACCACATTATACATGTTACAGCTCTAATAAAGATGCTTAATATTGATTATGGACTGAGGATTTATTAATTTTTTAATGATTATTATTCGATTAACTGTACTACAAGGTAAAAAATTGATAAAATGTTCATATTTTTGTACTATATTTTGTATAGTAGCTATTTATTTTATCGGTAATACAGGTTATAATGTAAAAGTATCTTAAAACTGAGAGACATTATATCTAAGACATAAAGGAGAATGAGAAATGAAAAAAGTACTAATCGTTAAAGCAAATAACCGTCCAGCATCTGAAGGTGTTTCAAGCAAAATGTATGAAACATTTGCAGCAAATCTTAAAGGTGTAGAGGTATCAACATTTGATGTATTCGCTGAAGATATGCCGTATTTCGGTCAAGAATTCTTTGATGCATTCGGTAGAGCACAAGCTGGTACATTGACTGCTGAAGACCAACGTCGTCTTGGTGCAAAACAAAAAGCTATGGATGCTCTAACAGCTGCTGATGTAGTTGTATTCGCATTCCCACTTTGGAACCTAACAATTCCAGCTGCACTTCAAACATTTATTGACTACACTTATCAAGCTGGTTATTCATTCAAATATAACGAACAAGGTCAACTTGTTCCGCTATTGACTGACAAAAAAGCAATCTTCCTAAATGCTCGTGGTGGAGTTTACTCTGCTCCAGAAGCAGCACCTATGGAAATGGCAGTTAACTATATGCGTAACGTTATTGGTGGAGTTTTCGGATGTGAAATCATCGATGAAGTAATCATCGAAGGACACAACGCTGCACCAGCACAAGCTGAAGCAATTGTTGCTGCTGGTCTTGAGCAAGTTAAAGCTGTTGCTGAAAAACTTTCAGTTGCTACAACAGTTTAATTATAAAACTTAATGTTATATTGATCTAACATAAGAGCATCTATTCACAAGTTTCCGCTTGTTGAACTAGATGCTCTTTTTGTGTGGACTAAATAAAACGAATCGAACCCTATTCAGTATGGAAACTAACTCTTTAATTGTTATCGATGGCAAATAACTATAGACAAATTGCGACAAACCTTTGTAAGCTTATATATAAGGTAGTTCAAAAAGCTGGCTTTGATAACGAATCTATCTTTCTTTTTGATCTTACAGAATTAGAACGCTTTCGAAGGAGAATTAAGCAGTGAAAGTAATTTTTATCGTCAACGAACAAGCAGGCGGTGGTAAGGGAGCACGAGTTTGGAATAAAATAAAATCGCAACTTACCATTCCTTATATTGCACATATATCTGATTATTCTGGTCATGTTATTCATTTGGCTAAGAAATACACAATGGAAAAGGAACAATCAATACTATTATTAGCCGTTGGTGGGGACGGTACCATTCATGAGGTCATAGAAGGAGCAGCTGGAAGTGCTCATATTCAAGTAGGAGCAATGAGTGCTGGTTCGGGCAATGATTTTGCACGAGGATACCATATTTTCACAAGAGTTTCTGATGTGGAACATTATTATCATCACTCCACAGAGCCGAGAGCGATGGACCTAGGTCAAATTTCCGTGGAAGGTCAATCACATAGTTTTGTAAATAATTCCGGTATTGGTTTTGATGCATTTATTACTACGTCTTTGAATCAATCCAAATTAAAGCTTTGGCTCAATTACGTAAAGTTAGGTAGACTATCCTATATGTTACTTACGATATGGGCGTTATTCACTTTTAAACGATTCAATGCAGTTATTCAAATTGGAGATCAAACATATCGTTTCCGGAATGTGTGGTTTATCTCTATCTGTAATGGGCCTTATTTTGGTGGGGGAATGAAAATCTCACCAATTTCCAAATGCGATGATCAACTTTTAGAATTAACGGTTGTACATGACTTGTCTAGAATTAAGCTACTATTAGTATTTATGACCGTATTTTGGGGGAAACATGTGAACTTTCGTGAAGTAGAAATGCTACAAGCGAATCAATTTTCATTGCAGGTTGATGCACCTACGGTAAGTCATGTAGATGGTGAATCTCTTGGTCATGTGTCACCAGGCAAGACGATTACTTGTCAATTGGATCCACGTAAATGGTATTTGGCGAAATGCTAATACAATAAGAGATAATACTCATTACCTATCGAAAACCAATCGAAAAGTAATAAAAAAAGCGAAATATGTAACAATCCATTATATTACGATTGCAAATTGAACGCAGAGTAGATATAATTTCTCTTATGCCTATGAATAGGCAGGGGTTCTTAATTATTGCTCTAATAGAGCTTAAATAGGAATCACTCTATCAGGTTATATCCTGTAAATATACATGATAGGTGGTCAATGAAAAGATGGATTATCGTATTTTATTGTATTATCACTACACTGCTATTGAGGACTCAGAAGTATTTGCAAAAGAGCATTTAGCATTTTGTAAGTCTTTAGAGTTGAAGGGTCGTATTCTAGTAGCGTATGAAGGAATTAATGGAACAGTTTCTGGATCAGTTGAGCAAACAAATGCTTACATGGCATATATGAACGCTCATCCATTATTCCAAGGCATTGTATTCAAAATTGATGAATCAGAAACACATGCTTTCAAGAAAATGCATGTGCGTTCACGTCCAGAGCTTGTTAACTTAAGCTTAGAAGACGATATTAACCCATTAGAATTAACAGGTCGTTATGTAGCACCTGCAGATTTCTATGAAGAAATGCAACAAGAAAATACAATCGTTATTGATGCTCGCAATACGTATGAATTTGATGTCGGACATTTTGAAGGAGCGATCCGTCCAGATATTGAATCATTCCGAGAATTACCTCAATGGATTAGAGATAATCATGAAATGTTAGATGGAAAGAAAATCTTAACCTATTGTACAGGTGGTATTCGTTGTGAAAAGTTCTCAGGTTGGTTAGTTCGTGAAGGATATGAGGATGTTGGCCAGTTACATGGTGGTATCGTGTCATATGGTAAAGACTCAGTTGCGAAAGGTCAATTATGGAATGGACAATGCTACGTATTTGACGAAAGACTAGTAGTTCCTATAAATCAAGTTAATCCAGTTATTGTTGGAAAAGACCATTTTACTGGGGAACCTTGTGAACGATATATTAACTGTGCAAATCCAGAATGTAATAAGCAAATTCTAGCTTCTGAAGAGAATGAGCATAAACATATGGGTAGTTGTACTCCAGCATGTGTAGAGCATCCTCGTAATCTTTACGTTGCGAGACATAACTTATCTACAGAAGAAGTACAACGTAGAATGAGTGCATTGCTACAAGAAACAACTAAATAATAATGAAGCGAAGCTTACGTATAATTCTATTGCATTAACAACATGAGTGACTAACAGTGTTGTATAGCGCGTGAATTGCACGTAAGCTTTTTTGTTCTCGATTTGTCTATACCTCATAATTATTCTCATGTTATACGATCCGCTTATATGACGGATCAGTTGTCCATACCATAAATGTATGTTATCTGATATTATGATATTAATATTCATTGAAGTGGAGGTGCTGTACTTGAAAGTTAGGAAAGCGATTATTCCCGCAGCTGGACTAGGAACTCGATTCTTGCCAGCAACAAAGGCTCAACCTAAGGAAATGCTTCCGATCGTGGATAAGCCTACTTTGCAATTTATTATTGAAGAAGCAGTCGCTTCTGGTATAGACGAGATTCTCATTATTACTGGCCGCAACAAAAAATCTATCGAAGATCATTTCGATAAATCCATTGAGCTTGAACTAGAACTAGAAGCTAAGGGAAAATTGGATCTTCTTGAGGAGGTTCGACACATCTCTAATATGGTGAATATTCATTATATCCGCCAGAAAGAGCCCAAAGGTCTAGGTCATGCGATATACTGTGCAAAAAGCTTTATCGGTAATGAGCCGTTCGCTGTATTATTAGGTGATGATATCGTGCACAGTGATGTACCTTGCTTGCAACAATTGATTGATGTCTATGAATATTACAATAATACTGTACTTGGTGTTCAGCAAGTGAAGCAATCGGATGTGCATAAGTACGGAATTGTTAATGGCAAGACAATCGATGATCGTATTTATCGAGTAGATGATTTGGTTGAGAAGCCAGCTACTGAGCGTGCACCATCAAATGTTGCCATACTTGGCCGTTACATTATTATGCCTTCAATTTTTGACGTGCTTGAAAAAACTTCACCTGGTGCAAATGGAGAAATTCAATTGACAGATGCATTGAATCAACTTGCTCGCAATGAAGCCGTTTACTCTTATGAATTTGAAGGGCGTCGTTATGATGTAGGAGACAAACAAGGATTTTTAGAAGCTACCGTGGAATTTGCACTACGTCGACCACAGTTACGCGAACCATTCCTTGATTATTTGAAAGGTATCGTTCAACAAAATTCCAAGGAGTAGTTAGAATAGGAATGTTGAAATAGATGGCACTACTCACTAAAGAGATATTACTATCCTCGTTAAGGATGATGTAATATCTTTTTCTATGATGACAAAAATTAGTATTATATGGAAATTAAAGAGGGGATTTCATATAATGTTCAGAAGAATTTGATATATTTGATATATGTTGATGGAAACATAATAACACTCATCATTTCAATATGCTGAGAAATACTGAAAGAAGTGATCAAAAGATGTTAAAAGAGAAGAATAAATTGATGCTAATATACGGAATGTTAGCCATTGTACTTAGTGCGATATTTCATCTATTAAACCGTGTAATGGATGTTATGCACTCGTTGATGGGTTCACATTACGTATTAGATGAAAGTACATATGGATTTACTTTAAATACGCTATTCGTCATTCCAATTGCGTTGTGGATTATTGCGTATATTTTATATCGTAGGAATAGTTATAGCGATACAATATCTATATTTAATACACTATCATTGACTTTCTCAAGTATTTCCATCATTTCAGGTGGTGGTGGGATGGTGGAATTACACTTTTCTATCTTTATGGTAGTTGCAATCATTGCTTACTATGATCGAATTAAACTTGTAACGATTATGACTTCGATATTTGCAGTTCAGCATCTAATAGGCTTGATATGGTTACCAGAACTAGTGTTTGGAGCGAGTAGCTATAGTGTTAGTATGGTGCTGTTACATGCAATATTCCTTATCATAACCTCGTTGGCTACGATCAAGCAGATTTCAGTTAAAAACCGAGTGCTTTATGAAGTAGAAGCTGCTAAACAAGAAAAAGAACAGAAATTAGATGCATTACTTATTAATTTGAAACAATTAGCTGGGAAGTTAGGAAGTTCAACATTAATGATTACTGAACAATCTAATCAGCATATGCGTTCTAGCAATGAGATGATTACTTCATTCCAAGAGGTTACTAGTGGATTGGAGAAACAAAATGATTCGATATCTTCGATCAATATAGATTTGAGTGTAGTGAAAGAACTTATGAATCTTAATTCTACTGCACTTCAAGTACTACACGATAGAACAAATACTTCTAAAAAAATAATGGATACTGGGTATGTTGCGATGGAATCGTTGAATCAACATATTCAGGAGGTTTCGGAGGCAATTAAGCAAGCATTAAAGTCAGTAATATCATTGGAAGTTGCTTCACAGCAAATTGATGATGCTATGACGCTTATAAGTCAAATCTCTAAACAAACGAAATTACTATCGTTAAATGCATCTATTGAGGCATCAAAAGCTGGGACTGAAGGTCGTGGATTTGCAGTGGTGGCTAAAGAAATTAGCATATTAGCAGATCAATCTAAACATGCCACCGATGAAATTAGAGAAGTACTTATGAATATAGTACGTGAAACACAAAGTACGATGAATAATATTAAGATCGGTGAACAGGGAACGATGCAAACAGTACAACTAGGCTATAGTACAGTCAATGGTTATACTAATATGCAACATGACAATGAAGAAATGAGTAATATTATTAAGCAACTATATGTATCATCACAAGAATTACAAGTAAAGACGGAAGATATTTTCTCTGAAATATTGAATATGTCAGCTTTAACAGAGCAAGGTGTAGCATCGCTTGAGCAATTGTATGCGACAACAGAACAGCAACAAAGTGTTACTCGAGAAATTGATACTGAAATTAATACTGTCAATCAATTAGCGCAAGTGTTAAGAGCTCAATTCAAAAGTTAAGCAAACCAATAAAAACAACAACAGCTAGATGATCTCGGGATCACCTAGCTGTTGTCTTATGGTTTTTCATTACTTGTTAATGACAGCGGATACTATTGAATTAGTTGCAAACACAAGCGATTACTACTAATAAGATGAAAAGAACCAAAATAAATGCAAAATTACTACCTCTGTGACCAACGATTCCTGACATATAACATGCACCTCCTCAAGTAGTGACTACATTAATAATCTATGCAGGAGTGTAGTATTTGGTATGGGTTTACCCATGATAATTGAAAAGATAGGCTTGAGCGGAAATATCGTAGAGGAATTGTCTACCTAGGCCCGGGCCCAAACCAAATAGGATAAATGACATATGATATGATGTACCTTAACTTAAAGGAGATGACAAATTATGAATTATGCTGCTAATGTTTCAGGTGGAGCTAATCATTCTTACAGCAATTTCGGAGGTTGTGGTGGATTCAACGTAAGTTGGATTCTAGTTCTATTCATCCTTCTAGTAATTATTAGTTGTGTTTGCTAATACGCGCTGCGCGGGCCTGAAAAAACCTATGGGTGAGAAATCACTCATAGGTTTTTTTCTATTTGTGAATGCTTTCGATGTAAATATCTTCTACATAATATTACCCTCCGAAGTAAATGAAAAGTTCTAAGAAGTTATTATATAATAGAAGAAACACATTAAAGAAAAGTAGGTAATTCTCAATGAGCACACAAAAAATTGTTCCGATATATTTACTATCAGGATTTCTAGGAAGTGGAAAGACAACATTACTAACACAGATTGTAGAAAAAGCACAGGCTGCGGGACTAACACCAGCTGTATTAATGAATGAATTAGGTGAAGTTAACCTTGATGGGCAACTGGTGAAAAAGGATGTTGCGATGGCAGAAGTACTTGGCGGTTGTATCTGCTGTAGCATGCGTGGCGATTTATCCTTGGAACTTAATCAATTATTAGATCAATATTCTCCCGATCTAATTATTGTAGAGTCAACAGGAGCAGCCCATCCAATGGAAACGATAGATGCAATTACAGAAACATCGATGTACAAGCATGTCAGATTGCAATCAGTTATTACAGTTGTTGATGGAGAGCATTTACTTGATCGATCTAAATTAGTGAAAGATAGTACATATCGCTTAATGCAAGATCAAATTCGATGTGGCAGCTTGATTGTACTTAATAAATGTGACCGACTTGATCCGGAGAAAGTTGTTGAGGCAGAGCAAACGTTGCGTGATCTTAATGAGCATGCTCTGATTATTACGACAGACCATTGTCAGCTTAACAATTGGCAATGGCTATTGGAAGGTACACAGTTAGAGCAACCAGAATCACTGCAAGCTTTAAGACAGCAGGTTAGTAACAACAATGATGATGCTGTTGATGGGGAACATGAGCATCAACATGAACATAGTCACCATACGCATGTTATGGCTTATACGCATTATTGGAAAGGTAAGCCGAATAGTGAACAATTTGAACAATGGCTTGCTAATCTGCCGGCTAATATATATCGAGCGAAAGGTATTGTTACATTCCGTGACGTTCCAAGTCGATTTTTGTTCCAGTTTGCTTATCGTGAATCTGATTTTATGCGAATTGATCCGCAAGGTGAAGTTAATGATGTCGCAGTATTTATCGGGGAGCATTTTGACGAGGAGTGGCTAAAACAGCAATTAGCAATACTCGAAGAGAGGTAGTTCAGAAAGTGAGCTTTGATAACGATGATCTGCTTCGTAGCTTAGTCGACATCGAATATGAAGCGAACTTGGGAAGTCCGGTACGCGTGTACCAACCACGAACACTTGCGTTTCCTCCTTGCTCAAGTAGCGCTCCATCTTCACGATTCTGAAAGCCCACTTTCTGAACCTTCATTGGAAGAGGTAGTTCAGAAAGTGGACTTTGATAACGATGATCTGCTTCGTAGCTTAGTCGACATCGAATATGAAGCGAACTTGGGAAGTCCGGTACGCGTGTACCAACCACGTACACTTGCGTTTCCTCCTTGCTCAAGTAGCGCTCCATCTTCTCGATTCTGAAAGCCCACTTTCTGAACCTTCATTGGAAGTGGTAGTTCAGAAAGTGAGCTTCATTAAAAAAGTAGTTCAAAATATCTCCATCACATGACAAGATGATTATGCTTAACTGAAATGGGAATACTTAGTTATAACATGAATTTTAACAACTTAGAATGCTGGAGGTTGAGACTATGATGAAATCTTTAAGTTTGAAGTGTACAATAACATTGCTTTCACTTGGCTTGTTATCACTATGTTCGTTAGCTCCAAGTACGGGGGCAGCAACAAACGATATCGAAAGTAAAAGTGTTAGAACACAACTAGATGATAAACAAAGTAAAAATGATAAAGAAGAAAGACACTCAACTCATCATAAAAAAATGAGTAAAGAAGAACTACAAGCACTAAAATTGAAGAAGATGCAGAGGCTTGCTACTTATTTCGAGATTGACACTGAAGGAAAGTCAGCGAAGGAATTAAGAGCGGCAATCGAAAAGGCGAAGAATGAACAACCTGAGAAATGGGAAATGTTCAAACAACAATTTCGTGCCAAGAAATTAGAAGAAATGCGTGAGTTTGCTAAATCCAAAGGTATTTCCATTGAAGGAAAGACGGAACAACAATTACGAGAAGAACTTCACAAATTGAAGCATAGTAAGCCGGAGTAAATGGGAAGATCATTGTTCACAGGAGTCAATTCAACTTAAGCAGAAAAGCTAATGTTGAATTGGCTTTTTTTGTGCTTGATTATGATGCTTTCGTGGAGTATGATAATATTGTAATTTGTTAAGTAAATTTATTAACTAAACATTTATAGTAACGATGTCAGACGAGAAGCTACTATAGAAAGAGGTTATCTTATCGCTACAATTCGCCAAATCGCGCAACTAGCTGAAGTGTCCACTGCAACAGTATCTCGAGTGCTGAATAATGATACTACGCTTAGCACAAGTGTTGAAACTCGTGAACGTATTTTTGCAATAGCCGAGGAACTTAATTATAAGCCACAACGTTTGAAGAAATTGGTACAAGAAATGCAACGCTCATCTTTGCAAATTGGATTGTTATTCTGGTCCACGACAGAAGAAGAAAAGAACGATCCATACTTTGCAGCAGTTCGTAGAGGAATAGAAATTCATTGTGAGCAGTTAGGCATTGCTATTACGAAAATCATTCGCGGGGATTATACAACCGCATATGAAGATGCAGCAGAGCTAGATGGTTTATTAGTTGTAGGTTCGATTGAAGTGCAAGATGTTCTAGATATTTTCCCTCGACCAGATCGAATCGTGTTCGTCAATCACGGTGAAGAACTATTAGACTATGATTCTGTTCATCTGAATTTTGAAGGAGCAATTAGAACATCCTATCAATACTTGACAAGTTTAGGTCATGAGAAAATTGGATTTATCGGTGGTGTAGAGAGGGTTCATTCTTTGCGAGAACCTGGCGCATTGAGACAATCTCAAGAGCATCGTTATGTTGCTTATTCTCGTATGATGCGTGAATATGGGCAACATTATGCTTGTGTAGAATGGGTAGATGATTGGTCATCACAAGGTGGATATGAAGCCATGAAACGTATACTAGCTAGAAGTGATCGACCATCGGCTTGTCTTATTGCAAGTGATCATATGGCAGTCGGGGCATTACATGCGTTACATGAAGCAGGTGTGTCTGTACCGAAAGAAATATCAATTGTCGGCTTTAACGATATTGAACTTGCTGGATTTGTTAATCCTCCATTATCTACGGTTCATGCGCATACTGAATTACTAGGTGAAACCGCAGTTAAAATGCTAGTTGAAAGAATGGAAGGCCGAAAAGTCGCTATGCAAGTTAAGTTGAATACAACATTCGTTGAACGTGAAAGCTGTATGAAGTTTAGCAATTGATAAACGTATCAGTTTAGACTAGTGATGGCTAATATATTCGAAGCCAACTAAGAGACATCAATCAAATATTAGGAGTGTAACTATGATCTCATATAACGAAGCTACAAGAGTGTTTCACCTACAATCACAACATACAAGCTATGCTGTGAAGATTACGAATCAAGGTCATATTGCTCATATTTATTGGGGACGTAAAGTATCAGGAGAATACCTAGATGACTTGTATCAACTTAATTTAAGAAATTCATTCACACCAAGTACTGATTTGGATCAACTTGAATATTCATTAGATACACTACACCAAGAGCTACCTGCTTATGGTGATTCTGATTTCCGTTCTCCGGCTTATCAGTTCCAATTACCTAATGGTAGTACGGTTACTGATTTCCGCTATGAGTCTCATGAAATTATTAACGGTAAACCGAAGCTAGATGGTCTACCTAGCGTCTATGCTGAAACTAATGATGAAGCTCAAACTTTACTCATTACCCTTCGAGATCAACTTACGAATGCAGTAATCGTATTATCCTATACCGCATTCCGTGATTTCAGTGCAATTACACGTTCTGTACAATATCGTAATGAAGGTACAGACGTATTGAACTTGAATCGTGCGCTAAGTATGAATGTAGATATGCCAGGTTACAACTATGAAATGCTTCAATTATCTGGTACATGGGTGCGAGAGCGTTATATTCATCGTCGTAAATTAGAGCCAGGTATGCAATCGATCGAAAGTCGTCGTGGATCAAGCAGTCACGTACAAAATCCATTTCTTGCGTTAGTAAGTGAAGGTGCAACGGAGCAACATGGTGATGTATATGGTGTTAACTTTGTATACAGTGGTAATTTTATTGCTGGTGTTGAAGTAGATCCCTATTTGCACTCTCGTCTATTTATGGGAATTAACCCATTTGACTTCAACTGGAAGCTTGAAGCGGGTGAGACATTCCAAGCTCCTGAAGTTGTAATGGTACATTCACATGAAGGTATCGGTGGGATGTCTCGTCGTTTCCATGATCTATATCGTAGTCGTCTAACACGTGGCGAGTTCAGAGATAAAGTTCGTCCGATCCTCGTGAACAACTGGGAGGCAACTTACTTCGATTTCAATGAAGAAAAGATTGAGGCCATTGCACAAGCAGGACAGGAACTTGGTATTGAGTTGTTCGTACTTGATGATGGTTGGTTTGGCAAACGTGATAATGATACCACTTCACTAGGAGATTGGTTTGTTGATCGTAAGAAACTACCTAATGGTCTTGAAAGTTTAGTGAAAAAGGTACGTGATCTAGGGTTAGAATTTGGTCTTTGGTTCGAGCCGGAGATGATCTCACCTGAAAGTGAATTGTACCGAAATCATCCGGACTGGTGTCTTCATGTAGATGGTCGTCGACGTACGGAAGCTCGTAATCAGTTAGTTCTAGATCTTTCACGTGAAGATGTCCAAAATTATATTGTAGAAACCATTTCTGATGTGCTTGCAAGCGCCCCGATTACGTATGTGAAATGGGATATGAATCGTAATATGACAGAGATTGGATCAGCTCTATTACCAGCAGATCGTCAACGTGAAACGGCTCATCGATATATGCTTGGACTATATAATGTAATGGAACGTATTACTTCAGCATTCCCACATATATTATTTGAATCTTGCTCTGGTGGTGGAGGACGTTTTGATGCGGGTATGCTGTACTACATGCCACAAACATGGACAAGTGATAATAGTGACGCGATTTCTCGTCTGAAAATTCAATACGGTACAAGTATCGTATATCCAGTAAGTGCTATGGGGGCACACGTATCTGCTGTGCCGAATCATCAAGTTAATCGAATGACTTCACTTGAGACTAGAGGCAATGTAGCGTTATCTGGTAACTTCGGTTATGAGCTTGATCTGTCTAAATTCTCTGATGAAGAGAAGGAACTTGTGAAAGAGCAAATTGAGCTTTGCAAAGATATTCGTCCGATTGTTTCATTCGGCGACTTCTATCGTTTATTAAGTCCATTTGAAGGCAATGAAACTTCTTGGATGTTTGTGTCTAAAGATAAGTCTGAAGCATTTGTGGTATATGTGAAAGTACTACAAGAACCTAACGGTGCTATTGGTCGTTTCCGACTACAAGGGCTTGATCCGAATAAAACATATCGTTTAGAAGGTCAAAATGGTGGAGTATTTGCGGGAGATCAATTGATGTATGCAGGCCATCCGGTTCCACAGTTCTATGGTGACTTCCAAAGTTGTGTATATCGTCTAACTGCGCTTTAATAAGAACTATTAATCATAGTATGTTTTGAATAAACTAGACCCAATAAGATAGACACTTTCAAAGGTCATCTTATTGAGTCTTTTTGTTAGTAATAAGAAAACTATTAACTGAATGTCTTAGTATTTCATAGAAATTATATTGAGCTTGACGTTACGTCAACCTTTATAATGAAGATAAATAGATCATTTGGAGGCTGATACTATGTATCGAATTGGACAATTTGCCAAATTGACAGGTGTTACCGAGAGAACGTTACGATATTACGACAAAAAGGGATTACTGAAACCTACATTACGCGTTGATGGAGGATATCGTTATTACTCTAAAGAAGACCTCGTTCAACTCCAAAAAATATTAACGATGAAGTATTTGAATTTTTCACTAGAGGATATAGCAGATACATTAGCGGATGAGAAAGTATCTATGGCTGAAGTATTCGATCAGCAGCATGAATGGCTTATAAAAAAGCGAGATGAGCTTAATGGAATTATTGAATCGCTTGATCGCATCAAAAAGATAACTTCTAAAGTTGATTCAATTTCTGCAGGCTTCCTGCTATTAATGATTCATAATTTGCAAAACGAGAATAAGCAACGCGAGCATCTCCTTATGCATTTACCTTCACAAATAGTGAACGTCATATTTCAAGATGATCAACATATGGAAGAGAAGCTTGAATTAGAAATGAAAATGGTGACGCTACTATCGCAAATATTGGAGCTTCAACAACAAGGTATATCTCATACTTCGGAGGAGGCTATTTCAGTAGGATTGTCTCTATATAGTATGCTTGCAGAACTATTGATGAAAGCGACAAAGAATATGACAGAGGAGGAAAAAGAGAAATTGCAGCTGTTCGAAAAGGATCAGGATGCACTTGATCCAGCTCTTTTTCCAAGTATTTTAAGTAAAGAAGAAACAGATTATATCGACAATTTAATGGAGCTTGTAGATATCATCTATCATACACAGTTGGAGCAGGAAAGTGAGCAAGAGATTAGAATATGACGTGATCTAGGAAAATTATAAATAAAGGCAAGCTCACTTTCTAGCGAAAATGAGCTTGCCTTTGTAGTTTTTTGTAGAGAAGTTACGTGAGTTGTTCTTTAATGCTAATGACACGAATCGTCATTGTTCCAGCTGGTGTCGAAAGTTCCATTTGCTTATGTAATGGAGCTAGTAGCAGTTGACTTCCTACAGGTGAAAGCAATGATATTTTCCCTTGCTCTGGATCGATCTCATCCGGAGCAACAATGCTATAGGTATCGATAAAGCCATCTTCTACATATTCAATCTCAACATTAGTATTCAGCATAACGAGCTGTTCCTCAGGCGCGTTATGAAGCGTAAGTCTCCTCTTAATCTCTTGCATATAACTTTCAAGTAGTTGTTCCAGTTCTTTCGTTAGTCCATGTTGCTTCAATATATATTTCTCAAGCTGTTTACTACGCAGTTCTTCAATAATGACAAGCTGCTCTTCATAATGGTGCAGTTGCACTTTCCATTCAACACTATGGTTCATAGTAGATTTCCTCCCCGACACTTACCATATACGCCAACATATCGACGTTACGTACATTTGACATAGTTAATTCCTCCTTAACAATTTCAAGTGAAACTCAAAGCTGTCAGATTGCGATTCTAGCTTCGTGTAACATAAAGTCTATCGAAGTATTAGATCGTAGTATAAAAAGACCCTCCATTGAGCTTGAATGGGGTCTCCTTTAATAGTATCAAATTAACCAAATAAGTCTATAAGGTAACTGTAAATTGTACCTCAGATTTGGATAACGAAGTAATTAATGCGAAGAAATAATAAGTAACAAAGGGCATACTAAAAAGTTGACATACTTCTCATAATTAGTTCATTTTGGGGTTGAAATAGTATAGATTTATTTCAAAAGTATCGTTTTCTCACATTTTTCAGAATAAATTCAGAAAAAAATACGGGTGAAAATTTCAGTTGAAAAATATATGAAAGTATGCTGAAAACTGTAGGTGTGACAAGGGATTAGAATGATTTTGCGAATAATAAATTGCAAATAAAAATAATGGAACCGCTCTAATAATCTTCATCTAATCTTCATCTATGTAAAAATCCTAATGAAAATGGGCTTCAATGCTATGCTATAATGCTAAACATACATTACCTCAAGCAATAAAAAGATTAGTCGGGAGGACTTATGTTAAAACTAATAATGAAAGTAAGCAGATTGAGCGTGCTAGCAATCGTAGCCATCGCACTACTTACTGTAGTTCCATTCTCAGTATCCGCAGCTGCAGATCAACGAGAGGTTGAAGATGCAAAAGTTATGTTGAATGGTAGTTCACTTAAGCTAGAATCTCCACTACATATGGTAAATGGTAGAGTATATGTGCCGGTAGGATTAGTATCCAAATCATTAAGTGCGTCAGTAAGCTGGGATTCTAACACACAAGAAGCAACAATCATTACGAAAAGTAACGATGAGGTAGTATTCGGTAATGAAGTTCCTACAGTGTATTTTAATGATCAGCGTTATAAGCTTGAAGCAGCGCCTTACCTATATGATAGTAGATTGTATGTACCTGTTCGTTATATAGCCGAAATTGCACATGCTACGGCGGCTTGGGACATTGATAAGAAAGTGCTGACGTTAACGAGTGTACCGCTTGCAGTCGTAAGTGAAGAAAATTCATTAGCTAAGATTAGTGCGGATAATAACTTGACGCAAGCAGAAGTTGTAAAGAGAAATAAATTTTCCTCAAAAGATCAAGTTAAGAATGGGATGAAACTAGCAGTTATATTACCTTCAATCCTTGATGAAAAAGCAAAACCATTTACAAATGAAGAATATCAATTGCTTGCTAAGATCGTTCAAGTCGAGTCTGGATACGAGTCTTATGAAGGTCAATTAGCAGTGGCGAATGTAATATTGAACCGTGTAGCAAGCTCTAATTTCCCTGATACAATTAAAGACGTTATCTATTCAGGAAAACAATTCCCACCAGCACATAATGGCTTACTTGCCAAAGCAGTACCAAATGCAAGTGTCTTACAAGCAGCTAAAGATGCTTTGAATGGTAAGAACAATGTTGAAGGGGCAGTATACTTCTTCAATCCTAAATATTCAAGTGGGTCTAATCTAACGGTTGTAGCTACCATTGGAAACCATCGCTTTGCTAAATAGCGTATAATATTTTATAACCTTCATTCTGATTGCTCACACTATCGGATGAAGGTTATTTTTGTATTGTATAGGCATATAGTCATCAGAATAATTTACCGTGATCTAAAGCGAAGCGACAATAAACTCCATAAAAACACAATATTTTTATCGGAATCCAAAAAAATGGTTGAATTTGGTGTAAGATCAAATTATAATGAAACTAATAGTTCTAAAGTAACAATGAGTAGGACTAGTAGAATATAGTTTCGAAACTAGATGAACAATAATATAGTAGAATAATTAGTATAATAGAACAATAGTAGCAGTTCAAAGGGGATGCCAAAGGCATCCTTTTTTTTGTTGTTATTTGTAATAATAGCTCTTATCCTGCGTAAACATCATATATTTTTTGGCAATAATGACGAAATTTCCTTATAATATGCTATAATTACCCTATTATTTAGATAGGGGTGTATCACGTTGGAAAATCTTGTGCAAGAAGTGGAAACGAAAAAAAGTAGTAAGATAGTACTGATTATTATTGCAAGTGTTATCGGACTACTCATTATTGCTAGTATCGTTGGTTACAGTATTTTGTCTGCAAACTCTAAACCTGAATCTGTACTTTCTAAATTCCAAGCAGCAGTCAAATCAGGTAATGCTGCAGCTGCCCACAAAATTCTTGTTTCAAATGACCCTGTGTTTGAGTTAACTGAGGGTGATATAACGAAACTTCTTACATATTTAGATGAGGAATCTTCAGTATTTGATGATGAAATTGATAGTTTGAAAACTCAAATTGATAATGAAAAAGAAGAACGACTCAAATATGATTATTATTCTATGCTAACTCTAGTAAAGGAAAAAGGATTACTAGGGTTATTTGACTCGTATAAAATTGCAGTACAACCATACTATTTTACGTTATATACGAATCAAAAAGGTGTAGTTATAAAACTAGATGGAAAAGATTTAGTGACGTCTAAGTCAGATAACTATACAAAAGTAATAGGTCCATTAATGCCTGGGTCCTATTCATTAGATGCTCAATTTGATAGTGAATATGTGTCACTTAATACAAAGAAGAAAGTGCTACTTCCAGAAGATCATAATTATGAAATTGATCTATCCATCGATGCACAGTATGTGTATTTAGAATCTAACTACCCCGAAGCCAAATTATACTTAAACGGTAAAGATACTAAACTAACAGTTGGGGATGCGTACCGATTTGGTCCGATTGCTTCTAATGGAACGATGACCGTTCAAGCAAATCTCGATAATAAATGGGGATCTTTAACTAGTGAGTCTATTACAATCGACGGCAGCTCTTCTTATATTAATCTAGAAATACTTGGTTATACAATTTATCCGACAGCATCAGTTATGGGTGCTGAGGTATTACTTGACGGACAAAGTACAGGAATTACATTTGAACAAGCGATGACGGATGGAATTGGTCCAATTCCTTATGATAAAGAAGTTGCCGTAACTGGACAATTTGAATTCCCTTGGGGAACTTACAAATCTAATGAATTATTACTAGATAAAGATAGTGTATTCTACGATGGTGATAGTGATTATGATTATTCGACATATGCTTTCTTCACAGAAATACCAGACGATATACGTTCTAAAATTGTCACACAATTGGATGGATTTATTCCTTCAGCATTTGATAGTGTAACGGATTATGATGAGGCTTTGCTAGAAAATGTTAACGAAGCAAACCGAACGGTTATATTAGATTCCCTTTATTATCAGTTATCTGAGTATGCATATGATGGTTTCTACCCTACGAAAGCTACATATACCTTTGATAGCATGTGGGTAAGTTCATCTGAAAAGGATAAATATTATATCTCATTAGCTGCATTAGTTAATTTTAACTACTTATCTTATGACTACTGGGAAGATACATACAATGACACTGAAGAAAAAATGACAGTAAATATTGATGTACTATATGATGCAAGAGATGGTAGTTTAGTAGTCGAATCTTTCGATCCGTATGTAGATTATTATGATTACTATTCAGATGATTACACGTATAATGACGTTGAAGTTAAACAGTTCACTCAATAGAAGGGAGATTAATTATGTATATCTGTCAAAGTTGTCAGTCGAAGGCTGAACAATTCTATAAATTTTGCCCGCAATGTGGACAAGCAGCACTTGTGCTTGTAGAAAATAAGAATGAAATCATTACAGAATCTTTAGCGGAAAATAGACCACCACAAGGCAATGGTCCACAAGGATATGCGCCACAAGGCAATGGTCCACAAGGATATGCGCCACAAGGCAATGGTCCACAAGGATATGCGCCACAAGGCAATGGTCCACAAGGATATGCGCCACAAGGCAATGGTCCACAAGGATATGCGCCACAAGGCAATGGTCCGCAAGGATATGCGCCGCAAGGCAATGGTCCACAGGGATATGCGCCGCAAGGCAATGGTCCGCAAGGATATGCGCCGCAAGGCAATGGTCCGCAAGGATATGCACCACAAGGTAATGGTCCGCAAGGAGGCATGCCGCCACAAGGATATACTCCACAACCTAGCGTGCAAAAAAGTGCAGGAGCTCCAGCATGGTTGAAGAGCAAGAAGTTCAAACTATTTGCTTCGCTCGGGGTAGGCGCAATTATATTAATAGTAGTAGCCGTTACATTATTCAATGTATTTCTGAATAAAAATGCTAAAGAGTTGTATTTATACTCTGAGCTTCAAACCTTTAAAAATCAACAAAGCAATTCATCTTTATTTGGTGAAGCGGACATGGCACTATTCGATATGATTGAAAAGATGGCATCTGATACTAACATTACATTAACTGGAGATGTATCAATAGAGGGTAGTGATCTAGATGGATTTGATGAAATTGCAGAGGCTATTAACAAAGGAGCAATTGAACTTAATTTGAAACAAAACCCTAATGATCTGTGGGGACAGTATAATTTCAGGGTGAAGGATGATGGAGAATCTGTCGTAGATTCACTATTTATGTTCTATGATGATATCTTTGCTTTCAAAGGTATAGGCGATCTTGATAAAATGCACTATTCATCATTTGAAGAAATACAAAATATTTATAGTGGTACCGAATCTGAGGAAGATGAAGCTGATAAAGTTGATGTGCCAAAAGTTACAGAAGAACAACTGGAAAAACTGAAAAAGGAATATACGGGATTCATCGTATCTCAATTAAAAGATGAATATTTCACATTGGAGAAAGATAGCTCTTATACAACATCTGAAGGTGATATAAAAGCTAAAAAACTAACAGTGAGTATTAACGAAGATGAAACTAGAACAATGCTAATTTCATTAGTTGACAAACTTCGCGGTGATAAGGCAGCGCAGGAGTTGCTTGCTAATGCTCTTTTCCCATATATTAACGAGAGCTCAAGCACACTCACATCTGCTGAACAACTAGCATATGTGAAAGAACAAATTGAAGATGGTTTATATGAGTTGAAAACTGGTTTAATCGATGCAGAATCATTAGGAAGCTTTGAAATGATATTATATCTTAATAAAAAGAATGAAATTATTGACCGTGAAATGACAATTTCTATGGAGGATGATTTTACTTCAAATGCACTTGAAATCAGTATCCATCAAACGAATTGGGATCTAAAGAAAGGTGTGGACCAATCAACGTTTGACATAGAGTTCGAAGTTTCCAATTATGGTGATATTACTAGTCTACTTATTGAGTCTGATACTACGACGGAGATTATCGACAAAGTTAGAGATGCGAAGAGTAAGATTACATTAACTGCCTACTCATCTGGTTCAGATGAGTTTAGTGCTAATATTAATTGGAGAGCTCGAGAAGCGACGACAGAAGGCGGCGAAGATCGTTACACGTTTAATATTGATTTAACTTCTATTGAAGATGCACCAACAATAAGTGGTGATTTTACACGAAAAGTTGATCAGAAGTTGAAAGAAAATTACTCTAATCAAACGATAAAAGGTAATGTTGAGCTTATGCTCAATATGCTAGCTGAAAGACGTACGCTGAAAATTGGCTTTAACATTGATTCCAAAACGAAATTTGACGATAAGCTTGCCAAACCAGTGTTAGATAAAGATGCGGTTAACCTTAAAGATTTGGGGGATGATGAATCTTACTACATGCTTCATGACATATTAAATGGACTTCAAAGTGGTTCCATGAATTTTGGTGATTCATTGTATTAATATAATGAGAGTGATAAGAGAAGGTGTATCCATAGTGGATACATCTTCTTTTTTAGAAGAAATTCAAAAAGCGGATTCTTATAAAGTAGCAAAACAAGAACACCTCCGATTAGCTCTGAATTGAAACTAATCGGAAGTGCATTGAGGCTCAAGCTATGGGGTTAGATTTGAGCTGAAACATAATTTGTAGTGGCAACCAGATGAGCATAATCAACAGGCTTGGCTTACCTATTGAATAGAGGGACAGTCTGCTACTATGTGGCTAGCATAGTTGTTGCACTAGAGAGCACTAACGCAATTATTTGAATGACATGATTATCGTTCATTAACTATATAGGGTGGAGAAAAGCTAGCGTGCCATCTCACCTTTATATGATATTGATAATCATTATCACAACAATAATATAACATAGGCATTTCCACAATTCAAGTTATTTATAATAAATTTCTGGTGCAAGGTTTTAATGAGTTACTTTAAGCGGACAGGGAATGACAAAAGCCACCTTCATAGAAGATGACTTTTGTCATGAGTAATAATAAATTATTGGCCTAACATATTGAATAAGCGCACCATAGTTACAATCGTTTGCTCATGTGAGTATTTCCCTTGTGGATCGAATTTCGTAGCAGATACGCCGCCCATAATGGATAGTTCAGCAGCTTGAGTGACAGATGAACGCGCCCATGCTGAAATTTTCGCGTCATCACTAAAGACGGGAGCTTTGCCACGCTTCAAGTTTCCATCAAGATAATGATATACCTTCATTAATAATGAAGCAGCTTGCTCTCTCGAAATTGTTGCATAAGGTGAGAACTTTCCGTTACCAGTTCCATTAATAATGTTATTCTCATATGCCCAGATGATTTCATAATTACCGTCATATACATCGGTAAATGGAGAAGCCTTATCATAGTATTTGGTAAAGTCAATCGTCGGATCTATTGCAGTAAGAAGTCCCACGACATAAGAGACGAATAATTCCCTTGTAACTGATTCGGTTAGATCATAGTAATAAGGATTAAAGTTAAGCAAACCATATTTATTAGCATCAGTTAAGCTCGATTGTGCCCATGAACTAATTGGTGACTCAGGTTTATCAAGAACATCGATTTGAATAGAGCTGTTCGAAGTGTATAGATACCCATCAACCGTAATATTAACATAGCCACGTTTATGAGCAGTTACTACACCATTTGCGTTAACACTCGCAACTCTAGGATCAGAAGATACATAGCGAATAGGTTTCTCATCTACTGGGAATTGCAACTGCTGCCCAGGGAGCATGTACCGCTGTGCACTGTTAACAAATTTCGACTGTAGTTGAACCAATGAAGTTGAATAAGACAGTGAAGTTGATTCACCTGCTAATGTATGCAATCCAGTAATATTAACATTAAACTTATCTTCATCTTCATAATAGTCAATATTACCTGGACGGAAAATAACAGCGAAGTTAATACCATAATTATTTAAACTCACATTGAAGAAATCACCATCGTAATCACGATCGTTAGAATCGAAATTCCAAACCTTCTGATCACGCTCACGAGTTAATGTAACTTTAATGTCTGATATTTTGTTCCTATCATATAGACCTGTATTTAAGGAAACTGACCATGGATCAGCTGGACGTATGATTTCTGCAGGGAAAATACCGGCAGATGGCCACGCGATATAATCATACTGTACTTCATTAATATCGCGATCATTGTTAAATGCAGACATCGATGAATAAGTTCCATAAACAGAAGAGGGATCAACTGCAAATCCAAACATTGTTTTCTTCATTTGCGGATTAATGATCCAGCGACGATGTCCTACTGAAAGCAGATTGTTGTTACCATTGTCAGACATATATCCATAAAATACAGTGTCATACAATGTATCTCGTCCTGCAGACAGATTACTAGAACCTGCAGAAGCAGCTGCAAGTTGGTAGAAAGATTCACTCATATCGCTTGGTTTTACTGGATAATGAGTTAAAGATCCGTTTATGGCATTAATAATTGCACCAGCTTGTTGTTTCTCAGCAATGGAATAATCAAGTGTAACATCATCTGGTAGACCAGCTAAGTACCTTGCAAAATTAGTTGCATTCAATCCATCAAGTAATACATTTTGTGAAACCTTACCGGCACTGTAAGGAGCAGATAATGTTGGCGCTACTTCAAACAACTTCGAACTATCAATGTCTAAAGGCAAGTATTTTTGCCATTTTTCTAATAATTGTTTTTCTGTTCTTGCAGAAACGGTTTCTTGTACATTACTAGCACCGAATGCTATTGTTGGGTTTACTAACGATGCTGCTAACGTCATAGTAACGCTGACAACAGCAATTTGTTTAAAGAAAAATTTCATTTTCATTATTACGTTTTCCTCCAGTTATAGTATTCAATAAATCACTATGAAAAAAGATTCAAAGTGTAGGCATTACTAATTATTGTACAATAAAATAGAGGTAAATCGTGGAATTTTATTAACATTTTTAGATATTAATGCGGACTAGTATTTTAGGTGCACATTGTAATATAGAATTAAGAATAGCCCCGCTAATCCTATTGATGATCAGGGCTACTTCAATTTACAAGATATTGATTAATTGAAAAATTTGAGTCTCTAGTAGTATCAATTTATAATATAGGCGAATATCTAGATTTTATACTAGGTCTAACGACTACTATTAAATAAAACTACTACAAAATAATATTACCATATTATAAATCTGCACTTTATAGTGGATTATTATTGAAGGTGAATCTTTATGAAACTGAATAAAAACAAGAAATTTATAGCAATAACGTGAAACATTGTAAATATAAGTTTCGTTTAATAGAGTGATCGTATGGTTAATTATTGGCGATATTCAATAGTTAATCAAAATAAAAATAGGAGGTATTATTGGTGAACATTAGAAAATCTAGTAAATGGATTGCGTTATTGCTTTCGGCATTATTACTGATTCCGTCTTTTTCATTGGCATCTGCTAGTAGCTCATCAGACATTTCAGGTCACTGGGCTGAAACTAACTTGCAAGAGTGGGTAGAACAAGGATTATTAGAAGGATTTGAAGCTAATATTTATAAGCCTAACAAGGATGTCACGCGTGCAGAATTTATGACCTTCATTAACCGTGCTTTTGGTTTAACAGGTACAGCTACATTAAATTATTCTGATGTGCAGTCATCTACTAACAAATGGTATGTGAAAGAGATTGGAAAAGCAGTTCAAGCAGGTTATGTGAAAGGTTACACGGATAATACAATACGTCCGAATGACCTAATAACACGTCAAGAAGCTGCAGTTATGTTATCTAATCTAGTAAAAGATACAGGTGCTTCAACAGCAGATCTATCTGGTTTCACTGATGCAGATAAAATTGCTACTTGGGCAAAAGATGCAGTAACAAAAGTATTCGATCTAGGCTATCTCGGTGGATACCCGAATAATACATTAAAGCCACAAAAAGAGATTACGCGTGCTGAATCTGTTGTCATGATTAATCGTGCGATGGAAGATCAGTTCACAATTTACAAAAAAGCAGGTACTTATGGCGCTGAAACAGGCCAAAAAACCATTGCTGGAGATGTAATGATCACTGTTGCTAATGTAACATTGAAAAATACAATCATCGAAGGTAACTTAATACTTGGTAAAGGTATTGGCGAAGGTGATGTTACGCTAGATAATGTTACTGTTAAAGGTAACACAATCGTACAAGGCGGTGGAGTAAATAGTATTCATATTATTAACTCTAGCTTATTGACCATTATTGTAGACAAAGCAACTGGAGTAGTAAGAATTGTTGCTTCTGGTATTACTGTTGTGGGTGCAGTTATTGCTAAAACTCCAGCTATATTTGTAGAAAATGCGCTAACTGGAGCTGGTTTCGGCAACATTACAATTACTGAGCAAGCAAATGGACAAATTGATTTATCAGGAAACTTCGATAAAGTAATCGTTGAAGTACCTGGCGTTACAGTAAATGTTGTAAATGGTACAGTAAATACGTTAGAGGTTACTGCAGCAGCGGCAGACACGAACATTAATCTTGCTGCAAATACTACAGTAACGAATCTTATTCTGAATGCGGCAACAGATGTAACAGGAACGGGTACGGTAGTCAATGCAAATGTTAAAGCAAATGGTTCAACATTGGCTAAAAGACCGACGAATCTAGTAGTATCCCCTGGTATTACAGTTGTTGTTCCAGATGCACCTGTGGTGAACCCTGGTCCATCTGTTCCTTCAACATCAATAAGCGTAAGTAACGAGACTCAATTATTAGCAGCGTTAGCTAATAATTACTATACACATATTAATGTAACGGCAAATATTGCCGCTACAAAAACTATCGTGATTAATAGAGCAGTTACTTTGAATGGTAATGGTAATACAATTTCACTAGCTGGTGATTGGACTGGTGAAACAAATGCTGAGAAGCATGGTATTTTAGTTCAAAGTAATAATGTTACGATCGACAATCTTAAAGTAACGCTTGATAAAGTTGGAGATACACCTGCTTGGGGTGGAAACTACGGAATTCAAGTATACGATGTTACAGGAGTAACATTGAATAACGTTACAGTATCAGGTGCAGATGGTGGTATTCTAGTTAATGCATCGCTTGTAACATTAACAGGTACAACTGATGTATCGGGTAATGAGTTCGGTGGTATTGAAGTAAGTAAAGGTACAGAAGCGGTTCGTACGGATTCTATTTTGACAGTGGGAGCAAATGCAAAAATATTGAATACTACGGAAACTGAATCAAAACCTACGATTTGGGTTGAAGATGGCGAAGGTTCTGTTGTAGGTTGGAACACTCTACTGATTGAAAAAACTGTATTAGAAAAGGAACAAACATTCTATCTATTAAATGTATACAACGAAGCTCAACTTCGTACTGCTGTTGATCAAGTGGGATTAAAAACTATTTCATTGGGTGACGATATCGGATATCTGACTAGTTCCTTGGTTCTTGATAGAGCTAATACTACATTGGATGGAAATGGATATTACATCGACTTTGAAAGTATATTTGATAACAGTGACCCAATTGAACGTCATGGTATTGTTATTGTAGCTGATGGAGTTACAGTAACTAATATATATCTTTATTCTGATGATGAGGAAACCAATTGGACAGGATCATACGGAATTCAAGCTTATGATGCAAAGGATGTAGTATTGAATAACGTAACTGTAGAATATTTCAATGCGGGTATTCTAGTTAATGCTGCTCAAGTTGAATTAACTGGAGAAACAGTATTGTACTACAACGGATTTGGTGGTATTGAGGTAAGTAAAGGTACAGAAGAGGGTCTTGGTAATTCGGTACTAACACTTTCAGGAACGATCGTGAATGAAGAGGAAACTGAAGATCACCCAACAATTTGGGTAACTCGTGATGCTGACGGTGTAACAGATCAAGGTACTGTAGTAGGCTGGGAAACTCGACTAATTGAAGCTGAGGGAGTAGGCGACGACCCTCAAACGTTCTACTATTTGAATGTGTACAACGAAGAGCAACTTCGTACAGCGGTTGATCAAGTGGGATTACAAACTATCTCATTAGGTGCTGATATTGAGGTATCAGAAAAGATTGTTATAACACGTGATAATGTAACATTAGGTGGAACTGGTCCAGATGTTAATTATGGTATTGGTTTTATTAATCAAGAAAACAGCGGTATAATAATTGAAGCTAACGGAGTTAAAGTTACTGATCTAATTCTACTCTTTGGTAGTTCTTATGGTATAAAAGTAAATAATGCAACAGGTGTAAAAGTAAATAATGTGGATATCGTGTTTTTCGATGCAGCAATTCTTGTTAATGCTTCTGAAGTAGAATTAACCGGAAAAATATATTTGCAAGGAAATGGATCTAGTGGTATTAAAGTAGCTAAAGACGCAGGAATGACTCGTAATTCTGTATTGACTGTAACAGGTACTATCGATAATAACTCCGAGTCTCCTTCAAAGCCAACCGTTTGGGTGGTATACGATGCTGATGGTGTAACACCACAAGGTACATTCACTAACTCTAACGAAGATAATGTATTTACAGAAGTAGAAAAGAAAGATGGCGATAAAATAATACAGGTTAATCACCATCTTCCGGCTCCAATTATACCTTAAACCATAACAAGGCAAAATCCGTCTCATTCGTAGATTAATTATCTACGGTGAGACGGATTTTTTATTTCAATTTATTAGAACCAATTAAGCTGTAGATCAGCTCAAAAGAAGCTCTGCTAACTACTTCAATCTATTTTGAGCATTTTTTGCATAACAAATACTCCCGAAGCTCATAATATACTGAAAAATTATGACAAAAGGGAGCATTTAAGATGGTGAAGATATTCAGAAGTTCAGTAATAATGTTGTTTGTAATGGCACTAATGGTTGTGCCGTTCAAAGGTATCGTTTCGGCGAACGTCCATGCTAATGGAATACCTAATAATAAAGCTACTTGTGAGTTGAGAATGGCAGAGCGGCAACTGTGGATTGATCATGTTCTTTGGACGAGAAGCTTTATTGTTAGTGATCTAGCCAATCTTGAAGACAAATCCGATGTATTAGAGCGACTATTAAAAAATCAAGATGATATTGGCAATTCCATTAAGCCTTATTATGGTGAAGAAGCCGGCAATAAACTAACTAAGATACTTAGGGAGCATATTGAACTTGCTGGACAAGTTACGAATGCAGCGAAAACTGGTAACACTGCTGATCTAGAAAAATATAATAAGTTATGGTACAAAAATGCAGATGACATAGCAGACTTTTTAAGTGCTGCTAACCCTAATTATTCAAATAAAGAATTGAAAGATATGTTATACAAGCACTTACAGTTTCTTACCGATCAAGTTGTAGCTAGATTGAGTAAAGACTGGAAAGCCGATATCGTTGCATTTGATAAAGGTGAAGAGCATATGATTATGTTCGCAGATATGCTTGTTGACGGAATAATTAAGCAGTTCCCGAAAAAGTTCAAATAAGGCTAATGGTGAAGCGACTACTCCAAGATTACTACGCGGAGTAGTCGCTTTTATTATGGACAATTTCAATTTTGTATGTCAGAAACAGTTTATTGCAAGTATTGTTGTTCTTCAGAATTCTCTGATATCTCTTGTAAAGCAATGCCAGCGTTATGTTCAGTTGGATGTGCTAAAGCCAAATCACCTAAAGCGATAATGCCCACTAATTTACCTGATTCAATAACAGGTAAACGCCGGATTTTATGCTGAGCCATGAGATTGGCTGCTTCTTCAGCATCTTGATCTGGAGCGACGGTTATTAGATTTTCGCTCATAACAGTTTGTACTTCTGTAGAGCCGGGGTGCTTTGCAGCATATCCTCTTATAACCAGATCACGGTCTGTGACACATCCAATTAGTTTAGAGTGATCGTGTTCATCCACGACCGCTACGAAACCAATATTGTTCTCAGACATAATGACGGCAATTTCATAAATATTATCTTTAAGCGTTACCGTTTTACAGTCAGCTGTCATTAAATCTTTTACTTTCTTCATTTTGATACTCCTTTTATCCTTTTTGTAATGCATACACATAATATCTTCATAATAGAGCCTACTAATACGTAATAAATAAACTCAATAGGTTTTGAATTATTCCATTATGCCAGCAACTTCAAGAGCTCGATGTTTAATACGTGATTTTTCTACAGTCTCCCCTAGCAAATCCGATACTTGAGTGGAATTTTTGATGTTACGAAGTATAAATTCTGCATGATTGGTGTCAGATGAAAATACGGTAATATCGCCTATGTTAATGATACGCTCAAATAAGTTTCTCTTTGTTGAAATATCTCTAATTCGATACAATCGTATTTCATCGCGTCTTTTTGTGAATATGCCCTTTTGTACAATAATTCTTGAATCTGTAATTTCATATTTTGTAAAGCTAGGTAAACCGAAGTTGAACGGTTTTCCCTTCCATAATACTTCTTCCATGTCATGCCTCCTTACTTTCTATTAAGTGAAATAGCATAAATAACGATACCTAATATATATCTATGATAAGTTCAATGAATTAACCTACTATAGTTAATTGAAGTTAAACTTTCTGCTATCTTTTTCATCAGATTCTTTACTATTCCTGATCTGAAAAGCTGTTGAAACGATTAAAATCTTCTCATCATTATCAGAAAAGAAGCTCCTTATATTAAAGATAATCCGCATAAGGTCAAGGCTTCATAGCTTTCTAGGACGTAAGTTCAATTTTTAATGATCCTTAATTTCCCATAAAGTCTATCTCATTATTATCGTATAATGGTGCGAGATTAAGGAGGGCGATATTATGTTGAACAAACGTTGGATAAAGTCTTTGGCCTTATTATTGATTATTGTTTTTGCTTGGCCTACCTATGAAGTTTTTGCAGAAACGCCTGGCAAAACGACGGTATATGTGAACGGTCAACGTGTCTCGACAACGGCAATTATTCAAAATGATTATCAACTTGTACCAGCTTCATTTTTTCGTAAGTTAAATGTGTCCGTTGAATGGAATAAAAAATATCGTGCTGCTGTGCTTAGTAAATCATCTATTCTGATGAGCTTTCCAGTAGCTGAGCGTCATACTGATTATCAAAGTGCAGCAGCATCAGTGTGGAAGCGGGATAAGTTAAATACTCGGACGACGTTAATCAATGGAGTGACTTATGTCCCACTAGCTTATACTGCAAAAAAACTTGGATTTAGTGTTCAGTACGATTCACGTATGAAGGCAGCACTTATCTCGACAGGTGCAGGGGGTATGAATTCGTTAGAGAATCAGAAGCAACCGACCCAAGAGGAACTTCATTGGTTATATCAAATTACGGAAGCAGAGGCTGGGGGAGAGAGCTATACAGGGAAGGTCGCTGTGGCAGCTTCAATCTTGAACCGAGTTGCTGATCCTGAATGGCCCGATTCAATCATCGATACGATTTTTCAGGTAGAAGTTTATAATGGAAAATCGTATTATCAATATTCTCCGGTGTTGGACAATCGTATTAATACCGTGACACCAAGTCAGGATACGAAACGAGCGGTGCAAGCTGCACTGAATGGTTATGATCCGGGTCTTGGAGCTGTAGTTTTCTATAATCCAAAGAAAACAGATAATGAATGGGTACAAAGCCGAGAAGTCACAGCTCGAATCGGAAATCATGTATTTGCGAAGTAATATCTACGTAATCTAAGTGAATAGTCAGTTGCCGAGTGATCTCGGCAGCTGGCTATTTTTTTTTCGATACGTTAATTGTCACCAAGTTAAGAGCGAAATAAATAATCTTTTACTGTAAGTATGGATTCTGAGACTTCAACTTGCGTTTTCAGTCGATTCTATTATAGAGTAAGAACAAATTATCATCTGTTACTTATAAAACGTAAACTGGAGTGAAAGACTATGTTTCCCGTAAAAAGAAGTCTATTTGCTAAAATACTTTTCAGTTTGTTAATAGCGACAATCATACCTTTTATCGCATCCAACTATATTTCTTATCAAATAACCGGAAAAGCGATTAATAAGCAACTTGTGGAGTTAAACCAAAACTCAATGGCAATTACGATGTCTGGCCTACATACTTATTTCCATGAGCTTTCACTGCTCGGGCTATCGTATTATGGCAATCCGAATTTGGATCGGATTCTATCTTCTAAAGAGACACAGACACCTGCAGAAACTGTATACATTACCCAACAATTTGAGCGCATATATGGGACTCATTCTGAAATTGGTTCAGTTTCTTACAAAAGTGCTTTAACAAATAAACAATTTAATATTCGCAATGACTATAGTTCACGCGTGAATATTCCAGATTTCGTGAATGGAGAGCTTTCTTCACAACGTGATGAGCTAACAAATGATTTTATTGTTACATACAACCATAATGAACCCAAATTACGTGTGAATCGTTATTTTATGGATATTTCAACACGTGAAGTTATTGGGTTAACATCATTCAATGTTGATAATAGTGAAATAAAAAAAACAGTTGGAGCATTATCTACATCACAAGATGGCTCCATCTATCTCTTTATACAAGATGATTTGCAATTATTATATTCGTCGCTTCCAAGCAATGAGAAAAAAAAGATGGATTGGGTAAATCGTTTATATGAAGAAACTACAGGAAAGGAAGGAGTAGTAAAAGGGGCGATTTACGAGCAAGAGGGTACTTATATTTACTATCGTGATGTATCCTATAATTTTCCTGTAACACTAGCAAAATTCATTCCTCAATCATTGGTCAATAAAGCCCAAACTACTGTACTTGGCCAATCCCTAATTGTACAAGTAGGAGCAATAATATTGGTGGGCATCATCGCAGCTTATGTTTCCTATTATATTTTGAGACGTGTGAAACGAATTTTAAAACAAATAAAGAACATTCAAATGGGGAATTTCAATATTAAAGTACGTCCACAATCGAATTCCCCAGATGAGCTTAATATTTTGGAAGAAAGATTTCAAGAAATGACAATGGAGCTTGACGAATTATGGAACAAACAGTATCGTCATCAGCTTGAATTGTCCCATGCAAGATTAAAGATGCTGCAAGCACAAATTAACCCACATTTCTTCTATAACACGTTACAGTCCATCGGAACTTTAGCAATTAAGAACAATTCTCGGGAGATTAGTGATAGAATTGCAGAATTTGCTGCTATCTTCCGTTACAATATGGATATAGATACTGAAGTAGTGTCACTACAAGAAGAGCTGGATCACGTCTCACATTATACATCTCTGCAAATGGGGCGTTATAAAAATAAGTTAACATATGCTGTACAATATCCAGAAGAAGCCTATTCGTTACAAGTTCCGAAAATGGTGCTGCAACCACTTGTAGAAAACAGTATTGTGCATGGCTTGGAAAAAGGTACAGGTAAAGTGGAAATTAAAGTGGATATTGAAGTGGTTAATAACTATATTTATTTATCTGTTATTGATAACGGTAAAGGTTTTACTCCTGAAGAGATACAAAAAATTCATCTTAGTTATGTAGATCAAAACATGTTTGATGATGAGAAAGCTGGGATTGGCTTAACCAATGTACTCAAGCGATTATTATTATTTTATGGTGAGACGTTTGAATGGAAAATTATTAGCGAACCATATGTTCAAACAACTATTTCATTAAAACTTCCAAATACAACAAATACATCACGATAAGGAGATTATGTTAATGAAAGTATTGATCGTAGATGATGAAGAACATGTAAGAGAAGGTGTAGAGCTAGCAATTGATTGGCCTACCTATAACATTCAGCAAATATTAACTGCTGAAGATGGATTCGAGGCAATCGAGATCGTTCGAGGGGAAGAGCCTGAATTAATCATATGTGATATGAGTATGCCCAAAATGGATGGACCACGTTTCTTAGAATTGTTAAGAGAGGAAGGCTGGAATTCAAAAGTTATCGTACTAAGTGGTTATCAGGAGTTTCGCTATACTAGAGCAACTTTATTAGCAAATGGTGTTGATTATTTACTCAAGCCATTCAAAATAGATGACTTGGATAAGGCCGTTGCCAAAGCAGTGACATCAATTGAACAAAATCAGCAAACTAAACATGAAGAGTTTAATAATAGTTTTCGCATAAAGGAAGCAGACTCATTACTCAATGAACAGAAAATGAATACTTATTTGCAAAATGATCCAATTCAAGAGGATAGTATGTTACAGCTATTTGAAGAAGTTGGGCTATCTGAGCAAGATTTTTATGTCCTTATGTACTTACCGCGTAATTCTAATTCTGTCATTGAACGCTACTATATGGGCGACGAATCATTGTTTGAATTTTCTGTAAAAAATGTGCTGAATGATATCATTAAACAAGTAGGGAATTATTATTGTTTTACAGATGAACAGTTTATTATCGTGTATATACAAAGTGATCTTTCAATTGATGAACTGGAGTTCTATCAGAAAAAAATAAGTGAATTATGGTACAAAACGCTTAGACTACTTACAATCTCAGGTTTCAGTAAACGACGCACAAGCATTGGACAACTTCATCATTCATTGAAAGAAGCAAAAGCAGAAATATTAAATACCAATATAATAAAAGCATCACAGTCCTATCAAAACGCAACGGATCTTACTCCCTTTATGGATAAAGAATTATTATTGTTAGAAGCTATTCGTAACCAAGATAAAAATCAAATTCAGGAATTGGTTCACAGTTATGTTGAATCTCTACATACCAAATCTAATTTACCATTAAAAGAATTACAGCATTATTCCATTGAAGCAAATTTATTGTTGATGCGAGTTATGAATCAATTACAATCTAAACAACATATTGAAACGATGCCATTATGGCTATCTGACTTAGAAGAATGGGAAAAGACTCTCATTCATATGTTTCATAGTATTGTTGATGACGCAAATGAAAGTGCCTCAACCATTCAAAGCATTGCAGCAATAAAAAATTATATCCACGATCATATGAGTGAAGAAATTACTCTGTCATCCTTAGCTGAAATATTCCATTTTAGTCCTCAATATTTATCAAAACGGTTTAAGGAAATGCATCAAACAACGGTCATGAGTTATTTGACTCAGATTAGAATGGATAATGCCTGTGAATTATTAAAATTCTCTGAGCTTTCCGTTCAAGAAATCGCCGCTTCTGTCGGTTATGAAGATGATAATTACTTCAGTAAAGTATTCCGTAAGCATTACGGAGTATCTCCAACGCAATATCGAAGAGTGAATAAATAATTTCATTTGAGAAAAACTCCTCCTATTACACTTGTAATTAAAGTTATAGGGGGAGTTTTTATATTAACAGATTCAAAATTTACTTGTTTAGGCGAGAATATCACCTGTTTAGTATCATTGCCAAAAATTATAATGATAATGTAAGTGTTTACACACTTTATAGAACGATTTCAAAATTGGGGGTAGTAACATGAAAAGAACGAAGAAATTAATCGGTATCATTTCTATGATGGTTTTAGTACTTGCTTTAGCTGCTTGTGGAAATAACTCAAGTAATAAATCGGGTTCGGACAAGAACGGTGGTACTGGCACTGAGAAGTTAGCAAAAATTTCATTATTCCAAAGTAAAGTTGAAATTGCTGAAGCGCTTGAAGATCTTGCTGATAAATATAAAGCGGAGACTGGTAACGAAGTTGAGGTTTGGGGTTCAGCAGGTGATTCCTATATAACACAACTTCAAACCAAGCTAGCTGCTAGCGAGGGTCCAACTATCTTCTCTGTTCAACCAGGTGCAGAAGCAGATAAATTCGCATCTTATTACTATGACATGAGCAATGAAGAATATGTTAAGTATATTTCTCCAAATATGGCACTTGAAAGCGATAGTAAAGTGGTTGGAGTTCCTACTGGAGTTGAAGGTTTTGGTCTAGTTTATAACAAAGCTTTAGTAGATCCTTCTACAATTACGGATGTAGCTTCACTGACTGCTGCACTAGAGCAGTTCAAAGCTGATGGAGTTAATGGATTAAGCTTATCTCAAGAAGCATATTTCTTAATTGGTCATATCATTAATACACCTTTTGCTTTGCAGACTGATCCTGTTGCTTACATTGAGCAATTGAATAAAGGTGAAGTGAAAATGTCTGATACTGCAGAATTCCAAGAATTCGCTCAAGTAATGAAGGTGATTCGTGATAATTCTATTAACCCAATGGAAGTAACATATGATGTGCAAATGGGAGACTTTGCTTCAGGAAAAACAGCAATCGTACACCAAGGAAACTGGAGCTACAGTATGTTAGCTGATTATGATGATATTGAAGCAGGAATGATGGCTTTACCTATATCTGGAAACAAAAAAATTGCAGTTGATATCCCAGCAGCTTGGGTAATTAATAACACAGCTTCTGCTGAACAAATTGCAGCCGCAAATGCATTTATTAATTGGTTGTATACAAGTGAAACAGGTAAAAACACAATTGTTAACGAATTTGGTTTCATTCCAGCTGTAACGACAATTGAAGCGACTGGTCTTGATCCATTGTCTCAAGAAGTATTTGAAGCAACACAATCTGGCGAAACAATTCCTTGGGCACTTAATTATTTCCCACAAGGTATTATTATCAATGATTTGGCACCAGCGACTTCTGAATTCTTCTTGGATAACAGCATGACTCCGGAACAATACCTTGAAAAATTAGATAATGTTTGGGCAAAAGCTACAAAATAAGTTTTATAACAATCATGATTGATGTGGAAAATAGAAAACCTAACTTTCTCATTGAAGTTAGGTTTTCGTTTTCTCGATAACATAAGCAAAAATAACAAAGTGGAATGGGTGACATGTGATGAATAAAAAAATGGATAGAGTTTGGTATGCAATATTTACGATGCCCTTGTTCCTTATCTTCCTTACTATAGTAATCATTCCGTTCATTATCGGAATAATATATTCATTTATTACTTGGAATGGTATACCTGCCAATCCTAAAGTTTTTGTTGGTTTTGATAACTATGTAGCTATTTTTCAAGATGAGCGTTTTATTACTTCTGCTTGGAACACATTAAAATTTACAGTTTTAGCTTTAATATCGATTAATGTTTTTGGTTTAGTATTCTCACTCATTGTAACTGCAGGGTTTAAAGCAAGTAACTTAGCACGTACATTATTCTTTATGCCAAACCTTATTGGCGGACTTATTCTAGGATATATATGGAAATTTCTTTTTACAGATGGTTTCAAACAAATTGGTAATCTTACTGGACTAGATTCAATTTTCTTTAACTGGTTAATTAATCCGAACTTTGCATTATACGCTCTAGTCATTGTTTTCACATGGCAAATGGCAGGGTATACGATGATCATATATATTGCGGGTATTCAAGGAATTCCAGATGAAGTTATGGAAGCTGCAAAGGTAGATGGCGCTAATTTATGGACGCGCTTAACGAAAATAGTATTCCCACTATTGATGCCTTCATTTACTATTTGCTTATTTTTATCACTTTCGGGTGCATTCAAAATATACGATGTGAACTTATCACTTACTGGGGGTGGACCAATCCATTCTACAGAATTATTTGCGATGAATATTTTCAATGAGATATTCGGATACGGTAATTATGGTCTTGGTCAAGCTAAAGCGATCATCTTCTTCTTAGTTGTCGCATTGGTTACTTTGACGCAAGTTATTATTACGAAGAAGAAAGAGGTGCAAATGTAATGAAAGCAACAGGTAGAACTATTACTTCAATTCTTATCGTTATACTTGCCTTACTCTTCTTATCACCCATTTATATTATGCTGGTCAACTCTTTCAAAACTCGCTCGGAATTATATGAAAATGCACTTGCATTACCATCTAGCTTTAGTTTTGAATATTACCAAAAAGCAATGGAAAAAATGAATTTTTTACATGTGTTTTTTAATTCTGCGTATGTGACTATCGTTACGGTTATCTGCGTTGTTGTGCTGGCATCGATGACAGCTTGGATGTTAGTTAGAAAAGACAACCTAATGAGTAAAATTATCTTTTATTCTTTTGTAGCTACGATGCTTATTCCATTTCAAACACTAATGATGCCGCTTATGCAAGTAATGGACTGGATCCGTACTAATCTGCATATCCCTATGCTAAATACTCATGGTGGTCTGATCTTTATGAACATCGGATTTCATGCTGGAATTGCAGTATTCCTTTACCACGGATTTATGAAGTCTATTCCGATTGCACTTGAGGAAGCTGCTACTCTTGATGGCTGTAGTAAATTTGGTCTGTTCTGGAGAATTGTTTTCCCATTACTGAAAACAATTACTGTGACAGTAGCAATATTAGATATTATCGCTACTTGGAATGACTACTTGCTGCCTTCACTTGTGCTCTCTGATAAAGGGCTACGTACCATTCAATTATCGACATTCTACTTCTTCGGTGAATTTACGATCGTATGGAACCAAGCAATGGCAGGTTTAACGTTAACGATTATTCCAATCGTAATTTTCTACGCTTTCGCTCAAAAATATATTATTAAAGGTGTTGCAGCAGGCGCTGTTAAATAAAGCAAGATAAAAGTAAACAGTAGCTGGGGTGAAAATGATTATGAATAATCATGTTATAAAAGAAGGATCTATTTTCTTATTGTGCAACGAGCAAGGGGATATTGTTCCAGAATCGGATACAGGACATGGTCTTTATCTGAAAGATACTCGATTTTTGAGCAATTATAAACTTTACATTAATAAAAAATCTCCTCAATTACTAGGGAGTCGTTCTAATAAAAGTTATCTTCTTTCCACGACTTTAATGGAAGAAAGTAAAGACCGTGGAGCGATTGAGGTCATTAGAGAAACCATTATTTATGACGGTGTATTATATGAACGGTTATCAGTTACTAATTATTATCTAGACAGTAATGAGGTTGAAATATCACTTTCTTTTGATGCTGATTTTCAAGATATGTTTATCGTTCGCAAATATCGTGAGGGAAAAGTAGGTCATACTTTAGATCCTATTGTTGAGAAGGGTGCTATTGCATTCCGCTATGTAGGCATCGATGAAATTAAGCGCACAACATACGTGACTTGGGATTATGAAGCAACGATTTCGGAAGATAATAAAGAGTTAAGTTTTCAATTAGAATTGTCACCCGGGCAAACTAAATATATAAATGTAAATGTTGTTCCTCTTATCGGTGAAAAAGCTTTACCTACATTGCATACCTACACCGTAGCTTTGCAGGAATTAGAAGAAAGCTATTCGCAATGGCAGAAAAGTAATACGACTATAGAATCTTCTAATGAGCATTATAACAAGCTTTATGATCGAAGCTTACAGGATTTACGTATGCTTATGGATGATATTGGTGAGGGAACTTTTCCGGTAGCAGGTTTGCCGTGGTTTGCAGCGTCGTTTGGTCGCGATAGCATCATCACTTCTTTATTTATGCTACCACTGCAGCCAGCACATGCTATTGGGACATTGCGCACACTCGCAGCATATCAAGGAACTAAATATGATGCATGGTGTGATGAAGAGCCAGGTAAAATTTCTCACGAAATTCGCTTTGGAGAACTGGCTAATTCCAATCAAGCACCTTTCTCTCCTTATTATGGTGGAGTAGATTCCACACCGCTTTTCTTAATATTAATTGTGGAATATGTAAGATGGAGTGGAGATACATCGATTGTACATGAACTACAAACAAATATTGATGCTGCATTGGATTGGATTGATACACGTTCGTCAACTAATGATGCCCATTTTTTGACCTATCATCAAGAAGCGAGTGAAGGATTTCCAAACCAAGGGTGGAAGGATTCCAGCAATTCAATTATTCATGAGAACGGTCAATATGCAAAATCACCAATTGCACTAGTAGAGGTACAAGGTTATATATATGCTGCTAAGCAAGGATTAGCGGATATATATGAATCAATGGGTGAAACTGATCGTGCAAAGCAACTTTATGCTGAGGCAAAAAGGCTAAAGCAACAGTTTCAAGATCGTTATTGGATGGAAGAACACGGTTTCTATTGCATCGCTCTTGATGAAAATTTGGAGCAGGTGAAATCCATTACTTCAAACCCCGGTCATCTATTAATGACCGATATTGTAGATGAGCAATACAGACAAATCGTAGCAACTAGATTACTAGAACATGATATGTTTAGCGGTTATGGTATTCGTACGATGAGCAATAAAGCAAGTGGTTATTATCCACTAAGCTATCATAATGGCAGTGTGTGGCCACATGATAATGGCATGATCTTACTTGGATTACTGCGTAACCGTTATGCCGATGATGCCATGAAAGTAGTATCAGGGATAATCAAGGTTTCAACGCAATTCGATGGCTATCGTTTACCAGAGCTATTTTGTGGCTACGATCTCACAGAAACTGATAAGGTCATTCCATATCCAACAACATGCTCTCCACAAGCTTGGGCAGGGGCAACAGCATTTGTTATGCTGCAGGCGATGCTTGGATTAATACCAAACGTACTAGCAGGTAAAATCTTTATTTCACCTTGTTTGCCAGTAGAGTTGGAGTATTTAACGGTTCATAACCTATGCATTGGTAGAGGTACATTAAGTTTCACCTTGAAACGTGATACTAATCTTGCTGCTAAAATAAATATAGAAATAATTTCCAATACAACAGAGTTAGAGATTGAAATTCAATCCTGATTCTAAGTTTAGACTAACAATGCTAGGAGTGAATATTAATGACTTGGAACATTCAAAATACAAGTCTCGAGCAAGATGAATTATTGATTAATGAAAGTATTTTCGCTCTTGGTAACGGATATCTAGGGGTACGTGGTAACTTCGAGGAAGGTTACGCTTCGGAAATGAACAGTATTCGAGGAACGTATATCAATGCATTCCATGATGTCATTACAATCCCTTATGGGGAAAAATTACACGCTTTTCCAAGCACACAACAAAAATTAGTGAATGGTATAGATGGTCAAAGTGTGAATATTTTGATTGGTGACCAGCAAGAGACATTTAGCTTATTTAGCGGAAAAGTATTAGATTTTGACCGTCAACTTAAGTTTGATGATGGATATGCTATTCGTTCTATTCATTGGGTTTCACCATTGGGACAAGAATTGAAAATTACCTTTAAGCGCCTAGTATCATTTTATGTACGTGAGTTATTTGCTATTGATATCCAAATTACACCTATTTCTGTTAAAGGTAAAATTACGATCACTTCAAGTATTAATGGAAACGTAGAAAATTATACGGCAGTTAATGATCCGCGCGTTGCATCTGGACATGCCAAGTTGTTACATACGGTAGCAACAGGCAGTGACCAACAATTGGACTATATCGTTAATGAAACTTCAGCTTCTCAGTTGAAAATGAGTTGTTCTACTGCATATACACATTCAACTGCACTTACATCCGAGCATACTGCTTATGAACAAAGCGTTACTTATAAGGCTGATTTTGACTCTAGTAACGATATTTCTTTTACAAAGTGGAATGTTTATACGGATACGTTGCGACATGGAGCAGAGCCACATGCGGTTGGTAAAAATATTATGTCAGAAGTGATGAGCACAACTTTTGAGCAGCAGCTTCAACATCAACGTGATTATATGGATGATTTCTGGAAAAGATCTGATATTGTTATTAGCAATGACGATCGATTACAAGAAGGTATCCGATTTAATGTTTATCAATTACTACAATCTGCAGGACAAGATGAATACAGTAACATTGCTGCAAAAGGATTAACAGGTGAAGGTTATGAGGGGCACTATTTCTGGGATACGGAAATCTATATGTTCCCTGTATTTTTAATGACGCAGCCTCAAATTGCTAAGCGGCTATTAATTTATCGACATCATATTTTGGATTTTGCTAGAGAACGAGCGAAAGAAATGGGCCATCGTAAGGGTGCGCTCTATCCATGGCGGACAATTTCAGGTTCGGAATGTTCTTCTTTCTTCCCTTCTGGAACGGCTCAATATCATATTAGCGCAGACGTTGCCTATAGCTACTCTCAATATTATATGGCAACTGAAGATAATGATTTCTTATGGAAGTACGGAGCAGAAGTATTAATTGAGACAGCTCGTCTTTGGATTGAAGTCGGTCACTATTATAATGGGAAGTTTCATATTGATGAAGTAACTGGACCAGATGAATATACATGTTGTGTTGATAATAACTATTACACAAATGCTATGGCAAAAAGTAATTTATATTGGGCAGCAAAGAGTTGTAAGATTTTATCAACGCTAGATTCCGAGCAATTTGCTACATTAGCACAGCAATTAGATGTGTCTGAACAAGAAATTGCTGCATGGGATGCAGCTGCTGAAGCGATGTTGTTACTTCATGATGAACAATTAAACATCAACCCGCAGGATGACACGTTCTTACGTAAACAAGTGTGGAATTTCGAAGAAACACCTGAAGATAAATACCCATTATTACTACATTATCATCCATTAACGATCTATCGTTATCAAGTATGCAAACAAGCGGATACCGTTCTAGCTCATTTCCTGCTGGAAGATGATCAAAGTATGGAAACGATTCGTAGCTCTTATGATTATTATGAGAAGATAACCACTCATGATTCATCGCTATCCTCTTGTATTTTTAGCATCATGGCATCTAAAGTAGGCTATGCGAATAAAGCATATGATTATTTCTCTGAAACAGCTCGTCTTGATCTAGATAATACACATGGAAATACTAAAGATGGTTTGCATTTGGCTAATATGGGCGGTACGTGGATGGCTATTGTATTTGGCTTTGCAGGCGTACGTATTAAAGAAACGCATTTAGCGCTTGCTCCTATGATTCCTGCAGGCTGGGAACAATACCAATTCAAAATTCAGTACAAAGGAAGAACGATTGATGTTCATATTACTTCCTCTCATGTACAACTAAATGTTATAGATGGCCAAGCATTGCAACTTCGATTGTATGATCAAGACATTTCATTAGAGCCCAATGTTTCTTACAGAGGTAGTTTAAAAAGCGGACTTTGATAACGAATTCATGAATGTAGCATAGTCGACATCGAATACGAAACGAACTTGGGAAGTTTTACAATAATAAATGATCTTGCATACAAAGGAGTGATACACAATGGTTCAAACTGTGAGAGCGGTTATTTTTGATTTGGATGGTGTAATTACTGATACAGCAGAACATCATTATCTTGCTTGGAAAGCTATCGCAGACGAGTTAGGCTTACCTTTTACAAGAGAATTTAATGAAAAGCTTAAAGGTGTTTCGCGTATGGAATCACTTCGTTTACTATTAAGCTTATCAAAAGAACCTCTAAGTTTTACAGATGAGGAGCTTGATAATCTAGCCACTCGTAAAAATGAAATTTATAAACAATTGATCTTGGAAATTAAGCCGGAGGATGTATTGCCTGGTATTCCTGAACTACTAATTGAGCTCAAACAAAATGGAATAAAAACAGCGATAGCTTCTGCTAGCAAAAATGCATTCACAGTCATTGATAATTTACAAATGAATGATCAATTTGATGTGATTGTTGATGCAGCAACTATTATTAATTCTAAACCAGATCCTGAAGTGTTTTTGAGAGCTGCACAATTGCTTGAAGTAGAACCAATACAATGTGTGGGAGTAGAGGATGCAGTTGCAGGGGTAGAAGCTATTAAATCGGCTCATATGGCTGCTATTGCAATTGGTCCAGCTGAGTCATTCCCACATGCTGATCTCGTATTATCTTCGACTAAGTCATTAGAATTGCAGCAAGTAATAAATGCACAAAAATTAAAATCGAAATAATATTAATATAATAAAATCTTAAATAGCCAGTTGCCCGAGAAAATCTCAGGTAGCTGGCTATTTTTTGTCTAAATCGTTAGGAGTCGGAAAATAAGTGGAAAAATCTTCTGTGGATGCAGATATCGTACATGAAAGCTTAAAGTTTGAATATAACGCTTCTAACGAAGAGTTACAGCAAGTTTGAAACGTCTAATATTCAAGTAAGTGTTAGCATATTATATAAGGTTATTTAAAAATAGGTAATTAGGAGTAATTATGAAAAATTATACCAAAGAACTATTGTTACTGGTAAACAATTGATTTAGAGTAGTCCATGATGTGTATTATACTTTTCATTAGGAGTGTGAATTGATTGAAGAAAAAAGCATTTGTAGCTATTATAAGCGTGTCAATGCTTGCTAGCATGGGAACTGGTGCATTAGCAGCAACTAAGCTACAAGAAATTAAAGCATATCTTAATCCTGGGATAAAGGTACAAGTAGATGGAACTTTTGTTGAATTGCGCGATGTTAAAGGCAATGCTATTGCACCGATCAGTTATCAAAATGCCAATTATTTTTCGATTCGTGCGATCTCAGATGCCCTTGATGTAGCAGTTGATTATGATGTGGATACTCAAACCATAATTTTAGGCGAGAAAGTAGAAGGAGTCTCCATTGCTGGAGGATTCAATGATATGTATCATACGAAAGATCCAGCTCAAACAACCTACAAAGGCAAAGATTATAAAGAGGCTTACTTTAACAATTATGAAAATAACCGTAGCGCAAGCTTTATGCTCTATCCAAATAAAGAATATCAAGCACTAAACCTTCAAATTGCAGCTGTTGATGGTGATATTTCAAACTTTGTTATTAAAGACGCTGATAACGATATTATTCTGAAAAAGGTAGACGTCATTAAATCTGCAGAAGGTTTGGTTACTGTCCAAGCTGATATCGGCGGTGTGAAATCATTATACATTTACGGTGATGTCAAGAAAGATACAGCTGTCTTTATACCATTGACGACTTCTTATTATAAATAGTCCTATTAAAAACGCATTCGAGCATAGTAATCGAATGCGTTTTTAAGTTTAAATAAGACTTAGAGATTCAACACTAATTTAACCAAACGGAATCAATGTAAATCGATCCTTTATTTTTCTGATCAAAAACAAAAGATACAGATTCAATATTTGTTAGATCAATGTTTTTAAAATCACTAAGCGGTAGGTTTATGCTTGCAAGTGGCGTACTCCTTGACCAATAAAAGATATCTAGATCTTCTAGAGAGGTACTGTCTATATTCCCAGCACTATAGGTTAGTGCATTTAAATTTGGTGGTAGCGTCAAGGAAGAAGTATTTCCTTTTGTATCTCTAAGTAAAATAGTAAAGCTTTGTGAAGAGTCTTTTGAATTTATTTCGTCTGCTGAGTCAATTACCGAATTTATCGTTAGTCCGGCATATTCACTGAAATCTGAAATGCTTGGAACAAACTTTAATACAGCGTTAGATTGTTCCCATTTAACATTGATGAGCTCTCTCGTCATTAGATCTCCATCTCCAGAAGTAATCGTATCTATGAGTACTTCATCATTTTTATAAAACCATGAGTCAATACTCTGCTTTATTTCCGCGCCTTCGGTAGAATAACCATTGATTTCAGAAGCATCTGCAATGCGTTTTGCTTTCTTTGTCTGATACATAACAGTAACATCAAAATCATACATGGTGTTTGGTTGAGCAACGGATGGTAGTATAAAAGCTTCTTTTTGACCTTTAAGCGATGCATGATAGAAATCAGTAGCAAAGTCCATTAAAAAGCTTTCTTGCTGTTCACGAGATAGTTGATCAACGGAAGTATTTTTAACTAAAGAAAACGAAGCATCATTTCGTGTTACTTTTCTGTTGAAATAGTTATGATTTGCCTTCATTAACTGGGTAACAGAATAATCGTGATTGACTTCTTTACTAAGAGATCTATACGTAATAAACCCATCTAGAGAAATGACATCACCGTCATATTCAGGGACTAGTATGGCAACATCAGCATCTGGCCAATTATGTTCAAAAAAATAAGTAGGGGCTATTGATAATATTGCTTGAATCGATCTACCACGACTTTCTTGATCCTTTGCGATTTCAAAAACAGTTTCTCCACCTCTAGAATGCCCCATAAGTGCAATTTGATTTGGGTCAATTTTACCTTTTAAATCAATGGGAAAACCGCCATTATTTCCTTCATTCGCATTAAGTAACCCCTCAATGTGATCATTTGCCACAGGAATAGATTTTTCTTGATCATCATTGTCACCGTATTTCCATATATAAGGCTTACTCATATCCATAGAGACAGCAATATAACCGTTTTCAGCGAGATGCTGTACTAGGTATTCAAATCCAGTATCGAAGCGTAAGTTCTCCTTCTCATTTTCATGAGAGCCATGACTAATCAAAATTAAAGGGAATGGTCCCTGACCTTCAGGTACTCCGATAATTCCGCGAACTTCATAAGGCATAATCTTATTACTTGTTGACATATATTCCTTTTTCCCTAGATTATATTCCGTAGTGGTAGCTTCATTTGTCCCTTTGGATAAAGGAGGTTTCTCATAAACCGATAGTTCCCTTGTAGTTATGGAAAGTGAGGAGTCATTTGTTCCTTCGGGTGATGTCTTCCCGTTGCAACTAGATAGTAATAATGCTGCAATTATTATAGAGCAAAAATATATATAATTTTTCATAGTATCCTTTCATTGTCCATACATAGTGTATTAATTTTTGATTCTCATTTTATTATTTCATCTTCTCAGTTTATTATCCTCTAACTATACAATTATTGATATAGTTATAAAGTATGTGAACTTGCTGCAACTGGGAAATTTAGTTTACACAGGAGCACTATATGGAGAATGCTCTAATAGCCGACTATGACGATAATAGCGGTTCTGATTGTAACGTATGAGAATCATTTGGAGTAATAAATGAGTTGTTTATGCATCTTCTGAATTTTTATACAGTTTATTTTACAATAAATATTGCCAATTAATAATTATTGTATTATTATTTAGTTGATAATGAATATCATTCTTATTTAGGGGAGAGAGACAAATTGAAAAAGAGAATGTCACTTGTTTTATTTGTAATGCTATCAGTAGTTATGGTTTTGTCAGCTTGTGGTAACGCTGGAAATGGAGCAACTGAACCAGCGAATTCCGGCACTCAAACTGAGCAATCTACTAACCAAAATGGTGGGAATTCTACAGAACAGACTTCTGAAGAGCCTACTAAGAGAGAAATAACTCACGCTCTAGGAACAACAACTATCGAAGGAAAGCCTCAACGTATTGTAACTTTATTCCAAGGTGCAACAGATACATTAGTGCAGTTTGATATAACTCCTGTGGGAGTAGTAGAATCATGGGCACAACAACCGATGTATGATTATCTAAAAGATGATCTGCAGGATGTAACTTATGTTGGACTTGAAACACAGCCTAACCTAGAAGAAATTTCTGCATTAAAACCTGACTTAATTATTGCTACACAAGTACGTCATGAGGAAATTTATGAGCAACTTACTCAAATTGCACCAACTGTAGTAACTTCTATTCTTTATGACTTCCGTGAAACAGCTAATATTATTGGTCAATCAATTGGTGATGAAGATACAGCAAAAACATTAATCGCAGATTGGGATACACGAGTTGCTGACTTTAAGTCAAAAGTGTCTGGTGTGGAAGGATGGCCATTAAGTGCTTCTGTAGTAAACTTCCGTGACGATCATGCTCGAATTTATGTTACAGGTTTTGCGGGTTCTATTCTAACAGAGCTTGGCTTCAACGGTCCGAAGGATTTAACTGGAGATGATCACGAAATTGTACGTCTAATGGACAAAGAAAGTATTCCTAATATGAACGCAGATGTTACATTTGAATTTTTCGAAGATACTGAAATCATTAAGAAAACTCATGCTGAGTGGACAAGTCACCCGCTTTATCAAAACCTAGATTCTGCTAAAAATAATCAGGTGTATAAAGTAGATGATATCACTTGGAACTTTGCTGGTGGATTAAAATCAGCTCATCTAATGCTAGATAGTCTTTACACTCATTTTGGATTTGAACAGTAGATTGGATAAGGGGGACACCTACGCTCCCCCTTTTTCTATGGAAGAAGAGGATACGCTATGCTACAAACATCATTTTCTAGAGCTGTTGGATTAATAGGACTTGTCATTGCAGTCATATTATTAATATATTGCAGTCTAGCTATGGGACAACTATCGATCTCATTTCGCGCGGTATGGCAAGTTGTAACGAATTATGATTCTAGCAACACTGAGCATATTGTCATTGCTACAAGTAGATTATCTAGAGCTATTATTGCTCTAGTCGTTGGAATGACCTTTGCCGTTGCCGGTATATTAGTACAAGCATTAACAAGAAACCCTTTAGCTGCTCCAGATTTAATCGGAGTCAACTCTGGGGCGATTTTTTTTATAGTACTCGCGATTACGTGGCTCAATCTTCAATCCTTAAGCCACTACATGTGGTTTGCTTTCTTGGGTGCAGCGATTTCAGGACTAGCTGTATTCTTCCTTAGCAGTATTGGTCGGGATGGTCTTACTCCTATTAAAATCATAATAGCAGGAACAGCCCTTTCTGCACTTTTCATTTCCTTTACGCAAGGTTTACTTGTTATTGATGAACAATCTATACAAACTGTGTTATTTTGGATCGCTGGCTCCATAGCGGGTAGAGATATAAGCTTGTTACTATCTGTATTGCCTATATTACTAGGTGCTTTATTAGTAAGCTTGTTTATTGGTAAATCTATGAATATATTTAGCTCTGGTGATGATGTAGCCAAGAGTCTTGGACTTAATGTTGGTCTACTTAAAATTGTTATGGGTATATTAATTATTGTATTAGCTGGGGGATCCGTAGCCATTGTGGGTTCCATTGGCTTTGTAGGTCTGATCGTACCTCATATCGCTAAGCGTTTAGTCGGTACCGACTATCGTTGGATATTACCTTATGGTGCTTTAATCGGTTCTTTGCTACTATTAGCAGCTGATATATCTGCTAGGTTTATTATAATTCCTCAAGAGGCACCTATCGGTGTGATGACTGCAATAATTGGTGGTCCATTCTTTATTTATTTAGCCAAAAAAGGGGTGTCTAAACAATGAGGTCTTGGACATTTCGAATGTTTAGCGGCAAAATATCATTTCAAATTTCTATTAAATGGCTACTTATGACATTGAGTTTGTCTTTATTATTAGTATTACTAATTCTGTTAGGTTTATCAGCAGGGAGTAAATGGATTCCATTGCCTGAGGTTGCACAACAGCTAATAGGTCACATCGACACTCATAGTTTTACAATTGAAACCTTACGCTTACCTCGAGTTTTATTAGCGGTACTTGTAGGTGCTAGCTTAGGAGTTGCTGGGCTAATTTTGCAAACGATCGTAAGAAACCCACTTGCCTCTCCTGATATAATAGGCATTACAAGCGGAGCTTCACTTGGAGCCGTTTCCTTCATAACGTTTGGAACTGGTATTATTAGTATGCAATTCTTGCCTTTCGCTGCAATAGCTGGAGGATTAGTTACTTCATTGCTTATATATATCATTTCCTGGAATAAAGGTGTAACACCTATTCGGCTAGTATTAATAGGGATTGGAATATCTGCGATATTAAAGTCCGGTATTACGTTTATGCTAGTATTCAGCAATGCTGTCGTTACAACAAAAGCTTATATATGGCTCACGGGAAGCTTATACGCAGCGAATTGGAGTGACGTTTCCGCAATGTCCTTATGGGTTTTGATTCCATTACCGATTTTACTTATTTGGGGAAGAAGCATGAATGTAACAGAACTTGGTGACGAGGTAGCTATTAATGCTGGGATTCGCGTACAGCTTCAGCGCTTTGTCTTTTTAATGTGTAGCGTAGTGTTAGCCGGAACAGCCGCGGCATATGCTGGAGGTATTGAGTTTGTTGGACTAATGGCCCCTCATATTGCCAGACGACTTGCTACAAGATCTTTTATTGGACTTATTCCTCTTACTGCTCTCATAGGAGCTAGTTTAGTATTAGTAGCAGATATCATTGCTCGAACGATGTTCTTGCCTTTAGATATTCCTGCAGGGGTATTCACCGCAGCCATTGGTGCACCATTCTTTATCTATATGTTGTTTCACAATAGAAATCGCTAGGAGAGATATTCATGAGTGGATTACAAACACAACATTTGACGCTAAATTATGGCGAGCAATCTATTATTCATAATTTAAGCTTCGAAATCCCTCTTCATAAAATAACAGTGCTAGTTGGTGCCAACGGAAGTGGCAAATCTACCTTATTGCGATCAATGGCACGTCTATTAAAACCTGCTTCAGGACATGTATTGCTGGACGATCAGGAGTTGCAAAACGTACCTACCAAAGAGATTGCAAAGCGAATATCTATTCTTCCACAAGGACCAGTAGCTCCAGAAGGTATAACTGTTGAGCAACTAGTAAAGCAAGGTCGTTATCCCTATCAGCGTTGGTATCAACAATGGTCTGAAGAGGATGAGAAGTTAGTTGAACAAGCTCTTGCTGCAACTCAGTTGCTTCAATTCAAAGATAAGCAACTTGATGCACTATCTGGTGGACAAAGACAACGCGCTTGGATTGCAATGACGTTAGCACAAGAAACACCTATTATCCTTTTGGACGAGCCAACAACCTATCTGGATATGTCTCATCAAATTGAGCTACTTGATTTCCTGTTCGACTTGAACAGGGAAAAGAAACGTACCATTGTTATGGTGCTCCATGATTTGAATTTAGCTTGTCGTTATGCTGATAACTTAGTAGCCATTCACAATCAAACCGTTGCTGTTCAAGGAGCACCTGAATCGATTGTTACGAAGGAGATGGTGCAAGAAATCTTTGGCATGGAAGCTATTATTGAAAAAGACCCACTATTTGGTACGCCCTTATGTATTCCAAAAGGAAAGGGAAGACAGATCAAATGACCTTAGACCTTTACGGGATAAGACAAAAGCAGGGGAATGAGGGGATCCCAGTAGCAAATCTATTGGACAAGGACGTTTTGCTCCCCTTAGTAAAAGATTATGGGATTTATCTGGAAACGACATCACTTGCAATAGCAGGATCTCTATTTATAAAGCGTTATGCGGTTATTACTGCGGCGGTTTCTCTCGATTATTTTGGGTTTTTACAGCAGAAAGCAGATTGGTGGTCTAACGCTCACTTTGATGCAAAAACCTTTACAATGCTTATAGATGAAAGTCCTGTCGGTTTGCTTGATGAAAACTGGAAGGATGAGCTTTTCATCAATCATCTTACTCCAATAATTCAAATGATAGCTAAAGAATGTAAAATAAACGAAAGAATTTTATGGGAAAACGTTGCGGTACGATTAAATTCTGTATTTCGTGAATATGAGCATAGTTATTCTTCTGAGCAAATTGATGCTCAGTATAATGATATAACTAGCCCCAATTGCTCTTGGCTTGGTAAAGATACAAATCCTTTGCAGCTATATGTGCATAAGCAGTTTATTGACGCAGAAAATCCTAAACGTAAAACTTGCTGTCGTTATTATGAAGTAAGTAAGGCTGGTGAACTTCCGTACTGCAACGTTTGCCCCTTGAAAAAGAAGGTTTAAGTACCGCATCAGTCACATTAGTTGAGATAAACTAGAATAATACTATTTTGAGTTATTATATAAATTTTAGTAATTTGATATACTTAATCAAGTAACCATGTTGTTATTATAAATAATCCATTTAATAAGAAAACTGACCATGTCTGTGGTTAATAATAAGGTGATGAAAAATGAAAAAAACAATTGTTTGCTTTGGAGATTCCAATACATGGGGCTTTGACGCACAATCAGGTGGTAGATTTGATGAAAAAACGAGATGGACGGGCTTACTAAGCGAGCGATTAGGTGATCAGTTTCGTGTTGTGGAAGAGGGGCTAAGCGGTAGAACAAGTGTATGTGAGGATCCTTTGTTTGAAGGTCTACAAGGTATTTCTTATATTTATCCGTGTCTTATGTCACATTCACCGCTAGAGCTTGTAGTCATCATGCTTGGGACGAATGATACTAAAGAAAGATTTGGTCTGACCTCATATAACATTGCGCAAGGAATTGTTAGATTGGCTCTAAAGGCAAAAGGGTCGGCGGTAGGCGTTGGTGGAAGGACTCCGGAAGTTCTCGTTGTGGCACCACCGCCCATTAGACCAGAATATATTAGTACCGATGTCGGAAAATCAATGGGAAAAATGTGTGACGAGAAAGCAATGGAGCTTTCGGAACACCTTCAACATCTTCTAGCGAATACCGGCATTCATTTCGCCGATGCAAAGCAGCAAATTATGATGAATGAAGTTGATTATATGCACCTTGATGCTGAGGGACATCATAAGATGTCAGACTTTATGTGGAAGAAAATCACTGATATCATTTGACATGAAGTGAATAGATAGCATAGATAAATCCCTGTTCAGAATAAATGAATAGGGATTTTTTTGTTAACAGAGGGTTAAGGAACATTTATCGAATGCTTATACAGCTGCTGATTAGAGTAAGTTTATCTTCTACCTACAACGATCTGTTCAGTAAAAACTTGTACTTGATTTCGACCAGATCTTTTGGCAACGTAAAGTGCTTCATCAGCTTTTTGAATAAGCTGATAGATAGATTCATCCTTATCTTCTGTCGTTACGGATACCCCAAAACTGGAGGTAACCGATACAACTCGTTTATTTTCAACTAGAGGATTTTGTTCAATGCACAATCTAAGGTGATTAGCGAATTTTTCACCTTCAACTAATGTATAGCCGGCTATCGCGAGTACAAATTCTTCACCACCATATCTAGCAAATAGCATATTTTCTCCTAGCTCAGCTTTACATATTTGAGCCACATGCACTAGTATTTGATCTCCAGTTTGATGTCCAAAAGTATCGTTCACTTTTTTGAAAAAATCAATATCAAATAAAATAAGCGTATAAGATGACAAATCATCCTTTACTTTTATTAAACTTTGCTCACTTTGATTGAAAAAGGCACGACGATTGAATATTTGCGTTAGCTCATCATAATAGGCTTGATGCTCTAACTTTTGTTGTAATGTATGTAACTCTGTTATATCCGTAAATATAATTAGTAAGCCAGAGTTATTATTAGATTGCTGAAGATTAGAAATACGTAGCTGATAAATATAATTAGCTTGATGAATCGTAACATTTAAATTATTTGATATTGTATCTAATTCAACGGGGAATGATTGATCCGTTAGCATATACCAAACTTGATCAAATGGCTGCCCTAATGTTGAACGATCCAAAGTAGTAAACATATTTTTACAAGCATGGTTATATTCGATTAATTGATAGCTATTATTTAGCACAATTACACCATCATTCATACTATTAAAAATTGTTTCCTTAGCAATTGGCATAATTGATAACATTCGAGAGTTAGTAATAGACCAGAGGTACAAAACAGAAGAAATCCAAATAACCATTGGTACAGGATCGATACCATCGGGTGTCAATCCTATGAATAATAAAAATGCAGTCACTATTGGAAGCAATTGACCACAAATGAGTGCAAATAATTGAGGTTTATAAGCACGAACGGTTTCCTTCCAGCGTGAAAGTAGCAATAAGAACGCAGCTAACAAACAGCTGAAAATGTAAATATTATGTACAACAAACCATACCCCATACTCAATCTCACTATATGGAGGCCCAAGCACCGAATTTATATCATATATTCTATAGAATATATGATGAGATTCATTAGTTACATTAATGAGAAAGGTGAGACAAGGCATTATTAGTAAAGCAATAATTCTTTTTCTCGTTAATTTGTATCCCAAATATTGCAAAACAAACAATAATCCTAACGGAGGGAAAAATGGTAACCCTACATACTGTACAATATTCCAAAATCTAAGTTGTTCGAATGAAGTGGATGTTAAGCTAAAGGCATAACCAAAGCAATAAATCAAGGAAGATAATGTATTCCACATAAATAATTTGAATATATTTGTATAATGATGCCGCTTCCAATATGTATAGACTAGTATAGACATATTGAATACAACCGAAGTGCAAACTAATGTTATATATGCCTCTAGCGTCGATATCAATAGTTTTACCCTCTTTCAAATATTATGTCTATATCATGTTATCATGATTAACATAAATTGTTAATGAATTCCTTGATCCATGTACAGGATTGGGTCCACATTACATCATCGTAAATAATATAAAAAATCTCTCTCTTATTTGATTGTTAGTCAAATAAAAGAAAGATTTTTTAGTAGTAGTAAACTGTAAATCGTATCTACATTAGAGTTCTTGTCAATTAACCTTATGTAAGATTGATTCTGTTATATTAACTGCTTATACTGTAACAAGCGATATAAAATATCAGCCAACAAAGCTCTTGTTACTGGTTTATTTACACCATTTTCTATATCCTCTTCTTTTATAATCTCTAATTCTGATAGAGTCTGAGTATAGAGATAACTCCAATGTGGATTTTCTCCTGTAATATTAGCCTGCTCTATATTAAAAGCATTTACTAATATTTTCGCAAGCTCACCTAGTGTTAACTGTCCTGATGGATGAAATGAATTTTTATAACCATCTATAACTCCACCTTGCTGTAGGTTTAATATTGCACTATAGCTCGGATGATTAGCCGGCACATCTTCAAAGCTTACAGCTTCCCTTATTGCATCAAATTTTATTAAACGATTAATCAACAATGCAAGATGATGTCTTTGGATAAAGTCATTCGGACCGTATCGACCATTTTCATAACCATGTAATATCCCTTTTTGTGCTAATCTATTTATAATATTTTCAGCCCAATGTCCATCTATATCAGTAAAATATTTTTCTACGGGTGCTTCAGGTTCATTTTCTGATTTAATATCTTCTGTATCTTCTACTTCTTGTTCCACAACTGGTGGCACATATGGCGGCACAAATGGTGGATTATAAAGAGACCACTTAGCAAATAATGTTTTATCTTCTGTTACTATGTCAGTATTGAAATTCCAAGTTGTTGTAAGTTCTTGATCTACATACCAGCCTCCGAATACATAACCTGATTTTGTTGGGGCGACTGGTTCTGTAATCGTCGTATTATAGTTTATATCAGTTAGATCAATCACCTGACTACCACCATTACTATTAAAGGAAATCGTATATGTATTGGGAGTATATTGTGCATATAATGTTGTATTCGCATCTATTGCACTAGTAAAATCCCAAGCTGCTTGCAACAATTCATCGCTATACCAATTTTCAAATGTATATTCTTGTTTTGTTTGAGAAGCAATAACTGACGCATCCAATGATGTTAAGCTACCTTCAAACGTAATCGTATTAAGACTGTTATAAGTAAAAGCGTTTAAACCAATACTTGTGACGCTAGCAGGGATAGTTACATTGCTTAGTTTATTGTAAGAAAACGTATTGTACCCTATCTGAGTTAAGCTATTTGGAAGAGTAATACTAGTTAATTCATTGTTACTAAAAACACTGTTTGCGAGAGATGTTACGCTATTTGGAATCGTTACATTAACTAGTTTATTATTAGAAAAAGCATCTCTTTCAATCGTGGTCACACTATTTGGAATAGTCACATCCACTAGGTTATTAATTGAAAAAGCATTTTCTTCAATAGTAGTTACATTATCAGGAATGGTCACACTTATTAATTCATTACTATGAAAGGCACCATTTCCAATACTTGTAACACTATCAGGAATGACTACATTTGTTAATTTATTACTCATAAATACCGAAGGGCTTAGACTCGTCAAGCTACTAGGTAAAATTATAGTTGTTAAATTATTCATAAAAAAAGCACCAGTACCAATAAACGTAATATTGTTTGAAAGTGTAACATTACTTAAGTTATTTGAGGAGAATGCATAATCTCCTATACTTGTCACACTATTAGGAATAACAAGATCAACTATATTATTCCAAGCAAAAACACGGTCTGAAATAGAAGTGACACTTTCAGGAATTATTACACTTGTTAAAAAGTTACTATGAAATGCGCTACTACCAATTGACAGTACACCTTCGGGAATTATTACACTTGTTAATCTTTTAGAAATAAACGCTTCATTTCCTATGCCAGTTACGGGATACCCATCTATTTCATCAGGGATAATAATATCGCTTGAACTACCCGTATATCCAGTTATTATCGCTGTTGAATTAGACACTGTATAGGTAAATTCACTTGACATATCAGCATACACCTTATTAAAACTGATTGGTAAAACTAACATTGCTATTACTAATATTACTCCTACTATTTTTTTCATAATCATTCTCCTTTTACTTGTTGATATAGTCCGTCTATAATCTGTAACTACTTTCACTACACTGTAACGTCTTTATTCAGAGTTGCTTTCAAAGTGTAGTTTTATTTGCGATGGTTGTGTCTTGTTTCAATCAGTTTTAATATAACATATCCTAAATGATCCGAGTTTAAAGAAATCTTTAAGTTAATAATCTGAAAAAGTCTTGCATTTACAACTGTTTTTAGAATACCTCCCTTTAATTTATATAATGCTACATACCGCTTAAATCAATATTTAGTACATTTGAATCTGATGAAGGAAACTCGGTGAATTCACGTATGGGATTTGTATCGGGCTATACCGAGGCTACATTGAACTCTCTCTATTACAATTCAAATAATTTCCTCATTAAAATTATTTTCCAGCTCGTCAACGTTGTCCGCATAAATGTCCAAGTCCCCTCATAGTATGTATAAGCCAGTTAAAAAACCAAGGTGTGAGGGGATGATTTCATGCGTCGCATGACATGGATCGCGGCAATTATACTAAGTATGGCACTAGTGTTATCTGCTTGCGGGACGAAAGACGCCGAATCCGTGGTAAAGGATTTGGACAAATTCTTGAATAGTATGGAAGGTTACAGTGGCACAGGCACGATGACCTTACATAACGGTCAGCAGCCTCAAGTGTATCAGGTGGAAGTTTCGTATTCGAAGCCAGAGGCTTATCGCATTAAGCTGACAAATGCAGAGAAGGACATTTCTCAAATTGTTCTTCGCAATGATGAAGGTGTGTTTGTACTAACTCCAAAGCAAAATAAAGTGTTCCGTTTCCAAAGCGATTGGCCGCAAAAACAAGGTCAAGTATACTTGTACCAAACATTAATTCAAAGCATTTTACTTGATGGCTCTCGTCAATTTACAACGACAGATGATGCTTATGTATTTGATGTTATGGCAAAATACAATAGTACATCGCTTGCTAGACAGAAAATTTGGCTAAGCCAAGACGACTATAAACCGATGCAAGTAGAAGTTAGCGACACTAACGCAACTGTACTTGTAGACGTTAAATTCGATACATTCGAATTCAATCCATCTTTTGCTGAAAGTTTCTTTGAGACAGAATCCAATATGCAGACGAGTTCTGATAATGTAGATACACTTGCTCCTGGTGATGAGGGCGTAGGTGCTGAGGAAGGCAACGTGGACAGTGACACTAGCACTGATCCAGATGCTGGTACTTCAGTTGAACAACCTACAGCTGGTGAAGAAGGTCAAGAAACTGAACAGATCGAAGAAGACGACGCAACGAGTATCGCTCCAACAACTCCACTAGTATTCACAGCTATGGAAGCTTTACATGTGCCATCAGGAGTTACTTTTAAGGATATGACAGATATTGAATACGCTGGAGATCAAGGTGTTATGACGCGCTATCAAGGTGCTTACAATTACACGTTGATTCAAACGGAAGCGAAAGAACTTGCAACAACATTGGTGCCAGGAGATTTTGTTGATCTAGGTTTCACTATTGCTCAACTTACATCTGGCGATGATGTTCATACATTAACTTGGACATATTATGGTAATCAATTCCGTCTAAGTAGTGCAGATCTACCAGAAGTTGAAATGATTAAAATTGCTCAATCTGTTCTTGCTGAAGTATCCAAATAAGTTAGATATCATCACTTGGTAACAAGTAAGCAATGTTATGAAGTATGATATTGATGTAATAAAGCTAGCTCAATGGTCGAGGTAATCCTTCGATTCAATGAGCTAGCTTTTTGCTATAATTATATGAAGAATAATAGGTTGAGATTAACATTGACACACCACATAACTAGGGGTAACATAACAACTATTAGATATAAAGTAACGGAAATTTTGAGCAAGAATTAAAGTAAAGTTCTAAAAGTGGGCTTTCAGAATCGAGAAGATACTATGAAGCTAAGGAAGTGAAGAGTACAACGTACGTTTGGTACGTGAGCACTTACAATGTTTCTGAAAGAAACATACTTCGAAAGCATCTGTTTACAACTGATGAATGGTATCTTAGATGCCGATTAAGCTTCCCGTATCACTTCGTTATCAAAGTCTGCTTTTTGATCTACTGTTTAGAGGAGCAGGTGGAGCAATTGAGTACATTTTATCGACCAACTTGGGCAGATATTTCATTAGATGCATTGCATCATAATATAGAAGCAGTAAAATCTGGGTTAAAAGAAGGTACACGATTATTAGCATCGGTTAAAGCGAATGCATATGGTCACGGCTTAGTAGAAATTTCAAGAGCAGTAGAACGCTATGGTGTAGATTATTTAGGGGTAGCATTTCTTGATGAAGCATTGCAACTCCGTAAAGAAGGTATTCAATTACCGATTCTTGTTCTTGGTTTTGTAGCACCAGAACATTTGCATATTGCTAGAGAATACGATGTTACGATTGCCTTGTATCGTGAAGATCAATTACAGGCTGCCGCATCTATGGAGGAGACTGCTAACAAGCGTCTTAAGGTCCACGTGAAAATAGATACCGGTATGGGAAGACTAGGGATATTAGGGCACGCGGAAGCTATTGCTTTTATCGAGAAGGCAATGGCTATTCCTGAGCTTTATGTTGAAGGTGTTTTCACTCATTATTCCAAGGCTGATGAAGCAGACAAAACCTATACATCTCTTCAATATGATCGATTCCATGCTATTGAATGCCATATTAGACAAGAAGGCTGGGATATTCCGATCATTCATGCCGCGAATAGTGCGGGTGGAATGGACACTCCACAGTGGTCAGGTGATATGGTTCGTCTAGGAATTGCGATGTACGGCATGTATCCATCAGAAGAAGTGAATAAAGATAATATAGAATTAAAGCCTGTACTAAGCTTGAAGACTAAAGTTGTCCATGTCAAAGAAACCCCTTCAGATTGGGGGATTAGTTATGGTGCAAGATATGTAACGAATGAACCAGAATGGATCGGAACATTACCAATCGGTTATGCGGATGGTTATAGTCGTATGTTGTCTGGTAAAATAGAAGTTTTACTGCAAGGTGAGCGAATTCCTGTGTTAGGTACCATATGCATGGATCAATGCATGGTATCATTAGATAAGCTAAAAAATTATTCGATGGATTCATTACTGGATGAAGAAGTGGTACTGATTGGTCAGCAAGGTGAGCACACGATCACTACTGAACAGATTGCTGGTTTATTAGGCACGATTAATTATGAATTAACTTGTATGATCGCTAGTCGTGTACCTCGTCGTTATATTGAGAATAATCAAATAATTGCAGTCTCTAACGGAATGTAAAATCGCTCCAAGAACAAATTCTGTTCCAATCTGGGGACCGCTCCAAGAACAAATCACTGTTCCAATCGCCGTTGTCCTCGGATTTATTGAAAAGGTAATAGTGGTATAAATCCGAGGACAAAAACGACCGCTATCGCTTTTCCACTAGTGATTAGTTCTCTCCGCTACTAGCATGGAGCATGTATGAAAAAAGTGAATTTTTTCCTTATGCTGCATAGATGATAGATCATTGTAAGCAACTTTTTGCAGTATTATTAAATTTGGATAATTTTATCAGTAATTATTTATAGCTTCTAAGTGCCATTGTGGTGTAATATGATAGTACAATGGGAAAATAAATCAAAAATATATGTAAAGTGGAAGTTTTTACATGTGTTTTTTCATGCAAACATAACATGTTGAGTATTATCGCGATCACATCCATATATCGTTGGATATAGCATACTTGATATATTCATTACATATATATGATCAAGTATAGAAAAGTTATATTTATGTCATAATGTGTAGTAAAGTGTTGGAAAAGTTTTGGAGGTGCGAATTCTGTGGCCAATATTCATAATACGAAGCGAATAATGATCAGTCTGCCCGATCAATTGCTAGAAGAAGTTGATGGAATTGTCGCAACTGAAAAATCAAATCGCAGTGAGTTCATTCGCCAAGCAATGAAGCTGTATTTGATCGAGCGCAAGAAAAGACAAATACGTGAAAAAATGCAGCGTGGCTATATGGAAATGGCAAGAATTAACTTAAATATTGCCTCAGAAGCTTTTCAAGCGGAGGAAGAAGCAGACCATACTTTAGGTCGTCTTGTTAGCGGGGTGTAGGGATTGATCGTAAAACGCGGAGATGTGTTTTTTGCTGATTTATCACCAGTTGTAGGCTCAGAGCAGGGTGGAGTTAGGCCTGTTCTAGTCATACAAAATGATATTGGTAATCGCTTCAGCCCTACAGTTATTGTAGCGGCTATTACTGCACAGATTCAAAAAGCAAAATTGCCTACTCATGTTGAGATGGATGCAGAAAAACATGGGTTCGATCGTGATTCAGTTGTTCTTCTTGAACAAATTCGTACGATTGATAAACAACGTCTAACAGATAAAATTACACATTTGGATGATGAAACGATGCGCAAGGTTGATGATGCACTTTTGATAAGTGTAGGATTAATTGATTTTTAAAATAGACATATTTAGGAAAATTAGCTATAATTAAAATAAAACCTGATAAAATATGTGAAGAACGCATACCGAACTATCGATACCGATAGTGGCATGCGTTCTTTTTTGCTATTTGCAGGTTCATTTTGATCTAACAGGTCAATAAGAAAGGCGTGATGTCCCAATTAGACTAAAGTCGCAAGATGTTAAAGTGTCATGCGAATGAAGGAGGGAAGAGTAATATGTTAAGAAGTAGAAAGATGTTAATTACTTTACTATCAGCTATACTCTCGGCAGTCTTAGTATATGGACTATATCTGATGCAATCAGAGCGCATTCAAGCAGAGGAACAAGTTCAAGTGGTTGTACCAAGTCAATGGATTGAAGCGGGACAAATGATTACGATGGATCAATTGAAGTTGTTGCCCATGCCGAATTCATTAGCTACAGCTGAAATGGTTTTCGACATAGCCGATGTCATTGGGCAAGAATCAGTAGTTCCATTAGGCAGTAATGAACCAATATTACAATGGAAACTTAATCGCTACGCACTTCATCCGAATGAACAAGAAGCGACCTTTCAGATTCCTAGAGATTATATTAAATCTATATCTAATGGTATTCGTGCTGGAGATGCAGTCTGGATCTACAGTTCTGGTGAACAATCTGCACCAACAAAAATATTCCAACAAGATATTATCGTGGCATCAGTGAAAACTGGATCGAATCTTGAAGTTGATGCTCCAGAAGAGGACGGTAAAAATGCAATTGTACGCAGTAACGCAGAGCAAATGTATGCCTCTCGGCGTATTGCTAATGGCATGATCGAGTATATCAATGTCAATCTTACTGAAGAACAATGGTTGTATATTGATAATCTTTGTAGAACAGGTGAGGTTAAGCTCGTTATTGCTTATCATTCTTTACCGAAGTTAGTGAAAGGACAGGTTAATGATGAATAGTGGTAGTACTAATTATCATCCCCACAAGCAGTTATTAACGTTCATAGGAACGACTCCCAACATTGGTACAACAATCTGTGCGATCGCTACAGCATATCGTATTGTTGAAGTTACAGAGTGTAAAGTAGCATTTCTTTGTATGAATTTCAAATCTTCGAAGTTACACCGATACTTCAAAATCCCCGCTGCGCAGGCAACTGTCGACGAACTACTTCCACATTTACGTTCAGGTTCACTTACATCAACGATGTTCATGAACGCGATGACCATATCACCATCACATCCTCAATTACATGTATTGCTTGGCAATCGATATCGAGAAATGGCAGAGTATTTCAGCGATGAAGATATAGAGCAGTTAATTACTATCGCTAGAAATCACTATGATTATGTCATTATCGATTGCAATGCTTATTGGGACAATGCAGGAAGTTTATGTAGTATGCAACAAGCAGATGAAATTGTGGTAGTTACAACCAATGCGCTATCTCATTTCCAAGAAGATGCAAAAAGTTGGTACGGTACGATGTCTCATTCGCTAGGGTTAAATGATAAGAATGTACATGCTCTTATCATCAGACAAAGTAAACATTACTCAGGATTTACGGTACAAGAAATTGAGAAGGAGTTGCAATTGAAGGTCATTGGTGATGTACAGTTTCCTACTTCCTTATTTGCTAGCTTAGATGAGGGTGAACTAGACTATTGGCTAACTGAAACATCTGAAGGGCGTAACTGGTTAATTGGATTGTCGATTAATTTACTTCCTGAGCAATACACGATTAAAAAGCCACGAATATGGAAAAATATGCATGCAATATGGCAACGTAAGGTGAAGCAATCATTAACGAAAGCCGTCGGAGATCACGATAACTAAATGCTTACGATGTAACTTTTTATAAGCAAGAAGCTATATTCTGAGGATAATAAAAAGTTTTAGGAGTTGAACTGTTCAATATGACGGACAAAGAGATTAAACGATTTTCGGCAATTGAATTTATGTCCCGACACAAAGTGAAAAATGATGATATTCAAGCTGATAACGGATCTTTCCTTCAATTTCAGAACCTATGCAATGAGATGCGGAGTTTTTTGAGTACACCGAGAGGTTTGAATGAGGAAGAACGAAAGGAATACAGCGAGTCACTCAATCAAGCGGTTTTGGGTTTCCCAGATGCAAGACAGTATATATTAAATATTATTGCTGACCGATTATTGAAGCTACATATTAATGAGATAGAACAATATGAACATCCCTACGCCTCGCTTGCGGAAGCGATATTTTCTGAAGTAGTCGGCATGCATGTGCTGGAAGTTATCATTCGAGATACGGATGGACTTGAGGAAATTCAAGTAGTTGGAACAAATATATATACGATAATACGCGGCGAAGTAAGTCTCTCTCCTTATCGTTTCGAACAATTGAAAGAGGTAGAACGTATTCAACAAAATTTGGTGTTATTCAATAACGATCAAATTAATATGCGTAAACGTTGGGCGGAAGTTATGCTTCGAGATGGTTCTCGTGTAACCATAACAGGACTTGGATATACTGCACTTCCAACGTTGACGATTCGTTTTTATACACTTCGTAATATTCCTCTCTCACAATTAGCAAATGCCCCTTATAGAATGATGTCTCCCAGTATGCTTACTGTCTTCCATTTGATCCTTCAAAATCGGTATAATCTCGTTCTTATTGGCCCAACAAATACAGGGAAAACAAACCTATTGAAAGCTTGTATAGCTGAGCTACCAGCAGAAGAAAGATTGGTAACCATTGAAGGACGATATGAGATGATGATTAGTAGAGATTATCCTAATCGCAATATTATAGAGTATGAAATTAATGAGGATGATTATTTGCATAGCTCTAACCAAGCATTTAAACTCGCTCTTCGCCAATCACCTCAGCGTATTATTCATGCTGAGATCCGTGATGATGATGCAAACATTTATGTGAGAGCTTGTACACGAGGACATCATGGAAGTATGACGACAGTACATGCCAATCAGCTTGAAGATGTCCCAGAAGCTATCGTAGACATGTGTATGCTTGATGGCAGGGGCATGGATGCTAATCGTCTAGCAAAACGAATAACACAATTTGTGACCGAGATTGGTATTCAGCTTCAGCTTGTAAATGGTCGGCGTATTATTACAAGAATCGGAAGATTACAGTGGGATAATGATGAAGTTCGCGTTACCGATTGGGTTACTTATCATCCGGAAACGGATCAATGGACAATACATTGGCATTATATACGCCAGGAGTTACCTCATATTGAGGAAGGAGTTTCCTAATGATTTTTCAGGTAATGACCTTATTCATTGTTGGTGTATTGTTTCTTGTACTTATGTATATCATTGAGAATTTAATCATTACAGTGTTCACAAGGCAACGACGTAAAAGTCGTCTAACAACAATAGTGACAACTCAAACATTACGTCGGAAGTCATGGATACAAAGGTTTGTGTTGAAGGTAATAACTCATCTAAATCATCTGCTACAAACATTACGATTTTCTGCTAGTGGAGAACGTTTATTTCATTGGTTATTAAGTATTGCGCTTGTAGGTGGAGTGCTAGGATATTACATGTTCGGATCAATGAAGGGGGCTATTCTTTGTTCAGCTATGGTAGCAGGGATACCTTATATTTGTCTCAAAATGCTACTTATCCATCGACAATTAGAAGCGCAGATTGATTTCCTACCTGCAGTTGAACTGTTCTATCAATGCTATCTTATAACTGGCGAACGTCAGATTAAAATCGCTTTAGCAAAGGTTATCGAAGAGAATAGAATAGCAGGGCCAATGAAAGGGATATTTGAGCAACTATATCGTAATTTATGTGTGCGCGATAATGATGATGAAAGCTTAGATATATTCGCAAATTCGCTCGGACATATATGGGCTGACTATTTTGTGCAAATGGTAAAAGTAGCTTTGCATGAGGGGGTTACGATTTCGAGCAGCTTAAAACAATTAATTCATGATATGAGAGCTGCAAGGCGTGCGAATGAGCAGGAAAGACATCAACTATTAGAGATAAGAATTGCTAATTTTACTCCTTTAATATTTCTACTCTTATTTGTTGTTATTAATTTCAAGTACAATCGTGAGCAATCGTTACATTACTACTTCTATGACCAGTCAGGTCGTGAAATGATACTGCATATGATTACGATGATTTTTTTATCTTTCCTTATGGGGATCTATTTATCGCGCAAGAAAATGACCTAATCTACAATCCATAATTTGAACTTTCAAAAATATCTTAATTTGAATCGCGAGAGGTGTATGATGGTTGAATTTCAGTGGTACAACTGGATCTTATTTGGCGCTCAAATTGTATTTGGAACTATCGGGATTGGGGCAATTTTACATAGCATTCCTTCATCATCTCGAAGTCATTCGATCCAGCGTAAGCTATGGGGATGGCGTAAAAGAGAACCCTCTCCAAAGTTGCTTAGATTGTTTGGGATAGAGGCTCAAAACGTACTTCAAAGTAATCATGCCATATTGTGGGCTGGATGTGGCTTCAATGATTCGATTCTAGCTTATATGCTACTGAGACAAGTATTACTATGGGGAGGTTATACAAGTACGATTCTATTAATGCTATTTATACAATTACTTTCGCTTCGATGGAGCATGAATCTAGTAATCATCTTGTCGATTCTTTTAGGTGTAATTACTGCCTTGCATTTGGATCAATACTGGCTTCGAGTCTACCGTCAATTACGAGCGAACTACATCACAAAGGAAATTTACGCTATTAGCGGGCAACTTCTCTATTTTGCAGATTCTAAGCTACATATTCATACGAAGCTGCGTAAATGCATACCTTATAGTCGGTTACTGCGCAAAGACATGGAAATATTGCTTGCTGATTGGTATCATGACCCAACTATAGCACTACAAAGGTTCAAACAAGCAATAGGTACCGAAGAGGGAATTAGTTTTGTAGATACAATTGATGCACTTAGACAGCATGATAATGAGGATTTTTACATATTGCTAAGGACGAGACTCCTAGATTATAAAGACACGATTGAATTAGCGAAGGAAGGAAGAAAAGAAACAGCATCCTACGTTCTATTCGTCATTGCTGGTATTCCCATTCTCTATACATTTCAAGTATTTATCTATCCATGGGTTCAAGAGGTTAATAAACTATTATCGCTCATGAATTAAATCTGAGAAAGGAGGTGATGAGATGAAAAATATATTAATGACGGTAATGATGTTGATTGTTGTCGTTCTTCTGTTCAATAATATTATCTCGAAAGATGGAACAGGAACGAAAGCTCAAATTCAATCACAAGGTGATGCTGCTAATTTGAAGATTAGTACTGTAACACCTTAAAAGTGTTAGGACATCATTCAATGAAACGACAGGCTACTCCGGAATTGCCTCTACCTATCTCCGAACGTTACCCCTTATTCAATAAGAAAAAGAGGGATGTGCATGAAAGAACTTATAGTTACTTGCGCCTTGCTCCTAACAATGGTAATCATTTATTTATCGGTTATTCAAGCTCAGGATGGAGTGAAGGATCAGATTGATATGTCTAACTCGCATCTGACCAATTATGTGAAAGGGATTGACGCATGAAGCAAATATTAGCGTTCATTATGTTCTCAACCATTATTTGCTGGATGATGTTCGCACCTATTTACAAACATGTACTTATTACAAGACAAGCGATTTTACAGCAGGAGGTAGATTATTTATTAGAGATTGGTGCTAGTGGTCAATATGGGTATATTAGCGCTAATATGATCGATCAATCGAAGATCAGACTAGCAAAATTCGGCCTTTCAACTGGAAGGTTACAATACACAGTGTCAAGTACGGAAGGTCAACTAGTTGTCAATGATAGTTACCGAGTAGGTCGAGGTAATGGGATAGCTCTTTCTTTAGCCTATCCATATGAGCGACTAACAGCTATTGATGCGTTAATTGGCATTGAACCAGTGCCCGAAGGTCAATTAATGAGAGTATATGGTGTTCGGATGAGTGAGTATGTCGAATAGAGGTGAGTGCTCATCTATAAAATGCTAATTATTCCATTGATGTTAGTGATCTGGCTCATGATGTATACAGAGCAATTAGATCATGAACTATCAATGAAGGCATATTACAAAGGTAAGCAGGCTGTTAATCGCGGCGCCCATGCAGGAGCATTGCAGCTTGAGGAACAGCAATTGAGTGAAGGTATATTCGCAATTGATCCCGAGATGGCCTATCAAATGGCTACGGAGTACTTGTACGCTAATTTACAATTAGATCAAAGTGGTAATCCTACCTCGCAGTCCTATCTAAGAGAGAGGGTAGAGATACTGCATTTTGAAGTTTTAGATGCCTCTCTGACGTATCCCTTTGAATATAGTCTTAGTGAGTACGGCTACAGTACGACGTTTGATCGACCTGCAGTTGTCATTGTCATTAGAATGAAATATCCACGTATATTTTCGAGTAATAATCCTGTAGAATGGAATATAATTGGGAACTCTCAACTTGTATTCCAATAATAATTTACAGGAGGCAATCGATAGATGAATCGTGAACTTACTCAGAAATTACATAAAGACTACATTAAAGCATCTAAGCTCACAAGCTACATTACTCACGGAATATTTCTATTACTAATCATTGCTGCTTTGATCGTTATTATTATGAACGATTGGACTATGATACCGATTTATATTGCAGGGGCAGTGTGGATACTATCATTCGTAATATTTACGTATATCGTTCCAGCTTATGAATACCGAAGCTTATCATTCGAAGTCTTTAATGAAGAACTTGAAATCCAATCTGGCATATGGTTTCGCTCTAATGTACTCATACCGATGAATCGCGTACAACATGTTGAAGTTGGAAGTGGTCCGATTATGCGGAAATATAAGCTTGCTAGCTTAAAGGTAGTAACGGCGGCAAAGCAACATGAGATTAGCGGCTTACATCAGTCGGATGCAGAGACATTGAAGGTTCAGATTGGGGAATTAGCGAAGGTGGATGAGCTACATGACTAATCCACGTAAACTATCACGCCTAGATATTCTTTTTGGATTTCTGCAGACGCTTAAAGTATTCATTCCAATGATTTTTGTTCTTTCTATTAATATTGGTGAGACGAAGTGGATATTTACGTTATGGGGGCTACTAGGTACTTTCATTATTATAGTTCTTACATTATTGTTTGGATGGATAACATGGAAGAAGTTCAGTTTCAGCTTAGAACTGGACCGTATTGTTATCATACAAGGAGTATTCAATAAGGAAGAAAAAGTTATCTATTATAACAGAATTCATTCTGTAAATGTACAGCAACCACTCCTTCATCGGGTGTTCAGTGTTGCAAAATTGCAGATTGAGACCCCTGGTGGCAAGGCTGGTAAAGCAGAAGGTGAGTTAAGGGTACTACCGATTGCACATGCTATCGAGCTACAACAGCAGTTGAAACATTATGCCACAATCATTCGCGAAGGTGGCGTAATAACTACTATGCCTACCAACGTATACAGTAGTAGTAACACTGAGAAAGAAGTATTGAATACCGCTCAAACGAATAATTCATTGCTTGATGGAAATGAACCGGAAAATGCTACGCATCACCAACAGGTAAATGAAACAGTCGAAGTTCCTTCTTCTAATCAACAATATATGATGGAAGAGCAATTGGACTACGATATGAAGTTATCTGTCGGTCAATTATTCAAAGCTGCACTCACCTCTCTGAATCTGAATTACGCGATCATTTTCATCGTAGGTATTTTCTCCTTTGCCGATGATTTTATTAGATTCGTAGTGCCAGAGTTTAATTACAATCAGTACTTGGATGATTATAATGGTGTGTCTTTTAGTATTATTATCGTTCTTGTCGCAGTAATTATGCTATTCGTGTGGCTGTTGTCTATGGTTTTGTATGTGATAAAATTTGGAGACTATCATATCTCGCGCAGTAAAGAGCAGTTATCGATTAAGTATGGTCTACTAGAGAAGAAAAGTTATGTTTTCAATGAAGCTAAAGTTCAAGCGATTATTATGGATGAAAATCCTATTCGTCAATTATTGGGCTTTACAGAGTTAAAAGTTCAAGTTATTACATCTGATGCAAATAAGGAACAGCTTGTTATTCATCCTTTTCTTCGTAAGAAGGATATGTCTGATATCGTTGAGAGGTTAATTCCTAGTCGCAATATCATAATCCAAGAGAAGATGAAGGGTGTTCCTATTCAAGGACTGATGATATATGCTTTGTTACCAATGTTACTCGTAACTGTCATATGTAGTATCAGTATTTGGTTATGGCAATTCAATGGTTTGTGGATGTTATTGTTGTATCCAGTTATGATGTTGTGGGTTAATAGTTGTAGAGTTTCTGCTGGGTTATGGCTTGAAGGCAATGAATTGGTACTACGTAATAGATTTATTAATCGAAGGACCTATTTCATAGCTAGAAAACATATAGTAACGCTTAAGGTAAAGGATTCACCACGACAAAGGAAATTTGGATTAAGATCCATTAGTACGACCGTACTCGGCAGTATATTCGCTTATTCCGTTCGTAGCTTGCGCCGTGAAGATGTTGAATCGGTATGGGATTGGTATAGTCGAAGTAAGTAAAACATAGTTAAAGACGCACTTCATGAACTATGAAGTGCGTCTTTAACTATGTAGATAGACGGTATACGAACGGTATTGGGATATTATTAGGTTTCGATTCGCTTACTCCAAAAATTGTGATACAAAGAATTGATGAATATGTATATGAGTTAGTGCAATTGTTACGCAATAACCGTTATAATATAAATAGTTAGTCAATTAATAAAAATTAATGACTGTCATGAAGGGACGTGCAGAGGTATGAAATTAATCGTTGAACAACCAGCAGCAAGTTGGTACAAATCACAGATGGAATTACAGCAAGGAGATCATGTTCGTATCTATGTTAGATTGGGCGGCTGTGGTAGCGTTCATCCTGGACTATCATTGGGTGTAATGAAGGATCAACCACGTGAGATTGGTTTAATGGAAGAAGTGGAAGGTGTAAATTTCTACATCGAGCAAGATAATTTATGGTATTTGGAAGAGAAGGATTTGACTGTATCTTTTGATGCACCAACTGAAGAAATTAAGATGAGTGTACAATAATTTTAGCTTAGTATATGCTCTATATAAATAGAAATAAAGCTCTCTCAAACTGTGTAATCAGTTGGAGAGAGCTTTTCTTTGCAAGCGAATGTAATTATACTAATTAAGAATGAGTTTAGTTATTCATAAGTTAGTCACATCATGTAAAATGTTAGGCTAGATTCTATATTATATGTTGACGACAGCAAGGTCTAATGATAAGTTAATATATGAGAATGATTATCAATGAATAAAAAGATCGTTGAACTCGTTGCTACTTATAACGAGTTTTATTATTTCCAACAACTGAGAATGATTCTCTATCTAAGAGAAAAGATTAGAGGGAAGACATGAAAGTATGGCATTTGGTAGTTATTCTAGTGACTTTATCAGTCATATCACTGTTTGTTGGTGTAACTGATATCTCTTTATTCGAACTATTTTCCTTATCCGAGAAGCAACTGGAAGTTATGACGATTACGCGTATCCCTCGGTTAGTTAGTCTTATTATAGCTGGTGTAAGCATGAGTGTGGCAGGGCTAATTATGCAACAGTTGAGCCGCAATAAATTTGTATCCCCTACAACTGCGGGTACAGATGACTCAGCTAAATTAGGTATTATGGTAGCGATGTTAATGTTTTCTTCTGCAACTACGATGGAGAAAATGCTAATTGCCTTTGTATTCGCTCTAGCAGGTACGTTTCTATTTATGAAGTTATTAGAAAAGATTAAGTTTAAGGATGCAATTTTCATCCCACTTGTTGGCTTAATGTTCGGTAATATCATAAATTCTGTTACAACATTTTTTGCTTACAAAAACGATCTAATTCAAAACATCTCATCCTGGTTACAAGGAAGTTTCTCAAGTGTAATGTCAGGGAGATACGAATTAATTTATATTAGTGTTCCATTACTTATTGTCGCTTATCTCTATGCCAACAAATTTACAATTGCAGGTATGGGTGAAGAGTTCTCTGCGAATCTAGGACTTAATCACAAGAGAGTTGTAAATATCGGTTTGATAATTGTAGCTCTTGTATCTGTAGTAGTTATTCTTAGTGTTGGAGCTATTCCGTTTCTAGGTTTAGTTGTACCTAACATAGTGTCCTTGTATATGGGAGATAATTTGAAAAAATCACTAGTTCATACCGCTTTAATGGGTGCAATATTCTTGTTAGCTTGTGATATTATTGGAAGGATTATAATCTACCCATATGAAATTCCAATTGCTTTAACGGTTGGAGTTATCGGTAGTGGCTTGTTCCTTTACTTGCTAATGAGGAGAAGAGTTTATGAAAGCTAAGTTAATGATATTATTTGGTGTGATGGTAGCCATTATTATTGGTTTTATGTTTATTGACCTTCCACATAATTGGGACTACGCATTACCACGTAGATTGAAAAAGGTATTCGCTATTATTATTACAGGTGGAGCAATTGCTTACGCAACATTAATCTTCCAAACGATGACGAATAATAGAATTTTGACGCCAAGTGTTATAGGTCTAGATTCATTGTATTTATTATTTCAAACGTTTATCGTTTTCCTATTTGGTTCTATGAGTTTCCCTGCAGTAAATAAATATATGAACTTTGGTTTATCGACAGTGTTCATGATGTTGTTTGCTGTAGTACTATATCGCTTACTATTCAAAAGAGAAGGTAAAAACTTATTCTTCTTATTGTTAGTCGGACTTGTAATGGGAACGATGTTTGGTAGTATTTCAACGTTCTTGCAAGTGCTCATTGATCCAAATGAATTTCAAATTCTTCAAGGGAAAATGTTTGCAAGCTTTAATAATGTGAATTCCGATCTACTTATCGTAGCAACTGTAATTATTGTGCTAGTTGCCCTGTACTCGATTAGATATAACAAGTATTTAGATGTTATGTCATTAGGGAAAGAACATGCAGTGAATTTAGGTGTTCCTTATGCGAGAACAATACAAGGAATGCTGCTCATCATAGCTATTTTAATCTCAGTAAGTACAGCACTTGTAGGTCCAATAACGTTTCTAGGCTTACTCGTTGTAAATCTTGCTTATCATTTCATGGGAAGCCATCGACATGCGGTATTAATACCAGCGTCGATTTTTATAAGCATCATTGCACTTGTTGGTGGCCAGCTGCTTGTTGAACGAGTGTTCACTTTCAGTACTACCGTAAGTGTACTAATTAATTTTTTAGGTGGTTTGTACTTTATATACTTGTTACTAAAGGAGAGTAAAGCATGATTGAAGTAAGTAATGTTACCAAAATGTATGGTGGCAAGCCTGTCGTAGATAATGTTTCTTTGAATATCCCGCAGCGACAGATAACTTCGTTCATCGGTCCTAATGGTGCAGGTAAAAGCACATTACTATCTATAATAAGTAGGCTTCTCACTAAAGATAGCGGTACAGTTAAAATTGATGGTAAGGATGTGAGTGTTTGGAATACGGGGGAATTAGCGCGCAAAATCTCTATTCTAAAGCAGTCCAACCATATTAGCATGCGCTTAACTGTTCGTGATCTTGTAAGCTTCGGACGGTTTCCTTATTCACAAGGGAAATTAACGAAGGAAGATTGGATTTTCATAGATGAAGCGATTGAGTATATGGACCTTACCGACTTGAAAGATCGATTTCTCGATCAATTAAGTGGTGGACAGAAACAAAGAGCTTATATTGCTATGATTATTGCCCAAAATACAGAAGTAATATTGCTTGACGAGCCACTTAATAATTTGGATATGAAACATTCCGTTCAAATTATGAAGGTCTTAAGAAGACTTGTTGAGGAACTCGGAAAGACAATTGTTATTGTTATTCATGATATTAATTTTGCTTCTTGTTATTCTGATTATATTGTTGCACTCAAGGATGGAAAAATTGTACAAGAAGGTCCAACTGAACAAATTATCGATGAACCTGTATTGGAAAGTATATATGATATGAATATTCCAATAGAAGTTATTGATGGTAATCGTATTGGTGTGTATTTCAAATAATAGAGATAAAGGGTGGAGAAAAGATATGAAAAAGAATTTATCAATGATGATGCTAGTAGTAGTAATGGCTATTGTAATGGCAGCATGTGGCAATAACACGAACAATGCAACAAATAACGGAGCAACGGGTGGAACTACAAATACACCTGAGAATTCGTCAGAACCTTCAGCAACTAGTCTTAAAGTAACTCATCTACTAGGTGAAACAGATGCACCAATCAACCCAGGAAAAGTCGTTGTATTCGATTTTGGTGTACTTGATACATTGGATCGTCTAGGTGTTGAATCTATTGTAGCCGTTCCTCAAGATTCACTGCCAGCATACCTTGAAAAATATGCTAGCGCTGATTATATTAACGCTGGTGGTTTGAAAGAGCCAGACTTCGAAGCAATCGATGGTGCCGAGCCAGATCTAATTATTATTTCTGGTCGTCAATCTGATGCTTATGAAGAATTGAGTAAAATTGCTCCGACAATCTATATGGGCGTTGATAACGCTGATTACTTAAACTCTTTCACTAAAAACGTTAATACACTTGCTACAATTTTCGGTAAAGAAGAGCAAGCTGCTACTGAATTAGCTGCAATTAACGAAGTTATTGAAGGTGTTAAAGCTGATGTGTCTGCTACAGATAAGAAAGGTCTAATTATTCTTGCTAATGAAGGTAAAATTAGTGCATATGGTCCCGGTTCTCGTTTTGGTCTAATTCATGATGTTCTAGGCGTTCCAGCAGTAGACGAAAAGCTTGAAGTTTCTACACATGGTAACGAAATTGGTTTTGAATATATTGCAGAGAAAAACCCTGGTTACCTATTCGTTATTGACCGTACTGCGGCAGTTGGCGGCGAAGGTAATGCAAAAGATACAGTTGAAAATGATCTTGTAAAAAACACTGATGCATTCAAAGAAGGTCATATTACTTACCTTGATCCTCAATACTGGTACCTATCTGGTGGTGGATTAATCTCTGTAGAGAAAATGGTTAAAGATATTGATGCAGCTGTAAAATAATAGAGCAATTCGAACATATCTTGAAGCGATTTAGTTGCTTCGAGATATGTTTTTTTTGCAATTGAGAAAAAGTAATAGTATGATAAATAGTACAAACTTAAGCATGACAAGCTTACTCGGAGATAGACAAGGAGAGAACGTAACATGTCCAAAGGAGAGTTTTTCAAACGATTTATTTTTATTACAATTGGTGCAATATTGATGGGGGTCGCACTTGAAAAATTTCTAGTTCCCTATAATATCATAGACGGCGGAATCGCTGGTATTTCTATTATGGTATCTCATCTTACTTCACTACCACTAAGTATTTTACTATTCGTTCTTAATATTCCATTTCTAATTATAGGATATAAGCAATTAGGTAAAGGTTTTGCATTTTCAACGTTGTATGGTATAGCAATAATGTCACTAACAACGGCAATGTTACACCATTCTACTCCTTTTCCAGATGATAAGTTATTAGCTGTATTATTCGGTGGTATGGTACTTGGTATGGGGGTTGGACTTGTTATCCGCTATGGTGGTTGTTTGGATGGGGTTGAAGTTATCTCGATTCTAATATCCAAAAAGCTAAAAATCTCTGTTGGTAACATTATTATGGTGTTTAACGTAGTTATCTTTGTAATAGCAGGCTTTGTATTCGAATGGAGTTCAGCCATGTACTCCATGGTGACATATTATATAGCAATTAAGGTTATTGATATTGTTGTAGAAGGTTTGAATGAATCGAAGTCTGTAATGATCATTTCTAATAAATATGAAGAAATATCTCAACTAATCGTAGACCGCTTAGGTCGTACAACAACTTTACTACATGCTTCCGGTGGTTATTCAGGACAAGATACGAAAGTTATTTACTGTGTCGTTTCACGTATTGAACTTTCTAAGTTAAAATCAATTGTCCAAGCAGCAGATTCGCAAGCATTTATGGCAGTAGAATCTGTAGCAGATGTTGTAGGTGGTAGCTTCAAAGAAACAGCACATTAATGCAAACTTAAAAGGATGATATCGCAGATTGAACACGCGATATCATCCTTTATTTTATTAAGACAGTTGAATATGTGATGTTAATCTTATTACTACATTAGTTAAGTATTAATAATACTAGGGTCACATAGAAGCATTAAAAGTTGTTCGTTTTGTATGTCCTTGATCCTTCACGCCGAATAGGAAGAATAGAGCAATAATCATGCCGCATGATGCCGCGTAGAATAGATAGGAGTAACCAAGTAAATCTACAATAAGACCCATCAATGGCGGGGAAGACAGTGCTGCTAAAGATGAAGCAATATAATAGATACCAGTTCGAGTACCAATGCTACTCTCTTTACCTAATGCAATTACGAATGGGTAAGAGTTAATGTTAATCATCGCCCAGAATATACCGCCAATCAATAATAAAATTCTTAATGCAAGTAGAGAATCAACAAAAGAAATAGATGAGAAAACGATGATCAGTCCGACTACTCCAAACATAATGGTACCTTTTTTACCGTATTTATGCCCTAAGTATCCAGCTGGAATAGCTGCAACGACAAATGACAAGGAGAAGAAGGCAAGCGAGAAAGATGCTTCCGTATCCGTTAGATTAAGTTCTTTTCTTCCGTATAAGGTGAATAACGCCTCAATACCTTGATAAGAGAAAAACCAGAAATATATAGCGCCAAGTAAGAAGATGGTCGGCAATGTCCATTCTTGTTTGTAAGTAGACATTTCTTTTTTTGCTTGACGAAGTAATATATGAGCTCTTCCCCATACGCGCTCATGGGTTACTGTTTCTTGCTTTTGCGGAGTATGAGGGATATATTCAAGTGCATCACGGCGTTCACGAATGAATACCATCAGAATAACTAAACTCACTAATGTTAGAATAGAAGAAGTTAAGAACGGCAATGCAATATGTTGATCATATAACTTTGAACCTACAGTGAATGCAAATATAGATCCAATACCACCCATTAGATTAATAATCCCATTTGCTTGCGTACGCTTACTAGATTCAGTAATATCTGGCATGAGAGATACTGTTGGAGAACGGTAGAGACTCATCGATAAATTCATAAGAACCATGAATAAAATTAATAATGAAAAGCTAGTACTCATTGGTATTAAAGCACAGAATATAGCGGCGAGTGGCATTCCTATAAGAAGAAATGGCATTCTTTTTCCGATTTTTGTATCCGTCTTATCGCTTTTTCGACCAATAATAGGCTGTAGAAATAATCCGAAATAATTATCAATCGTCATTAAAAATCCGACTAGCATGGCACTTTTTACGACATAGTTGTCTAAAAAAAGTGGGATAAATGCATTATATAGCCCCCAGGTTAAACTAATGCTGAAAAATCCAAAGCCAAGTAGCCAAGTTTTCTTCATAGACTTATTCCTTTCCGTGCAAGATTTGATGTAGGCGATCTGGATAATCGGTAATGATACCTGCTACACCAGCAGCAATAAAACCCTTCATTTCTTGTTCATTGTTCACGGTCCACACATTGTAGATTTTACCTTGTTGCTTTGCTTCTTCTACCCATGCTGGCATTACTGCAAAGCGAGGAGCATGTAATGCATCCGCTTGTAAGGTTGCAGCATAATCCCAAGGTTGATATAACCCTTCCATATAAAGAATACCTGTAGCAATTGCTGGATCGATTTGTTTGCAAAGTGCTAATGAGTAATGATTGAAGTTGGAGATAATAACATCATGCTGTAATTCATATTCGTAGATTTTATCAATGACTTTCTGCTCAATTCCATGATAGATGAAAATACCACTTTTGATCTCAATGTTTAATTTAATATTAGATTGCTTTGCAAGTTGCATCAATTCATCTAACGTAGGGATCTTTTCTGCAGAGAAACTTTCATTGAACCATGAACCAGCGTCTAGTTGCTTGATTTCTGCTAGTGTTACATCTTTAACATACTTATTGACACCTGTTGTTCGCAATAAATTTTCATCATGAATGAGCACAAGCTGACCATCTGATGTCATCTGAACATCTGTTTCAATTCCAGTGGCACCAAGTTCAATCGCTTTAACGAAAGAAGCCATTGTATTTTCTGGGCAATATCCACTTGCTCCACGGTGTGCGTAATTTATTGTCATATGTATAGTCTCCTCAATAATATAGTTGTTAGGTGAATCGTACCATATACAATAGCGCTTTCAAAGTGATTTTTTTGTTAAAATGAGGAGTGAACAACTAGTGTAGCACTTCTTTACAGCCATAAGTTAAACTGTTATAGTTAAGTTAATAATGTACCCTAGGGAGGTATCTTAGATTGGACAAAGAACTAACGAATGAGATTTCAAAAATAGGTGAGAATAATGACAATCATTGTGATGTAAAGTCAGATAGTTGTCATTCTTCAGCTCGAAATAGTCATCATTCTAATGAAGATAAGCGCAAGCTTGTATCAAGATTGAATCGAATCGAAGGTCAAATTCGAGGCATTAAAGCAATGATTGAGAAGGATACGTATTGCGATGATGTGCTGAACCAAATCGCTGCTGCACAATCTGCACTTGGTAGCACAGCAAAGTTGTTATTAGAAGCACATATGAAAAGCTGCATCGTTGATCGAATTGAAGCTGGTGAGCATGAAGTAATTGACGAACTGCTTGTAACAGTATCCAAATTAATGAAGTAAAGAGGAGAGATTATAATGAGTGAAGTAGTCTTGAAAGTTGATGGAATGAGCTGTGGACACTGTGTAAATTCAGTAGAGAAAGCATTACAAGAAATAGGCGCTAACGGAACAGTTGATCTTGCGAGTAAGAAAGTAACTGTTCAGTATGATGAGGCCAAGATCAATACAAAAGCGATCGTTGATGCAATTGAAGAACAAGGCTACGACGTCGTGCAATAATATAAGATTACTAAGGAGACTATTCAATGCCGAATAGTCTCCTTTTACGTACTCATCGTGATCACGATGAGATATTTTGAACTACAACTTTGAATGAATGCCTACTTTTTGAACTACCCTTAAAATGAAGGTTCAAAAAGTGGGCTTTCAGAATCGAGAAGATGAGGCGCTACTTGAGGGAGGAGGAAACGCAAGTGTACGTGGTTGGTACACGCGTACCGGACTTCCCAAGTGCGCTTCATATTCGATGTCGAGTAAGTTACGTTAGCATAAACATCGTTATCAAAGCCCATTTTTAAAACTACCCTTAAAATGAAGGTTAAAAAGTGGGCTTTCAGAATCGAGAAGATGAGGCGCCACTTGAGGGAGGAGGAAACGCAAGTGTACGTGGTTGGTACACGCGTACCGGACTTCCCAAGTTCGCTTCATATTCGATGTCGAGTAAATTACGTTAGCATAATCATCGTTATCAAAGCCCATTTTTTGAACTACCCTTAAGATGAAGGTTCAAAAAGTGGGCTTTCAGAATCGAGAAGATGAAACGCTACTTGAGGGAGGAGGAAACGCAAGTGTACGTGGTTGGTACACGCGTACCGGACTTCCCAAGTTCGCTTCATATTCGATGTCGAGTAAGTTACGTTAGCATAAACATCGTTATCATAGCCCATTTTTTGAACTACCCTTAAGATGAAGGTTCAAAAAGTGGGCTTTCAGAATCGAGAAGATGAGGCGCTACTTGAGGGAGGAGGAAACGCAAGTGTACGTGGTTGGTACACGCGTACCGGACTTCCCAAGTTCGCTTCATATTCGATGTCGATTAAGTTACGTTAGCATAATCATCGTTATCAAAGCCCATTTTTTGAACTTCCTCCCATGTATTTCTTTCTAGTGAATGGCAATACTATTGTGGGGAGGGATCACCATGAATGAAGTATTTGAGCTTACATATCGGACGCTAATAGCTCTAATCGTAATGTTTATCCTTACAAAAATGCTAGGTAAGCGGCAACTTTCAGAGATTTCCTTGTTCGGTTATATCTCAGGTATTAGTATCGGAAATATTGCTGCTTATATTGCTATGGAAGATGACAAGTTGTGGAGTCTGGGCATCATTGCTTTAATTATTTGGGTCGGAGTTACCATGTTATTGGAATATTGGACTCTAAAAAGCAAAAAGGCGCGTAATGTCATTGATAGTAATCGACGGATGCTCATAGCAAATGGTATTGTTCTTAAGGAAGCACTGCACAAAGAGCGATATACGGTAGAAGAGTTACTCCAAAGATTAAGGAACAAAGATGTCTATAAGATATCAGATGTCGAAAGTGCATCAATAGAAGCAAATGGAGATATAAGCGTGTTTTTGAAACAAGACTTTAATCCAATAACGCCTAATATGTTGGGCATGAAGATTGAACCAGAGAAAGAGCCGATAACTCTAATCGTTGATGGTTCAATGGAATTAGACACGATGAGAAATAATGGAATAACAGAGGTATGGCTTAAGAAACAATTAGATACTGTTAATCTGAAATACGAGGATGTATTTATTGCACAGTACACGATAGACCAAACGCTCTCATTATTTACACAAGATAAGCGAGCGATTGAAGTGAATCTACAAAGTGAGCAGCTAACAGAGCAAAAGAAACTAGAAGATATCAAGCGAGGACTATTACAAACTATCGCATATCTCGAACAACAAGCGAAGAAGCAAGGTTAAACCCTTGCTTCTTCACTTTGTTTCATCAAGTTATGGAACATGTCACTATTATATAGAAGAAACTCGAATTATATGGCTATTTATTCCTATAATCATTCAACGAAGTAGGCATAATCATGCCATTAGCAAATTGATGTTGTACGAGAATGTTGAATTGCTTCAAGTATTTATCTACTGGCTCATTAGCCCATGCAACTTGAGCGAATTCATCCATATAGAACATAAAGTTTACATTAGCGGATATATGCACCTCTTCTACTTCAGGAGCAAGCTCTAATACTTTATCAGCGATTGTTTGCTTGAAGGGATCGGTTAGTTGCGTATTATCGTTTACAGAGATGAATTTTTTGAAAGGGTTATTTGTAATCGTATTGGGTGCAATATTAGGTCCGGCCGATGTATCTGGTACAATATAATGATCAGATTTGGCATATCCTCGTCCTGTATTATCAAGAACAACTGCAACATAAGCATTTTTGTCGGTAAGGAACACTCGTGCGTTAGCTACTCCAGCGATGGAATGAAGCCTACTTGATAGCTTACTGCTATATTTTAAGGTATGATTAATATGCTGGTCATCATCAATGTGATTTGTACCGAAAGAGATGATTTTTCCTTTTTGTTCTTGCTTTGCTTGTACGCTCCCATAATCACTTTTATCTAGCTTTTTACTGTAACGTTCGATCTCGCTACTGCATCCTGAGATAAGCAGTATTAGAACGAAACACAATGCGAATAATTGCCTCATATTTGCCATCATAAACTCCTCCAATCGATTAATTGACATACTTCTATTGTTTCATTAAATAACTTCTAAATATTCATTACTTTCACATACATAATTGACCATACTAATTGGAAACGTTAACTATTAGCATACAAAGTAAGAAAAGGATATTACTATCAAGTAATATAATTCCAATTGTTGAAGTTTCGTTAGTATATGACAGCTTTAAGAACAATTTGTGAACTTCCTGTGGAACATTGACAAAAGGTTGTCACAACTTTATATTTAATAAAGTGATTTAGAATGCAATATTTGTGAAACATCTGTGTTATACGCAGCAGACTATTTGCCACATACATAAGGCTGCTGTGAAAACGTCAAAAGTGGGGTTGATTATTAATGAAACGGTGGCAATTTGTAAAACGCCTGGCGCCTCTGATGGCTTTGTTGGTGCTTGTGCTGTCAGCTTGCGGTAGAGAGGATATGTCAGCGCTTAATCCTCAAGGACCTGTTGCTCAAGAACAACTTAATTTGATGAAGATTTCAATTACCATGATGTCATTAGTTGTTATCGTTGTGTTTGCGATTTGTATCTTTGTTTTGATCAAATTCCGTAGACGCAAGGGAGACAATACGATTCCTAAGCAAGTGGAAGGTAGTCATAAACTGGAAGTAATTTGGACAGTTATTCCAATTATTATTCTAGTTATTCTAGCTGTACCAACATTAAAATCAGTATTTAATTTATCAAAAGATTATTCAAAAGACCCAGAAGCTTTACAAGTTATTGTAACTGCACATCAATACTGGTGGGAATTTGAATATCCTGAACTAGGAATTACAACGGCTCAAGAGTTAGTTGTACCGACTGATCGTGTTATTTCTATTCAAGCTGCTACAGCAGACGTATTGCACTCGTTCTGGATTCCTTCATTAGCGGGTAAGATCGATACGAACCCATCTGGAAACGTCAACAAGATGTACTTCTCAGCACCTAAAGCTGGCGTCTACTTAGGTAAATGTGCGGAATTGTGCGGAACATCTCATGGTTTGATGGATTTCAAAGTTAAAGCAGTTGAACCTTCTTCCTTTGAACGTTGGGGAGTTGCGATGACTGGTGCAGTAGAACTTCCAACAGATCCGGATGTTGCAAGTGCATTTGAAAGTAAGTGCTTAACATGTCACGCAATAGGTCAGGATGGCAGCGAAAGCATATATCCTAACTTAACTGGTATTGGTTCACGTGAAAGCGTCGGTGGTATTCTAATAAATGTAGAAGAAGGCGAAAAAGAGTATAAACACGAAGATACTCTATATAACAACTTATACAATTGGATAAAAGACCCTGAAGCTTACAAACCAGGTAACAAAATGACTAATGCATATACGCTTACTGACGAAGAAGCGAAGGGTATTGCAGAATACCTATCTAATCTAACGCTTGACTTTGAATAAATTACAATCATCGGTGTAAAAGGAGGTACCTACCTTGGCTCATGCAAATGCGCATGCGATTAAACGTCGTACTGGTCTAATGGACTGGCTTACAACGGTTGATCATAAAAAAATCGGAATATTGTATTTGATTGCAGGGGGATTTTTCTTCCTAGTTGGTGGACTTGAAGCGATACTAATTCGTATTCAGCTAATGTTTCCACAGAAGGAAGTAGTAACTGCACAGTTTTATAATGAGTTAATTACAATGCATGGTACTACAATGATCTTTTTGGCGGCAATGCCAATAATATTTGCTCTAATGAATGCTATTATTCCATTGCAGCTAGGAGCACGTGATGTTGCGTTTCCATTCCTTAACGCACTAGGCTTCTGGACATTTTTCTTCGGTGGACTTTTACTTAATGTGAGCTTCATTGCTGGTTCTGTACCTGATGCAGGGTGGACAATGTATGCACCACTATCAGGAACTCAGTTCACACAGCATCACGGAACGGATTATTATGTAATCGGACTTCAAATTGCTGGTATCGGTACGCTAATTGGTGGTATTAACTTCCTGGCTACCATTATCAATATGCGTGCTCCTGGTATGACATTTATGCGTATGCCGATGTTTACCTGGGCTTCATTTATTACATCAGCTCTAATTCTGTTCGCTTTCCCAGCTCTTACAGTTGGTCTAGCAGCATTAATGTTTGACCGTTTATTTAGCGGTAATTTCTTCAATCCACAAACCGGCGGTAATGTCGTACTTTGGGAACATATATTCTGGATCTTTGGTCACCCAGAAGTGTACATATTGATATTGCCAGCGTTCGGAATTATTTCCGAGGTAATATCTACATTCTCTCGTAAGCGTCTATTCGGTTACAGCTCAATGGTATTTGCGACAATTTTGATCGGTTTCCTAGGCTTCATGGTTTGGGCCCATCATATGTTCACAACTGGTCTTGGACCGGTAGCAAATGCATTGTTCTCCGTAGCTACGATGTTGATTGCAGTACCAACAGGTATTAAAATCTTCAACTGGCTATTCACAATGTGGGGCGGCTCGATTAGATTCACAGTAGCAAATCTATATGCGATTGGTTTCGTACCAACATTCGTAATGGGTGGTGTTACTGGTGTAATGCTTTCAGCAGCGCCTGCTGACTATCAGTATCATGACTCTTACTTCGTTGTTGCCCATTTCCATTACGTTATCGTTGGTGGTTTGATTATGGGTATCTTCGCGGGTCTACATTACTGGTGGCCAAAAATGTTCGGACGTATGCTTAGCGAAAAACTAGGTAAAGTAACGTTCTGGATATTCTATATTGGATTCCATTTAACATTCTTCGTACAGCATTTCCTTGGACTACTTGGTATGCAACGCCGCGTATGGCAGTACTTAGACGGTATGGGCTTCAATAACATGAACTTCATTAGTACAATCGGTGCATTAATGATGGGTGTAGGTACAATACTGTTCCTTATCAACATTGTTATCACTTTAAGAAAACCTAAAGATTGCTCGAATGATCCGTGGGAAGATGGTCGTACACTTGAGTGGACAATTGCATCTCCAGCACCTGAATATAACTTTGCTCAAACTCCACTTGTTCGTGGATATGATGCATGGTGGCATGAAAAAATGGAAGGCAATACAGCTATGACTCCAGTTGAACCAATTGGACCAATTCATATGCCAAATGCTTCTATTCTTCCATTCGTTATGGGTATCGGCTTGTTCATTACAGGATTTGGATTTATGTACTCTGGCGAGTGGGGTACACTAGGCTTCATTACAGTTGGTCATGCGGTAGGTATCGTTGGCTTGCTAATTACTTTCGGATGTATGGGACTTCGTTCATTGATTGATGATCATGGATTCCATATTGAAGAAGACGAAATTCTAAAAGATCAGGGGGTTAAATCATGAGTTCACATTCACATGTAGAAGATCATCTACCTCATGAGCCAGAAAGAGCTACGCTCGAGGGTCGTAATAAGATTACTGCCTTCTGGTTATTCCTTGGTGGTGAGACAGTACTTTTCGGTACATTATTTGCTGCATATCTAACACTTCGTAACGAAGTAAATGGTGGTATAACAGGCAATGAATTATTCAGTTTCGGCTTAGTAGCTCTTGCAACTGCACTATTACTTACTTCAAGCTTGACCAGTGTTTTTGCACTACAAGCGATGCATGCACATAATAAAAAAGCATTAGTTAATTGGTTAATCGTAACGATGCTTCTAGGACTTGCTTTCCTAGGATTAGAAATTTATGAGTTTGTTCACTATGCACATGAAGGACATACATTCACAGCTAGTGCATTCAGTACATCGTTCTACACTTTGGTTGGTTTCCATGGTGCTCACGTAGCTTTTGGTCTATTATGGGCAGCATCGATTCTATTCCAATTGACAAGACGTGGATTGAATACAACGACAGCACCGAAAGTTTACCTATTCGGTATGTACTGGCACTTTATCGACGTAGTTTGGGTATTCATCTTCACAGTTGTTTACTTAATGGGAAAGGTGGGTTAATAAAATGGCAAGTAGTCCAACGACTTCTAATCATTCAAACGCGAAGCAAACGAGGCCAGAAGGCTCCAAAAAGCATATTATTGCGTTTATCTTTTCCATTCTGTTAACATTCATCTCTTTCGCTCTAGTAATGGCTGGTGAGATCAATACTGATTTCATCTACATCATGCTAGTTGTACTTGCAATACTACAAGTATTCGTTCAGATGGCATTTTGGATGCATATGAAAGATCGTGGTCACACTTTCGCTATAATTGCGATATTAACAGGTGTTATCGTCGTATTTACTTGTATTATTATGGCGTTGTACTGGACTAGATGGTAGAATGGAAGTAATAACTAATTAAGTGAAAGAGGGTCCTTAATTGGACCCTCTTATTTTGTAGCTATCGATGATGTGTTGCATAAGAAAGGAGCTTTAACATGTTCGGCTTACAATATTTTAGTTTTCAAGCAATATGGAGTCCGATGTTTCTATTTGCTACAATCGCAGTCGTTATCGCTTATTTGTACATAATAGGACCATGGCGTGAGAAACATTATCCTATGGAAAAAAAAGTATCAGGTGGACAAATCGCTTTATTTATTTCAGCAGCACTACTGTATTACATAACGAATGGTGGACCATCCAGCTTACTAGGGCATATCATGTTCTCATTCCATATGGTAAATATGTCGATCTCTTATCTGATCGTGCCTCCAATGGTATTAGCATCAGTTCCTTCATTTGTTTGGAAAAAAGTGTTTTCAGCTCCTATGTGGCAAAAGTTTAAATTTCTTATGCATCCGATCGTTACGCTTATTCTTTTCAATATGACATTTTCTGTATATCATATCCCAGTTATTCATGACTATGTTATGACCCATTACACAGTGCATAATATATACTACGTAGTGATGCTGATCATGGCATTTATGATGTGGTGGCATGTTATTACGCCTGTTAAAGAGTGGGCCAAGCTTGCGCATGTGAAAAAGATGGCCTATATTTTCGCTAATGGTGTATTACTTACGCCAGCATGTGCGCTTATTATTTTCACGAATGCTTCATTGTACGCGATCTATAATGATCCTGAAGTATGGGTTCAAGCTATGGGGTATTGCGTACCTGGAGATACTAGCTTCTTACTTGAGCAATTTGAAGGTCCGCAATTTTTCAATATGTTCACTGTCATTGAAGACCAGCAAACAGGTGGAATCATTATGAAGTTAGTACAAGAGGTTACTTACGGCGTACTACTTGGATTTGTATTCCGTGACTGGTTCAACAAAGAACATAAGCAAGAGGATCTTGATGCAAAGCTGTTGAAAGATGCTATGTTAGTGAATCAAAATAAATAAGATAGACTAGGGGAGGTCAATCAATGGATCAGCATCAATTCGAAATATTACCCGCAATTAGCACCTTCTTTATTGCACTTAGTGCGATACTAGTTGCCATTGGCTGGAAATTAATACTGAATAAGAAGCGAGAAGAACATCAAAAAATGATGTTCTGGGCAGCAATAACAGCGATCATCTTCTTTATTATTTATGCTTCACGTACTATTTTTGTAGGTAATACAACTTGGGGTGGACCAGATAGTTTGAAGACGATATATCTAATCTTCTTATTCTTCCACATTGTATTAGCGACGGTAGCAGCAGTCTTTGGGATTACTACATTGACGCTTGGTTATAAGAAAAAGTATTCGAAGCATCGTAAGATTGGTAGAGTAACAGCAGTTATTTGGTTCATAACCGCTATTACTGGTGTGACGGTATATTGCTTACTATACCTATTATATCCAGGTGGGCATACAGAGCCATTTATTGATGCATTGTTCAGACAATAGTTCTCAACAAAGAATGATCCGAGAATATTCCAAAAAGGAATTATTCTCGGATCATTTGCGTTATAAAAGGAAAAATATGAAAAAAATTTTTGTGGAAAGTGTTGACAGTGTTATTTTGTGTGTATATACTGTGTATATAGATATATACAGTATATACACTCTACTTCGCATAAAAGATAGGGAAAGGCAATGAGGGAGGAAGTTTGATGAGTTACTGGCAAGGAGTAAGATATCTCGTTCAACAGGATATAAAAAACGCTAGATGGAAAAATCTAACGTTTATAGTTTTCATTTTGTATGTAGCCCTATTTACTTACACTTCTTTTATTGGTGCTGTTGTAGAAGGGATAGAATTAGACTCTCTAATAACAGAGTACCTTCTGCTCATCGTTTTTTCTGGGATAGGATTAATAGCAACACATCTTTATACAATAGGTGATATGAAGCGAGATTTACTGGCAGAGCGTCTTATCTACTGGAGGACATTACCGATCAAGCAAGATCAACTTGTATGGTCAAGAATTATTGGTGTTACGTTTTACTCTATACTTTCAATCTTAATTTATTATGTGTTAATGATTATGGCGATGGTATTAACCGATGTTTCTTTTGAACCTCTCCCTCTTCTGTTACATGCGTTACAATTACTAGCGATATCTTTAGTGCTGAATTTTGCTTTACTATATTGTGAAATGGTGTTCTCATTGAAAATTTATTCAATCATATGTTGGACTTATCCAATTTTATTTCTAGCATTAGTAGTGCTCTACTATGGTTTAGCTGATTATAGTTTGCTACATGGATTGGACGTATTTGCTAGACAACAACCTTTGATCGTATTAATTGTTAGTATAGTCATTATTATAGCTTCAATTTTTATAGCCCATAAGATGATTACTCCAAAATTCAGAAAAAGAAATATATGATTACTTTCAAAGCAGGTGAATATTAATGCGGCTTCCAATACAAATCAACGAGCAAAGTGCAGAGCCGCTATACTATCAAATTGAGGTACAACTTAGAGCATTGATCATTAGCGGGACATTGGTTGCAGGTACACTACTTCCGTCTATACGAGAATTAGCTTCTCAATTGAAGTGTAGTGTTATTACTATAAAACGTGTTTACAGTGATCTTGAGACTGAAGGGTTACTTCGAACGAAGCAAGGCACAGGCACCTATGTATCATTAGTTGAAGAACAGTCTCGAGAAGATCAGAAACAATCTGTTGTGTTAGAAGCGATTGATCAACTTATGGAAGCAGCGAGGCGTGTGCAATGTTCCAAGGATGAACTAGAGCAATTACTGATGGAACGTATTCAAAAGTATGAGTTATAAAGTTTATGCTTTCGAAGTAACTTTTCATTGCTGAGAAGTTACTCGAAGTAGATATGAAAAGTTTGGTATATGCTTCCGATGTAACTTTTCATTGCTGAGAAGTTACTCGAAGTAGATATGAAAAGTTAGCTATATGCTTTCGAAGCAACTTTTCATTGCTTAGTTACTCGAAGTAGATATGAAAAGTTTTAGGAGGATAGAGATGGAGAAACAAGCGATTGTCGTTGCCGATATGAAAGTGATGAGAGATAGATTTACGCTTGGCCCACTGCAGTTATCTATTCCAGAAGGATATGTCACCGCAATTGTTGGTCCGAATGGATCAGGAAAAAGCACACTATTCAATTGCTTGATGAACTTTATGAAACCTAGCAAAGGGAACATTACGATTTTTGATCATCAGCTAGGACTAGAGAACGATGATGAATTAAAGCAAAGAATTGGTTATGTTCGTGAGCTACCCTCTTCCTATGACGCATATATGCGAGGCTCAGATAAAGCTAAATTTAACTCGAGATGGTATAGAAATTGGAATGAAACAACGTATCAAGGATTATTATCACTGCTCAACACAAGAGATGATATTCCATTGAAAAAGATGTCGAAAGGAACTAGACGTAAGTTTGACCTCTGTCTAGCATTATCGCATCAGCCGGATCTATTAATACTAGATGAACCTTCATCGGGACTTGATCCGATTGCTTGGAAATCAATGATAGAGACTTTACATCAATATATGGAGTCAGGCAATAAGACTATTTTAATGGCTACTCATATTGTAGATGAAGTTAAAAGATTAGCAGATTACATTATATTCCAGTATAATGGTAAAATACTAGGCTTTTATGAAAAAGACGAATTGCTTCGAAGTTGGGCGACGTATTTTGTGGAAAGTAGCGATAAGCAATTAGGTGATATAAGGCATGTTCCTGGCTATGTGTCGCATAAAAATAATAGCGGTCAACATCTTGAAGTAATGATCTCAAAAGCTTGGGAAGCAGAGCAATGGTTTTTGGAAAAAGGGATTAAAGTTCACACGAAGCAGCTTTTAGAGCTTGATGACATACTGCTTCAACATATAAATCAAGTTGGTCATTTTTCAAATTAATGTAGAGGTGGGGAAATTGTGAATCCATTAGTAATTAACAAAGTATACAAACAGTATGCAGACAAAACAGCTGTCAACGGAGTACAATTTGAAGTCGGTCGTGGTGAAATTTATGGTCTATTAGGAGCCAATGGTGCAGGTAAAACAACGACAATGCGTATGATTCTTGGTCTTATCTATCCTGATCAAGGACATATTCAATATAACGGTAAACCATATGACAAATCATTATTGAACAATATTGGTTATTTGCCTGAAGAGCGTGGATTGTATCCAAAGATTAAAGTAAGTGAGCAATTGGTATATCTTGCGCAGTTGAAGGGTATGTCAGCTAAAGATGCTGATCGTAGTTTGAAAGAATGGTTGGAACGTTTCGGTGTTCCTGAAAATTACAATAAACGTGTTGAGGAATTATCGAAAGGTAATCAACAAAAGATTCAATTTATATCCGCTATTATTCATAAACCACAATTTCTTATTATGGACGAAGCATTCAGTGGGCTAGATCCTGTTAACGTAGAATTATTGAAAGCAACAGTGAAAGAGTTACGTGATGAGGGTGCAAGTATCGTATTCTCAACTCACCGCATGGAACATGTTGAGGAGTTATGCCGTAACATTACTATTTTACATCGTTCGAATGAAGTCGTTAAAGGTAATGTGAAAGAGATTAAGAGTAGATTCCCGAAAGAAAAAGTGTTACTTTCCACAGACAAAGAAGTAACAGGTCTTGAACATATTGAAGGTGTGAAAGCAATTCATCGTCATGAGAATGGTCTTGAAATTGAAATAGAACGTGAAGACGTTGCAAAACGCATTTTGAATCATGCATTGGCTCAGTCAGACATTCAACATTTCCAATTAAAGGAACCTACTTTGAACGAAATCTTTATTAGATCGGTTGGTGAAGCACATGAATAATTTCATGACGGTAGTTCGGTTTACATTATTCAATAAATTAAAAGGGAAACCTTTCTTAATCTCTACTATTGTATTTTTGCTTATTATTTCAGCAGTCGTTCATATTCCATTTATTATTGATCAGTTTGATTCAGAAGATAAAGTTAAAACAATTGGTTATTCGCAAAGTACGAATAATGAATTAGCCGCAACGACAGGTAAGCAGCTACAAGAGTACTTTACTGCTAGTGGTAATAGTAGTTTCGAATTCAAAGGGTTTGCTTCTACAGGCGATGCTACTAAAGATGAAGAGCAACTGAAGAAAGCATTGAATGATGGTGAACTATACAGTTATATCGTATTTGGTGAAGTAACGGATAGTGGTTTCCCAGAAATCATTGTGAAGAGTGAGAAGTTAATGGAGTTCTCGATTGCCTCTCAGATCGAAACTGGACTTCAAGTCATTAGACAACAAACGATCCTATCTCAGTCAGGTCTTACTGATGATCAATGGAAACAGCTTCAAGCGCCTATCGTTATTGATTCTGTACAAATTGGCGCAGGTACATCAGGTGAAGCAGAAGGTAAAAATGCATCAGAGCAAGGCGTAAATATGGTTGTAATTAATTTCATTATTATTTTCCTATTCATGGCGGTTATGATCTCTGGTCAGATGATTGCTGCGGAAGTAACAGCTGAGAAGAGTTCGCGTGTCATGGAGGTTCTCATTACAAGTGTGTCTCCACTGACAAGTATGTTTGGTAAAATAACAGGTATGTTCCTACTTGTTCTGTCTCAACTAGCTCTATACATTGGCGTTGGATTAATCAATCTTAATCTACCACATAATAAAAATGTACTTGCAGGATTCGATATTGATCTATCACTAGTTGATCCGATGCTAATCGTATTTGCGGTACTGTATTTCTTAACTGGATTCTTCTTATTCGCAACACTTTATGCGGCTTTAGGTTCTATCGTAAGTAGAACTGAAGATTTAGGTCAAGCGGTAATGCCGATGACATTTATCTCATTAGCTGGTTTCTATATCGCAATATTCAGCATTTCTACACCAGATAGTTTACTAGTGAAAATCTGTAGCTTTATTCCATTGTTCTCACCATTCGTTATGATATTACGTATTGGATTAACTGATACACCAATTTGGGAAGTATTGTTATCACTAGGTATTCTAGTCGTTACAATCTACTTGACGGTATTGCTATCTGCTAAAATCTATCGTACTGGTGTATTGATGTACGGTAAACGCCCAAGCTGGAAAGAGCTTCGTAAAGCAATGAAAGCTTACAAAATCTAATTCATGTACCCATATTTAAATGAAGGACTGCTAGGAGACATGCATACATCAATAAAGAAGGATGGTACAACATGTTAGAACAATTTTTACAAGAGTTGCAAGATTCAAATCCGATATTACAATTCATTGGGGTTATGATTGTGGCAATGATCCCTTTTATCGAAGGATATTTTGCAGTACCTGTTGGGATTGCAATTGGATTCTCTGCAGTGATGACAATAGTAGCTGCAATAGTTGGAAACTGGATTTCAGTTATGGTTGTTATTCTGGCCAGTGATCGTTTTAAGCAGTGGTTACAAGGTAGAAAAACATCTGAACGTAAACAAGAAAAACAAAACAAACGTTTAGAACGAGGACAGAAACTATTCCATAAGTTTGGTGTTCCCGGAGTGTCACTCCTTGGTCCGTTGTTGATCGGGGATCATCTAGCTGCTTTAATATGTATTGCGTCAGGTGCATCCAAAAGATACGTGATTATTTGGCAAACGATTGCTATTGTAGTATGGGCTGTTGGAATGGGAATTTTAGTGCTGTTAGGAATTAATATTGTAAAGTATTAACGCTAATTTTGGTCAATACTACTGTTTAAGAAAATATTTGAATGTTTAATAAACCCCTTGATTCTTATGGAAGAATCAAGGGGTTTTCGTATAGTAAGATTCATGTGGAGGGTACGGAGAGAGAGTGCCGTTAGCTGGAAACCCCTATAGCTTTCATAACCAAATTTGGTGAGAATATGATAACTATGTAATTCTTAAGTGGTTTAATATTACCATTTTTTTGAATTATATTTAATTAGTATAGGCAAATCTTTAATTAATTCAATGTTATGTAAGCGTTTACTTTATATAATCTACATAGAAAGGAGGCACAATTAGAAGCTCACAGAATATGAAACAAATAAGTAATCTACTTCAAGAGAAACAACTTACAGCTGGTAGGTAGGTAGTATCAAATCTAAGTATTATAGGAGGATGATTATGTTTAAGTTCAAAAAGACATTCTTGAGTTTAGCGATTGTAGCTTCAATGAGTTTTGGTTTGATTGGTGCATCTTCAAGTGCAGCGACAGATTACTATCAGAATTGGACTGACGGTGGTGGAACAGTAAATGCAACAAACGGAGCTGGTGGTAACTACAGTGTAAACTGGAGTAATACCGGTAATTTTGTTGTTGGTAAAGGATGGAATGTTGGATCACCAACTCGGACAGTCTATTATAATGCAGGAGTTTGGGCTCCATCAGGCAATGGATATCTGACTCTTTACGGGTGGACAAGAAACTCACTTATTGAATATTACGTTGTCGATAGTTGGGGTACTTATCGACCTACTGGAACGTATAAAGGTAGCGTGAACAGTGATGGTGGCACCTATGATATATATACTACGACTCGCTATAATGCACCTTCCATTGACGGTACACAAACTTTCACTCAGTACTGGAGTGTACGACAGTCCAAAAGACCGACAGGTAGCAATGTTGCTATAACTTTTGGAAACCATGTTAACGCGTGGAAAAATGTTGGTATGCATCTTGGGTATAGTTGGTCTTACCAGGTTATGGCGACAGAAGGTTATCAAAGTAGTGGTAGTTCTAACGTAACGGTTTGGTAAACGGTAAAGCGATAGTAATTGAGAGCACTTGACGAACTTAATTGTATAGAATAAGTTTTCATTTGTATTGCTAAGGTCTGCCGGTCTCACACCCGGCGACCTTTCTATTTTACACACAATAACGCTTCCTCTTATTTAAAGGAGATATTTCAATGAGAAAATTGTTCGTTTTTCTTATCATTTCTATTATCGTAGTTACTAGCGCTTGTTCAAAAGGAACGGATACAAACAATGCTGCAAAGAATGAAAAGCCTGTAATACAAGATAACTTTGTGCTCGTCAAAGGCGGGACGTTCTTGAATACAAAGTCTAATTTCTATGAGAAAGAAGTAACGTTATCTGACTTTTATATAAGCAAACATGAAGTGACTCAAAAAGAGTGGATGGATATAATGGGAAGTAATCCCTCAGAATTCATAGGCGAAAGTTTACCTGTTGAGATGGTAAGCTGGTATGACGTTATTGAGTACTGTAATAAAAGAAGCACACAAGAGGGGTTAAAGCCTTATTACAATATAAACAAGAAGAAAAAAGATCCGAAAAATAAAAGTGAATACGATAATATGAAATGGAATGTAACGATTAATGAGGGAGCCAATGGATATCGTTTGCCGACCGAAGCAGAGTGGGAATATGCTTCAAGTGGGGGTCAAATGAGTGATGGATACACATACAGTGGAAGTGATGAAGCAGATGAAGTAGCATGGTATTGGAAAAATGCAGGAGATAACTACTTAAATGGAGATTGGAATTGGCCTATTATAGAAAGCAATAATAATCAAACAAAATCGGTAGGTTTAAAGGAACCTAACGAGCTTGGACTTTATGACATGTCAGGTAATGTAAGAGAATGGGTATGGGATTGGTATGAAGATGAAAATATTCAAAGCGGTTTATACAGAGTTGTGAAGGGCGGCGGCTGGATAGGAGATATTAGCAACAATGCGGTATCTTTTCGAGGTAAGTTCGAGTCGAATGGATTTGGGCCTGATCAAGGTTTTCGTGTGAGTCGAAGTGATTAATAATCATAATAATTATTATAGGCTAAGTCAACGTTTGGAAAACTCAATATGTGATAGGAGAGTAAGATGTGACTCCTTCAACGAGAAACGAGTCTTAGATACGAATCTAAGGCTCGTTTCTATTGCATCGATAGAATAACAAAATAAATGTAATTAACAATAAAAGTATTAAAAGTAATCTACTGTATGTCGATATTATCTATAATCAATAATTTATAACCAATTATAAGTGTTTTTGGTTCGTGATGGGAGTGTTCCTAATAAAAAATTTACACTTAAATATTGCTGCTATAGTTATAGGTTTAATCAGTTTTTGCTTTGTAATGATGTATCAATTAACAAGCACAGGGGCGTTTTGGACGGAAGTCAGGCCTATTGAAGCAGCTCTATTTCTGACATTAGCAATATTAATACCTATCGTTTATTTAATACTAGTTAAATATGTATTTAAATTACCTATATTCATAAAAACAATTATTTTAATTATAAGTTTCTTTTTTCCTTATTTAATTATGATTGCACAATATAATGGGTATTTACCTTATATATAGAAGTGAGAGTAGAAAGTGAAAATGATATTTTAGCTGTATACATTTCAATAAGAGAGTGAAACTAACTATGAATTCATTCTTAAATGGTGTTGCCATGATTATAGGTTTTGTCTGTTTTTGGTTAGTATTGATGTATAAATTTACAAGCACAGGGGCGTTTTGGTCGGAAGTCAAACCTATTGAAGCAGGTATATATCTGACATTAGCAATATTAATACCAATTGTTTATTTAATACTAGTTAAATGCGTATTCAAATTACCAGTATTACTAAAAACAATATTTATTATTGTATTTTTTTCTGTTCCTACATTTTCACTTTTTGTCGCATATTACATTTGAGAGGGAATTATCTATTATTTTGTGTTAATGATAATTAACTTCTCTTGGTAAAGATAACACTAGTTTTTATTCATGAACATCATTTGTAATTGTACACGCGCTTGGTTAAATTTCCTCTGTACAGTCCTTTTCTCTTACCCGTCGTTAAGATCAACAATCGTCACAACAATGACACCCTTAACCTTTTTAACCTCTTTCCAGTTGAAAAATAATTTCCAAAGAATTATTAGGAGAAGTAACAATAAATGAGGGTTTAATAATGAATATATAGGGGTATTCTATATGAAATCATACTGTAAGGGGGTATATAACTCGGAGTTTGAATGAGCTTAATTCTGAGATTCGTACATAATGATGGACGCCAAAAAGTTTTAAAATAAAATATAGGGGTGTTATTACAATGAAAAAAATATTTGTAATTTTAAGTGTAGCAATGATGATTGCTCTTAGTATAAGTGCTTGTGGGAACAATACAGCTGTTAATTCCTCGCACCATGGCAATATGGACATGGGCGATATGGATCATTCTGGATCAGGAATAGTACCAACAGGATTGAAAGAAGCAAAAAATCCAACTTATAAAGTGGGAGAACAAGTTACGTTACAAACAGACCATATGAAAGGTATGGACGGGGCTAAAGCAACGATTGTCGGAGCATATGATACAACAGTGTATGAAGTATCATATACTCCTACAACAGGTGGTCAGGAAGTGAAAAATCATAAATGGGTAATCCAAGAAGAAATTAAAGATCACAAGGCAGAACCGTATAAACCAGGTGATCAAGTTATCTTAGAAACGGATCATATGAAAGGTATGAACGGAGCGACAGCTACTATTGATACTGCTACGCAAACAACAGTTTATATGGTTGATTATACGCCCACAAGTGGCGGAGAGATCGTTAAAAATCATCAATGGGTAACTGAAAGTGAAATAACAAAGTAATATGAAAAAGTGACTCAACGTCATGTTGTAGTCATTAGTTACAACTCAGTAAAGTGAAACTTAAAATTGAGCCGTCCTAAATGGGGTATTCCCTCTAAATGGACGGCTTTATGTCATTAATATGAGATTCTTGTTAGATGTTAAAGCAGGATGCGGTATAAAACTTAATCGTATAAGAAAAAATATATAAGAATACTACTTGACTAAATATACTCTATGGGGGTATATTTAGTTCGAGGGAAATAATGAGAAAAAGGAGATATGAAGAATGAAAAATATACAATTAGTTGTAAAAGGAATGTCTTGTGGACACTGTGTTAATTCGATTGAAGATGCATTACAAGAGCTAGGAGTTAAAGGGAAAGTAGACCTTGCAAACGAGAAAGTTGCAGTAGAGTTTGATGAAAATATATTCTCGATTGATAAGATTAAAGAAGTCATTGAAGAACAAGGATATGACGTCTAAGAGAGAGGTTGCTTACGATGGAAACCAATAACGTAGAGAAACAAACGTCATTGCAACTTACGGGGATGACCTGTGCAGCATGCGCTAACCGCATCGAAAAGGGTTTAAACAAGCTCGAAGGTGTATCAGAAGCGAACGTAAACTTTGCATTGGAACGAGCATCAGTATCTTTTGATCCAGCGATAACTAGTATTGCAAAAATGGAAGAAAGCATTCATAAGCTTGGGTATGGAGTGTCGAAAGAAGAAGTAGAGTTAGAATTGGTTGGAATGACATGTGCAGCATGTGCCTTGAAAATCGAAAAGACATTAAATAAGTTACCTGGTATTAGTCATGCTACTGTGAACTTTGCGATAGAAAGTGCCCACGTTGAATATAATCCGTTAGAAATATCGGTAACTGATATGCAGAAACGTGTAGAGAAACTCGGATATAAAGCAGTTCCAAAGCAAGAGCAAGGTGATCCAGCAGAGCGTCGTCAGCAAGAAATCAACAGGCAAAAAAGAACACTCATTGTCTCTGCTATGCTGTCTCTTCCATTACTTTGGGCGATGGTAAGTCACTTTTCATTCACTTCTTGGATCTGGCTTCCGGATCTCTTTATGAATCCTTGGTTCCAATTGGCATTATCGACACCTGTTCAATTTTATATCGGAAGACAATTTTATATTGGAGCGTATAAAGCATTGCGAAATGGTAGTGCTAACATGGACGTTCTAGTAGCACTTGGAACATCGGCAGCGTATTTCTATAGCTTATACTTGACGATTAAATGGGCTATTGCAGGAGGTAGTGCTCACCACGGACCGGAGATGTATTATGAAACAAGTGCTGTACTAATTACACTAGTTCTTATGGGTAAATTATTTGAATCATTAGCTAAAGGTCGTACCTCAGAAGCGATTAAATCTTTGATGGGGCTTCAAGCGAAGACTGCGCTCGTTGTCCGTGATGGTCAAGAATTAAACATCCCAGTTGATGAAGTCATTACTGGAGATATCGTCCTTGTTCGTCCAGGGGATAAAGTGCCAGTTGATGGTGAAGTAATAGAAGGTGTGTCTTCCATAGATGAATCAATGTTGACTGGGGAGAGCTTACCAGTAGAAAAAAAATCTGGTGACGCAGTCATCGGAGCAACCATTAATAAAAACGGTATGTTACGTATTAGAGCAACAAAAGTTGGTAAAGAGACGGCGCTTGCTCAAATTATAAAAGTTGTAGAAGAAGCGCAAGGTTCGAAAGCTCCTATCCAGAGGGTAGCCGATGTTATCTCAGGAATCTTTGTTCCAATTGTAGTCGGCATTGCAGTTGTAGCTTTCTTAGTATGGTACTTCTTGGTCACACCTGGTGACTTTGCCGGTTCTTTAGAAAAAGCAATCGCGATACTGGTAATTGCTTGTCCATGTGCGCTCGGCCTTGCTACACCGACTTCTATTATGGCTGGATCTGGACGTGCAGCAGAACTGGGTATATTGTTCAAAGGCGGAGAGCATTTAGAACAAACCCATAAAATTGATGCAATCATTCTTGATAAAACAGGTACGGTAACGAAAGGAAAGCCTGAACTTACTGATGTGCTTGTAGAAGGCGATGAATTACAATTCCTTAGACTTGTAGGAGCAGCTGAGAAAAACTCAGAGCATCCACTTGCAGAAGCGATTGTTGCTGGTATTAAAGATAGAAATATCGAACTACCAAGTACGGAATCATTTGAAGCGATTCCTGGTTATGGAATTAAAGCTGTCGTTGAAGGGAAAGAGCTATTAATTGGCACAAGACGTTTGATGGATAAGTTCGGAGTCGATGCAACACAATCTTATAACAAGATGTCAAAGCTCGAGGAATCAGGGAAAACGGCAATGCTTGTCGCAATCAATAATGAGTTTGTAGGTATGGTTGCCGTAGCCGATACGATTAAAGAAACCTCTGCAGCTGCAGTAAGTAGACTGAAAGAAATGGGCATCGAAGTTATTATGATTACTGGTGATAATGAACGAACAGCGAAGGCGATTGCTACTCAAGTTGGCATTGATCATGTACTTGCTGAAGTTTTACCAGAAGGTAAGGCAGCAGAAGTGAAGAAGCTTCAAGCACAAGGGAAGAAAGTAGCTATGGTCGGGGATGGTATTAATGATGCTCCGGCATTAGCGACAGCAGATATTGGGATGGCGATTGGAACAGGAACTGACGTAGCTATGGAAGCTGCTGATGTAACGTTGATGCGTGGTGATCTTTCAAGTATCCCAGATGCAATCTATATGAGTCGCAAAACGATGTCTAATATTAAACAAAATCTATTCTGGGCACTCGGTTATAACACACTTGGTATTCCGATTGCGGCAATTGGTCTATTAGCACCATGGGTAGCAGGATTAGCTATGGCATTGAGCTCAGTTTCTGTTGTGTTGAATGCTCTTCGTCTGCAACGTGTGAAGATACGTCACTAATATAAGGAAGCTGTTAATTTTCAAGGTTAGTGGTAACTTCATTTTCAAATAGATAGATGGAGATGGTTTGATGGATGACAAGATAAAGATTGCAGTTACCCCTCCGATTCAATTAGGAGGGAGTATATTTACACCAGAACAACTCGTAACGATCGGTAATGTTGCTAGTATGGATAGTACAATTGAGATGACGAACTTCCAGCAACTTTATATGGAAGTTCCTTTACAGCGACGCGATGAAATTAAGGATCAACTAGAGCGTTCGGGCTTGGAAGTATATCCTACAGGCTTTGTATCTAAAAGTTTAATTGTTTGTAATTTCTGTAGAGGGGCGGAAGATAGTGGACTGGCAACAGCTCAATTGTTGAATCAGGCTATTGCAGGTATCGACACACCGACTCCGCTTAAAATTGGATATGCAGGTTGTGCTTTAGGGACAAGTGAACCTTTGTTGAAAGATATAGCCGTAATAAAAATGCGAGATACTTTCGATATATATGTTGGAGGAGAACCGAAAGGACTTAAAACTTTAATTGCTCAACAACTAGTCGTTGGACTAAAGGAAGAACAATTAGTACCTATTATTAATGCAATTATTCATTTTTATAAAGCAAATGCTAAAGGGAAAGAGAAGTTTAGTAAATTTGTTCATCGCATGACCATTGAGCAGCTTCAGCAACTAGCTGGGTAATAGCTCTAATAATATGACGAGCCGTGGAATCAATAAAGTGACCTTATAATGGGTACATTTTACGATTCTGCGGCTCGTTTTATTATGGAAATATAGATGAGTATTTTTGTTAATTATTGACAAATTAATCTGCGTTTGCTAAGTTTAACTTTGTTAATGATATTAAGATTAATGATTTATTTTGAAAAATAGTATTTATAAAATGAAGGTGGCTCAATATGAAAAAAACGATAGCTTTTTTGTTAGTTATATTGTTACTTTCTGGCTGTGCTGTTCAACCAGCAAAAGAGCAAGTTACGTTGAAAGTGTTATATCATTCAACCGATGAATTTATGAATAAGTATGGAAAGGTATATCTTGCAAGTACTGAAAACATTGATTTCGAGATCATACCTGTAGAGGGTGGTTTAACTATAGAACAGTACTTAGAAATTGTTGAAACTGAAAAACCTGATATATTATCTAATTTCGATTATTATGAATATTTTGTAGATGAAGGAAAATTATTAAATCTTGACACCTATATCGAAAAATCGAAGGATTTCCGTATGGATCAAATAAATTCTAATCTATTAGATTACTTACGACAAGAAGGCAACGGTAGTATCTATGCATTATCTCCAACATTTACAGGCAAGGCTATGTACTACAATAAAACAATCCTGGATCAACTGGGAGTTGAATATCCTATTGATGGAATGAATTGGAATGAACTTTTAGAATTATCTAGTAGAATATCCCGAGCTGATGACACTATTGATAATGAGATAATCAGTTTTTATTACGATAGAACTTTATTTGATTTAGCCATGAATATAGCAGATACAATGAAAGTACAATATGCCAATGAATCTGGGGATGTTACTTTCAACACAGAGGGTTGGAATAATATAATGAATGTGGTAATTGAAAATGCAAGAAATGGAGCGGTATTTACAAGAGACAATTACCCAGAGTTAACTCCATTCGACAATTCAAAATTTTCAAATGGCATTGTGGCTTTAACGGTGGACTATTCAGATTTAATTAATGATTTGCGTAATGTAGATTTTGAATGGGGAGTTGTTACAGTACCAACTGATTCTTCACTAGAGAGTGTTGATGCTATGCAACCTAATGAACTATTTGGTGTTAATCGAGATTCAAGCCATATCGAAGAGAGCGTTGATTTTATTACATATATAAATGGTGAAAAATTTGCACAGTTGGAACAAAAGAGCAGTACATTTTCTTCATTACCTGCAAGGGAAGAGTTTTCTAAACAAATTGTAAATGTGGATTTACACGCTTTTTATCATGTAGCACCTCTTAATTTCACTAGATTGGATCCTTTTATTAGCCGGGAACAGAGCAATCAATTTTATGAAGCTACAGATGAGATAATGCAAGATGCTATCACTAATGAAACTAGTACAGCAGAAGTAATAAAATTATTACAAGATACTACAGAGGTTATAGTTATGAATGAATGATGATTAGATGGCTTTCCTATGTCTGCTTGAATTAATCTGCAGTACGAATCTTCAATTAGAAGAAGCTGCTCCGCTAGCGAATTTCGCTTCGGATGGTTTCTTCTTTTTTTAACGTATATCCTAATATTTCAATATTGTACAAGTTTGTTCATAATTAATAAGTTCTAAATGAATAAGTTATGTGTGAGAACGTGTGAATTATCACTTACAAAAAGTAAGTGTATGCGTTAGAATGACATCATCGTACAAAAATAACTTAATACACATCATACTGGAGGAGAAATACATATGACACCATTTGAAGAGTTAGTTAAAGAAAGACGTTCAGCGAGCAATTTCCTGCCTGATCATCCGATCACGAATCAACAATTAGATGAAATATTTGAATTAGTTAAGTTCGCTCCAACAGCATTTAACTTACAACATCCACACTATACGGTCATTACCAATTCAGCGGTGAAAGAAAAGCTACAAGCTGCAGCTAATAATCAATATAAAGTATCCTCATCCTCAGCAGTTATTATTGTTTCAGGTGATAAATTAGCATTTAAAGATGCTGCGAGAATATATGAAGGACTGTTAATGCTAGGAATAGTTAATAAACAAGAGTATGATTACCAAGTCTCAGATACGACGACATTTTATGAGCAAGGCGGAGACCTTTTCCAGCGTGATGAAGCGATTCGTAATGGTTCACTTTCTGCAATGATGTTTATGTTAGCTGCCAAAGATAAAGGTTGGGATACTTGTCCAATGATTGGATTTGATGCAGCTGCTGTTAAAGATATTTTGCAAATTGAAGATCAATATGAAGTCGTGATGATGATTACAATAGGCAAAGAAAAAGTATCCAGTAGAAGACCTAGAGGTTATCGTAAACCTGTCAACGAATTTGTATCCTACGTGGAATAATAGATTGCATTATCGAATGTGGCTTCTTATCCTGAGGAATTATATGATGAAAGCATCTCCCGTTGTTAGACAATACTAACATTCGGAGATGCTTTTATTATGCTTTTGTAATTTATGAGAGTAGATGAAATATATATTCGGAATCTATCAATTATTGATTAACTACTGCACACATTATATACTTAAACATATACTAAGTATACAATGTTGTGTTTACTCATACGCATCATTAATTACAACGAGTTTATTTTATATAAAGGAGCACTTATCTACGCGATAAGCGGGAAGTGGATAACTATGAATTACTCTCAAGTGTCGAAAGAAATAAAAGTATTTTCGCCCGATATATTTATCCGTTTTGATGAGCGATTGGCTAATCATACGTTTATTCAAACAGGGGGAATTGCAGATATTTATATTATGCCAGCAACTGTAGAAGAAGTTCGGCATATAACTAGATTTGCTTTCACGAAAAAAATACCGTTGACGATTCTTGGCTATGGTACAAATATAATTATTCGTGACAGACGAATTCGTGGAATTGTCATGAACTTAAGCAATCTGAATAAAATAGAAGTTATGAAAAATGTAATTAAAGCTTATAGCGGTTCTAGTATTATTGATGTTTCTAAGGCTGCGCTCGAACACAACTTATCAGGATTAGAATTTGCCTGTGGTATTCCTGGAAGTGTTGGAGGAGCGGTATTAATGAACGCAGGGGCTTATGGTGGTGAAATTTCATTTGTTCTTACTTCTGTAAAAGTTCTCTCTATGTCTGGAGACATTCATATACTAGATAAGTCAGAATTGCAGTTCGGCTATCGATCGAGTATTATTCAAAGGGAGAAATATATTGTTCTAGAAGCGACTTTCCAACTTGAAAATGGGGATCAAGATCATATTCAAAGTATAATGAGAAAGAATACGATAGCTAGAGAAACAAAACAACCGCTAGAATATCCATCTTGTGGAAGCGTCTTTAAGCGACCATTTAATCAGTTTGCAGGTAAGTTAATATCTGAATGTGGATTACAAGGATATCGAGTGGGTGGAGCTCAAGTTTCAGTTAAACACGCAGGATTTATTGTAAATGTAGATAAGGCCACTTCAACGGATTATTTAATATTGATCCGACATATACAAAAAACTGTGAAGAAGAAATTCAATATTGATCTTGAAACTGAAGTTGTCATTATTTGATTTAATAGACATACAAAAACTCGTTTCTCATCATTGAGAAACGAGTTTTTGTTAATCACATTTTTTACGAGTGCCTTTAAATGTAGCAGTTCTGAAGCTAGCTCCACAACCACAAGTAGCTTTGGCATTTGGATTATCGATTGTAAAGCCGCCTGTCATCCCTTGATTTATATAATCAATGGATACACCTTCTAAATACTCTTCTGTTCGAGTGTCCCAAACCACTTTGAAATTATCATTTTGAATGAATTTGTCAAACTCTGATAATGAATTATCTAGTTTGATATTATATGATAATCCACTGCATCCACCGTCGTCTATTCCAACTCTTAAAAATAAGTTTGTGTCGCCATTTTCGGAAATCATTTGATCTATGATAGAGCTAGCCTTGTCACTTACTTCAATCATATTGTCTTCACCTCTATTTCATTAATTAATGATTACTATAAAATACCCTTGCACTTTTAATGTAATGCAAACGTTTTGAAATCATTGCATCCGTAGCGTTAGGAATAGATTATTACTGAATGGCTGTTTCGTAATTGTTGTTAACTTTATTCCAGTCAACCACATTCCAAAATGCAGCGATGTAGTCAGGGCGTTTATTTTGATAGTTCAGGTAATAAGCATGCTCCCAAACGTCTAAACCAAGAAGAGGAGTTTTACCATCCATAATTGGACTATCTTGGTTTGGTAAGCTATATACTTCGATATTACCATTAGCTACAGCTAGGAATGCCCAACCGCTGCCGAAGCGAGTAGTTGCTGCTTTAGCAAATTCTGCTTTGAAGTTTTCAAAGCTACCAAATTTGCTATCGATTGCAGCTGCAAGTGCACCAGTTGGCACGCCACCAGCATTCGGAGCGATCGTTTGCCAGAACAAGCTGTGATTGGCATGACCACCACCGTTGTTACGAACAGCGGTACGGATAGATTCAGGAACGCCATCTAGGTTAGCGATCAGCTCTTCAACTGATTTGGATTGAAGCTCAGGAGCAGATTCCAAAGCAGCATTAAGATTAGTTACGTAAGTATTATGATGACGATCATGATGAATTTCCATAGTTAAAGCATCGATATGTGGCTCAAGAGCGTTATTAGCATAGGGTAATGCAGGTAATTTATGTGACATAATAATTCCTCCAGTAGATAAGTAGTTTGTTTACAAATCAAACATACCTCATTTCACATACATAATCAACATAAATGTATAATAAGTATAATAACGATTGACAAACGGTTAAAATTCTCTTCATAATGAAAGGCAACAGAGGTCAACTAATCAATACAGAGGAAGGGTTACAATAGAATATATTGAAGTTTCATTAAAGCCACTAGAAGATTCAAAAGCTGTAACTTATTAGATTTCTCAGCTGATTTATATGGGGAAAAAGTTAAGTTGGTATTTCATCGTTATCTTCGTCAAGAGCTTCCATCATCGGAGCTTAGTCAGTTGATGGAACAGAAGAAACTGGATGCTCAATCATATTTTGAAACGAGTAATAGCATTAGAGAGGGATGGGAAATATGAAGTTGATCGGATTATCAGGAGCATTGGCAGGTTCTAAGACGGCTAATGCCCTTAAAGATAAGGTAACTGGAGTAGTCACTTTGGGAGGATCGGATAAACATTTTCTTGTAGGGGAACATCAGTTAAAACCTATACTAACTTTTTTGAAAGCTGTTGTACCTGTTGGAAATGTTTTTGTGCATAACGATTTATTTGATGAAAATAATAATATCTCTAATGAAGATTACTATCGTAGAATGCATAAACTAGCAGATGAGATGATATTTCTTCAGAATGCATTAGCTAATCGATAAATAAAAAAGTGCTAATGAGAAACAATTTGTTTTTCATTAGCACTTTTATTTTTTTATTGTAATGTCCATGATTTTGTATTTCTTAAATTTAACTTAACCAATGCCATTGAATAATTGTACACTTAGTATATATAATAATATATAAATGATTGAATGTATATTTGGTAACACAACACACTATGAAAATGATATGATTACACTATTAAATATTAGATTAACCAATAGAATGGGTTGTTCAGGACGGTGATTATAGATGGAAATGTTAGATCATGCTCAGCTTTCGACAAGAGAGTATATTCTCCAGATTCTTAAAACTAAAGGTGCTTTAAGTACGAAAGAGCTTACTGATGAACTTGGCATAACTGTTATGGCAGTTAGACGCCATATTCAAACATTAGAAAGAGATAATCTTATTACCGCAAAAACAATGAGACAATCAATAGGGAGACCGACAGCAGTATACACATTAACCCAGCAAGCGGAAAGTTTCTTCCCGCGAAAGTACCATACTTTAACATTAGAATTATTAGGTGAATTAGAGGATCATTTTGGTGAAGATGCAGTTGAAACGCTCTTTGAAGGTCGCAAAAATAAAATGATTAATAAATACGATGCAAGCATGAGAGGTAAAGATCTTTCTGATCAAGTAGCACTTCTTGCTAATATTCAAAATGAGAACGGGTATATGGTCGATTGGGAGCAGATTAATGAAGAAGAGTATGTAATTAAAGAGCATAATTGCCCGATTGAACAAGTTGCCATGAAATATCAGCATGCTTGTCAATGTGAATTACAGTTGTTTGAATCATTGTTAGATAATGCTGAGGTTTCGAGAACTGACTGCCTGGCTAAAGGTGGACAAAGATGTACCTATTCCATCAAAAAAAGAAAAGAACAAAAATAGCGAGACGTCAACGACGTTTCGCTATTTTTGTATAACATCTTAATAATGAATATTGTGTCAATAGTAACTAGTGAGCCTGATGGGGAACCTTCTTAGTTTTCTTTTTTACGGAAGCACCTTTTTGAGCTTTCTGCTCAGCTACTTCTTGCGCATTTAGCTCGGCAAGCAACTTATCGCCTTCGACGTCTAGGTTAGGAAGCAAACGATCGAGCCACTTTGGCAACGACCAAGCTTTGTCGCCGAAAATCGCCATTACCGCTGGAACAAGCGCCATGCGGACGAAGAAAGCGTCAATTAAAATACCGATTGCAAGTGCAAAGCCGATCTGTTTGATCATAATATCATGAGCAAAGATAAAGCCCGCGAAAACAGAAACCATTATAATTGCTGCAGCTACGACAACACGGCTTGCTTGATCATACCCGTGAATGACGCTCTCTTTTCCATGATGACCATGTACGTAAGATTCACGCATGGAGCTGACAAGGAACACTTGGTAGTCCATCGCGAGACCATACAGAATACCAGTAACCATAATCGGCATAAAGCTGAGAAGCGGGCCACCTGTATCGAAACCGAATAGATCATGCACCCATCCCCATTGGAAGACTGCAGTCGTAATACCAAAAGTAGCGAGTATGCTGAGTAGGAAACCAAGCGTCGCTTTGATAGGTACGATAATCGAACGGAATACAAGAAGCAAAATAATAATTGAGAGAATTACGATAATGCCAACGTATAGCGGGAACACCTCGGCTAGCTTCGAGGACATATCGATGTTAATCGCAGTAAATCCTGTAACGCCTAACTTCACATCATGCGTTTGTGCCATACTGGAATCTGTGGCACGAAGCTCTTGCACTAAATCTTTTGTCTCTTTGTCCGTTGGACCTGTTTTCGGAATAAGGCTAATAATAGCCATGTCACCGGTTTGATTGACACCCATCGGAGTTACGACCGAAACGTTGTCATGCATTTGAAGTTGCTGGACTAGTCCGCCTAACATCTCCATTGTAATGGAGTCTGCGTCACCTTGCGGTTCTGCTACTAGTAGCAACGGACCGTTGAAGCCTTCACCAAAACCATTAGAAATGGCATCGTAGCTTTGTCTTGCTGTTGTATCCAAGTTAGCTGTAGCGCCAGAGGGAATACCCATTTCCATCTTAGCCGCTGGTATTGCAGCTACGCCAAGAATAACGATGACAACTAATACAATTGCCCAGCGGCCTTTCACGACTGCTGTTACCCAACGATGAGCAAAACCATTCGGATTTTTATTCGTCTGGCTGCTACTATTAGCTCTTGCTTTCGCTGAGCAGATGCGTTCTCCTACTAGACCAAGCAAGGCAGGAAGTAGAGTCAACGCAACGAGCACATTGATCAGAACGGCTACTGCGGCAACAAGCGCCATTGCAGATAAGAAGCCGATTCCGATAATAACCATGCCGCACAACGCAATAATAACAGTCAAGCCTGCGAAGAATACCGCACTTCCGGCAGTACCAACTGCTCTACTTAAAGCTTCTCGTGCGCTTAGTCCCTGCTCAAGAATGATGCGACGCTGACGATTTACGATAAACAGTGAGTAATCGATGCCGACCGCAAGTCCGACCATCAATGCTAGTACAGGCGTAAGATCGGTCATATGGAACATTTTCGAAAAGGCGTAAGCACCACCTACACTAATTCCTACTCCCATTAGAGCTGTAAGAAGTGGCAAGCCTGCTGCAACAACAGAGCCTAATGTCATGAATAGCACAACTGCAGCGACCAGAAGTCCAATTGCTTCCGTAGAGCCGATCGCTGGTTTTGTAGAAAGTGAATCACTTGGTAGTGCGGAAATCCCTGTCTGTTCAACAGCCATAGCAGCATCCATAACTAAGTCTGGAACTGATTCAGGCAGTGACATTTGCTGAACGGTGAATTGAAATTGGAACAATGCAATACTGCCATCATTAGCCATCAAGACGCCGGGAACTGGTACACCATCGATCATCATAGGCCCGTACGGAGGTAATTCTAAGGCAAATCCTTGATTGGCCTCCGCTGCATTACCTTGTTGCGCTGCTTGATCCGTTTGAGCTGCATCATTCATTGAAGCCCCTTGTTGCGCCGCTTGAGCTGCATCGTTCATCGAAGCTCCAGCTTGAGCAGCTTGTGCTGCCAATTCGATCGGATTAATAACATATTCTAGATTGTATACTTTATTGACAGCTTCGCTAATTGAGCTTAATCGCTCTGCTGTGTCCAGACGTTCACCTGTAGGAGCAGTAAACACGATGCTGGCTTGACCGCCTGATGCTTCAGGTAACTCTTGGGTTAGTTGATCTAGCACCTTCTGAGATTCCGTGCCTTCGATTTTCATATCAGAAGTGACATGAATGCCGTTAACTCCTAGTATGGCAAGCACAATTGCTAGTATTAATATCCAGCTAACAATAAAATGCCATGGTTTAGAATAGGCGGTCTTACCGAGTTTATACAAGAAAGTTGACATAATTTAGCCGTACTCCTTTACTTAGAGAAATATGTTGGTGTTATCATTTAAAACCCTTTGCGTAAGTAACTGAACATTGTATCTAAATAATACTCGAATGTAATGGTGTTCGGAGTTTCCTCTGCCGATTCACCAGCAAACAAGACTTTCATACTACCGTCAAGTAATGGAAGAATGGCTCCGTAAACGGCACCAACGAGTAGGTGGGTGTATCCTTCCGGATAACGTCCCAGTGATTGCTCACTTATAAATTGTTGTGCTGCTATTTGTAAACTACGAAGTGCACTTAAAATGTATGGTTCAAGTGTTGGCGTCTGCTGTGAAAGCATCACGAGCTGACGCAATTTCATGAAATGCTCTCCTGTCTGTTGCAGATTCATTAGCTGGTAAAGGATATCGAGCGGCGTCATGGCCTCGTTCAAATTTTCTATCCAATTCGCTACTTCGTCTGCTCCTTTGAAGATAACAGCTGCCATAGCTACTGCTTCTTCCTTGCAGGAATAGTAATTTGCGAACGTTCTTCTGGAGAAACCAGCACGCTGTACGACGTCCTCAACGATAAATCCGTCTAATCCTTTTTCCAGCGCTAGATCAAATGCCGCCTCGGCAAGAGCATTAGCTGTAGCTTCCTTTTTCATATCGCGCAAATTTTGTTTTATCATTATCCAACCGCTTAAGCGTTCTCCTCTTTTCATATAGAATGGTAGTTTACTCAATTTAATACATTGTTATTATTGCACAATGGGCAAACATGCACAATGTGCAATAATAGTGATTTGTTACAGTATTGTGGCGGTACAAAATGTTTATAATATTTTTATTAGTTAGTGTGGCAACAGAATGGAATTAGATATTGTTTCTATTTTCCTAATGCTTATGCAGACGATAAAAAGCCTTGATAGCATTTCAGAAGATATGCTATCAAGGCTTTTTTAGTTATTAAAAATAAAGTTTATTTAAGATCAAAACGATCTGCATTGACTACTTTTACCCAAGCAGCAACAAAGTCACGGACAAATTTTTCTTTGTTATCGTCTTGTGCATAAACTTCTGCAATGGAACGCAGGACTGAGTTTGAGCCGAATACGAGGTCAACTCTAGTTGCTGTACGCACGACTTCACTAGTCATACGATCTCTTCCTTCAAATACGCCGCCATCTATAGGTTTCCAAGCTACATTCATGTCAAGTAAGTTAACGAAGAAGTCGTTCGTCAATTGACCAACATGATCTGTGAATACGCCGTGCTCAGTATTACCATAGTTTGTACCTAGAACACGCATACCACCAACAAGTACGGTCATCTCCGGAGCAGTAAGATTAAGCAACTGTGCCTTATCAACAAGAAGTTCCTCTGCACTAACATGATATTGTTGCTTCTCATAGTTACGGAAACCATCAGCGATAGGCTCTAATACAGCAAAGCTTTCTACATCAGTTTGCTCTTCGGTAGCATCACCGCGTCCCGGAGTGAAAGGAACGGTTACTTGATAGCCTGCATCTTGCGCGGCTTTTTCTACAGCTGCACTTCCACCTAACACGATTAGATCAGCTAGGCTCACTTTTTTGTCAAAATCATCTTGAATGCCTTCGAGTATAGTAAGTACTTTTGCAAGCTGCTTTGGCTGATTTACTTCCCAGTCCTTTTGCGGAGCGAGACGAATTCGCGAACCATTGGCGCCACCGCGCATGTCTGAGCCACGGAAAGTGCTAGCTGAAGCCCAAGCAGTCGTTACTAACTCGCTAATTGTAAGACCTGAATCTAGTATTTTTGTTTTTAAATCTTCTATATCAGCATCTGTTAACTCATAATCTACAGACGGAATTGGATCTTGCCATATAAGAATTTCGTCTGGAACTTCTGGTCCAAGATATCTAGCACGAGGCCCCATGTCGCGATGCGTAAGCTTAAACCATGCACGAGCAAATACGTCTGCAAATTCCTCAGGATCTTGATGGAAACGGCGAGAAATTTTTTCGTAAGCTGGATCGATACGCAATGCCATATCTGCAGTAGTCATCATCGTCGGAACACGAACGGAGGAATCTTCTGCATCTGGTGCAAGATGCTCATCGGCTACATTAATGGCAACCCATTGGTGTGCGCCTGCTGGGCTTTTCGTAAGTTCCCATTCATATCCAAATAATAGATCAAAAAAGCCGTTATCCCATTGTGTAGGATTCGCCGTCCATGCGCCTTCTACGCCACTAGTAATCGTGTCACGACCTTTGCCAGTACCATGCGAACTTAACCAACCTAAGCCTTGAGCTTCAATAGCAGCAGCTTCAGGATCATGACCGACAAGAGAAGCATCTCCTGCACCATGTGCTTTACCAAATGTATGACCACCTGCAACTAATGCAACGGTTTCTTCATCGTTCATTCCCATTCTTGCGAACGTTTCGCGTATGTCACGACCACTTGCAAGCGGATCAGGATTTCCATTAGGACCTTCTGGGTTCACATAGATTAGACCCATTTGCACTGCGGCAAGTGGATTTTCTAGCTCTCGATCGCCACTGTAACGTTTATCGTCAAGCCATACTTTTTCATTACCCCAATAAATATCTTCTTCTGGATGCCAAACGTCTAGTCGTCCACCACCAAAGCCAAATGTCTTACCACCCATAGATTCAATTGCCACATTACCAGTTAAAATGAACAAGTCTGCCCATGAAATCTTGTTGCCGTACTTTTGCTTAATCGGCCATAGCAGACGACGAGATTTATCGAGGTTACCGTTGTCTGGCCAGCTATTAAGCGGAGCAAAACGCTGTGATCCACTACCAGCACCACCACGACCATCGCCTGTACGATACGTACCAGCGGAGTGCCAAGCCATTCGAATAAAGAACGGACCATAATGACCGTAGTCGGCTGGCCACCATGATTGACTATCTGTCATAAGCGTATGAAGATCTTGCTTAAGGGCAGTGTAGTCTAGCGTATTAAATTGTTCTACGTAATTAAAATCTTCTTCCATAGGATTAGACTTTCTGTCATGCTGATGCAAAATGTTCAAGTTCAATTGGTTCGGCCACCAATCTCTATTGGAGGTACCGCTAGATTTGTGACTAGTAGCACTGCCGTGCATTACAGGGCATTTGCCTGTGTTAGCATTAACTTTTGTGTCCATTTGATCATCTCCTATTCAATTAAAAGAAGTAGTAAGTAAGAATGGTTCTAATTCTTTTTATATAGCTATTTCCGGAATTAATCAATGATAAATTTCACTATTCATGTAATCTTCACATGGGTTGATAAAAGGCACTTTAAGGAATAATTCCCCCTTTGTAAAATTCCGATATAGGTTTATGCTTATAGTATTAAAGATTTGGTAGTTTTGACTAACTCTACTTTCAACGTCTTGTAGATGGTAAAATGGTAATAACTCAAAAAAACTTGTATTTATTTGAATATCTTTAGAGAAAAGGAAACGATTATTATGTTCCGATTGAAATCTAAAAGTTTGTTTTCCTTGATTGTATTAGTTGTCTTTATTCTGACCTCTTGTGACAAAACAATAGAAGATCGCAGTATAGGATTACAACATCAATACAGTAATAACGAAAACAATGAAAACCGTGAACAAAAACTGCATTTATTTATTACTGAAAAGTTAATGGGCTCCCAAGGAGTATTTACTAACCTGAAGGATACTGATCAAAATGATTCCTTTGCCACTGGTCATGAGATATTGAGCGAATCTATGGGATTGTTAATGAGGTACTATGCATTAACAGATCAGCAGGATAAGTTTGATGATAGTTTTAGGCTTTCGCAAGAGGTTTTTTTGACGGAAAGTGGCTTTAGCTACAGATATAGCCCAAAACATAATAAGTTATATACGGTGAATGCAGCTGTTGATGATCTTAGAATCATTAGAGCACTATATGAAGCAGCAGAAATATTTGAAAATGATAGTTATTATAAGCAAGCTAATCAATATGCGGAAAGATTTATGAAATATAATACTCAAAACGGTAATTTGTTTGATTTTTATGATGAATATTATAGGGTTCAGAATAATTTCATAACGCTGTGTTATATTGATTTACGTACATTAAGCTATATTCCGAATCATCTTGATCAACAGATACATATAGATCAAATGAGCAGTATTATGCAAAATGGTTATTTATCCGACGAGTTTCCCTTTTATGAAACGAGATACTCGTATGAAACAAAGGACTATCAGGCGGAAGATATTAATACAATTGAATCAATGCTGACGATTTTATCGCTTGCGGAAGTTGGCATGCAACGACTTGAAAGTATTGAGTATATTAAGAAGAATGTGCAGCATGGAACTTTGTACGGAAAATATGCTAAAGATGGTACTCCTAAAACTGATATTCAATCTACTGCAATCTATGCGATTGCTGCAATGATTGGCTCAGAGATTGGAGACGAAGAGTTATACAAGCAAAGTATTAATCAGATGGAGCGGTTTCAGGTACTTAAAGAAGGCAGTGAATTATATGGGGCATACGGTGATTTAGGGTCAATGCAAGCCTATTCTTTTGATAATTTGCAAGCACTATTAGCTTACGCCTATTAAATATAAGTGAAAAGGCTGGATTAACTATGAAGTTAAGAGAATATCTATATGAGGCAGAAGAGCGATATTATATTACACCGGCATCGGTCGCAGCTATTGGTGTATTTATTATTGCCATAATTACACTTTTCGTGCCTCCTTATATTGGAATGGCTGATAACGGAGACTACTTTCGAATTTTGTATAGCAACGGTTTGTTTTTTAATGATCCTAACTATGACAGTAAATACTTAGGTTATTTCATTAAAAATTATGGGATTTTTCAATATTTCAACGAAAATGGATCATCTATTTTTTCATCGCAATCCATATTTATCAAACTGTCACTCCTTATTAATCAATGGTTTTACAGTTCAGAAATATTTGATATCAGGATACAAGCCGCAATCTATTTGGTTTTATATGTAATTGGAATCTATTTGTTAGTTGAGGCGTTGACTTGGAAGCTTAGAAATATAAAAGCCTATATTATTAGTCTTCTTACAATATTTATTTTTGCAGATACTGCATATACAGCTTTCTTTAATTCGTTTTTTAGTGAGAGTGTCGTACTTATTTCATTAATATACATGGTTGCATCTCTACTGCTCATAAGAGTGGGTAGATATAATGTTTATGTTTTATTAATCGTATTTACAGCTGCCAGCTTGCTTCTAACAACGAGTAAGCAACAAAATGCTCCAGTTGGTGTCATCATTGCATTCATGGGGATCTTATTAATATTTGTAAAGAGAAATAAAATTTATCGAATCATAACAGCAATTTCACTTTCCACAATTTTATTTGCAGGAATTGGCTCTTATATATTAATTAGTGATGAATTTCAAAACATCAATATGTTTCATGCAATGAATAGGGGGATACTATTAAATTCCTCTGATCCTGAGGCAGCCTTAGAATCCTTCGGTATCGATCGGCAATATGCCGTACTAAGTGGGGACATTTATTATTTACCTTACTCAACAGTCGATGTTAATTCTAATATGCTTCTAGAAAATTATTATAATAAATATGGGTCTTTTTCAATCTTGGCATACTATATTATGCATCCGAACAAAGCCGCAGAAATGATGGATTTAGCAGCGAAAACTGGTTTTGCTATACGTCCTGCAGCAATGGGGAATTATGAAATATCTGTAGGGAAAGAGTTTGGTGCCCAAACTTCCTTTTTCTCCTTATACAGTGATATGAAGCAAGCTTCTGCTCCTAAAACATTCGGCTTTATCGTCATTTGGTCTGGTGTAATTATTGGATACTTTGCCCCAACAATTATTTCGGCAATTCGGAAAAAGGATAGGGAAGCGATGATTACATTCCCTTTAATGCTTACGTTAATCGCTATAGCTATCTCTGCTATGCTTGTTTCAATTGTTGGTGCAGGAGATGCAGATTTGGCTAAACACCAATTTCTATTCACAGCATGTTTTGATGTGATAACATATTTGTTTATCTCAAGTTGGCTAGGTCGCAAACTATGATGGAAGGACGTAGAAATGAGGCTAATAGTATGAAACATTTAGTATTACGAATTGTTATTTTAGTAATAGGACTTTCCGTCCTCTGGACTAGTCAGGCTGTAAATGCTGAACAAAATAGACAAAATGTTTTGTTAGTGTACGATAGTTATGCAACCGGCACTTCAAAAGAGGGAAATGTTGACTCACTTAAGCGTCTCTTAGGTGGCTTAGGAGTAAATGTGACAGTCTTGGATTCTGAAAATTATGAGCAAGGTGACGTAGATGATTTTACTTACGTTATCATTTTAAGAAATCAGGTGGCACAAACTGCTGGAGTAGATGTACTTATGCGAGATATCGAACAGTATCAAGGAAAATATTTGCATATAGGTATAAACCCCTCAAAGCAATTAGTAAACGGATTACAATTGACAGTTCAATCTAAGCAATCAACAACCGTTAATATAACAATTGATGGATTCAACGACTCTTTACTATTAAGTAAAAATGATGTTATTATTCAGTCTTTTTCTGAAAATGCTCACACATATGGAACACTTGAATCTGAGCTTGATGGTATCCATGCACCATATGGACTGAACAATGATAAGTATGCTTACCTTTCTTTTTACAATGAATCAGATGTAAGTGAGTGGAGTGCAGCCTATATATTGAAAGATTGGTTAAATATATCTGATCAAGGGAAACTACATGTAATGTTAACAGATGTTTATCCATTTTCAGATTTTGATAAGTTGCGAGAGATTAGTGACACGTTGTATGAAGCGGGTATTCCATTTTTAGTTAGCTCCAAACCTATCTTTAATAATTTTGATTATCCTGCCGCAAAACGATACGCTGAAACATTGAAATATATACAATCACGAAATGGTACGATTATTGTAGATACTCCTGCTGTATATTCTGCAAATAGTGGGGACTTAACGATATTAAGGAAAAACATAGTATCATATATTGATTTCTTGGTAAGTCATGAAGTGGCTCCGCTAGGAGCAACGGCGGAAATGTATTGGTTTCAAGACAAGTATTATATGTCAGAAGGATTAGCCTTTTATGATTCCACAATTATGCTTCCAAATATCAAAGTAATGAGTAATCAACCAACGAATACCGTCAATACTTTCGATTCCTCGTTATATAGCATCTCCTTGGATAAATGGAAAGGGTATGCTTTGCCTAGTCAATTAATAAGCGATCTCCCCTTGAATATCGTACTAACACTAGATATAGACGAACTTGAAGGAATTGATGATCAATTGAGATGGTTATCGGGAGCTTGGTATCAGTTTCATGATTTTAAATCATCTGCACATCGAGTTACTACTGAAAAAAATGTGATTACTTCAAGCCAAGGTATTTTACAAATTAACGACGCTGTCGTTGCTATGCATCGAAACTATACGGATATAACCTCAGATTATACTTATGTTGAAGAGCAGGATGCAAGCTTTGAGACGTTCTTTACTTTTCAAAATAAGATATTCATAATTCTTATCATTATTATTCTGATTATCTTTATGTTTTTATTATTTATTGGTTATCGAATGTATAGGAAAAAATATGTTAGGGAAGGAGAATGAGAATGACCATCGCAGACTTTTTAATGCTGTTCTCGGTTATTAGTATTTGGTCATTGTTGCTAGTTAATGTTGTATTAATTATATCCGGATATTTATATTACATTAAAAATGACAAAAGAAAAATCCCTATCATTGAAGGAGAAGCACCGTTTGTCTCCATCATGGTACCTGCTCATAATGAAGCTAAAGTCATCATACAGACTGTACGATCATTACTAGCATTAGATTATCCACACGATCGCTATGAAATTATTGTTATCAACGATAATTCTTCTGATAATAGCAAAGACTTACTTCAACATTTAAAGGAGCAACACGCTCTCAGAAACTTAGTCATTATCAATACGGATGCTGAAACAGGTGGTAAGGGTAAATCCAATGCATTAAATATTGGGTTTCAGACAAGTAAAGGGGAAATTATTGCAATCTATGATGCAGATAATACTCCAGAAAAGAACGCTCTGAAATACTTAGTTGCTGAACTTATGAACGATGATACATTAGGAGCAGTTATTGGAAAATTTAGAACAAGAAATCGAAATGTAAATCTGTTGACACGTTTTATTAATATTGAAACATTATCTTTTCAATGGATGGCACAAGCGGGAAGATGGAATTTGTTTCAGCTTTGTACGATACCAGGTACAAACTTTATACTCCGAAGAACGATTATTGATCAAATTGGCGGGTGGGATACGAAGGCGATAGCTGAAGATACAGAAATTAGTTTTCAAATCTATCGTTTAGGTTATCGAATCAAATTTCAACCTAAGTCTGTAACATGGGAACAAGAACCGCAAAATTTAAAGGTGTGGTTCAAGCAAAGAACGAGATGGGCAAAGGGAAATATATATGTCATTGTTAAAAATATTCCTTTACTATTTGATCGTTCTGCCAAAAAAGTTAGGTTTGATATTTTGTATTTTTTATCTATATATTTTTTGCTATTGACCTCTTTAATAGTATCTGATGCCATTTTAGTTTTGCATGCTTTAGGATATGTTCAAACAACGATTGCTAGTCTTAGTTCTTTTTTATGGTTATTAGCGGTTATATTGTTTATCGTAGGAACATTTATTACACTTGTGACAGAGAAAGGAGAAATGCGACTATCTAATGTATGGATTATTATGCTTATGTATATTACCTACTGTCAACTATGGATGGTTGTAGCTGCCTACGGATTTTATCATTATATAAAAGATGTAATATATAAACGTGAAGTGAAATGGTATAAAACAGAACGTTTCTAGAGATTGCAAGTTTTGAAACTAGAGAGAAAGATATTTCAGTTACACATAATTATTGACACAGTCAGAAAGCGAGGGATTAAGTATGGATAAAAAACAGTTTGTGTTAGCATTTATTTTCACTTTCTGTATACTCTTTTCTATCAATCAGAATGTAGATGCGAAGGAGTTAGGAAGTACAGAGTTGAATAAAGCTAAAGCTTCAACGCAGCTATATGAATATCAACTCAATAGTGCATCAATTTCAGGCTATCAATCTACTAATTATCAATACTTTACGGTAGAAGATTACTGGGATGTGAAGGATGTGCAGTTAAAGCTTAATTATGATTCATCGACTCTTGTTAACGAACATACATCTAGCTTGACAATATATTTGAATGGAACTCCGTTTCATTCTTTCCGACCAGTTGTTGCTCAAAATCAAGAAGTGTTAATTGATATACCTGCAGAGTTAATTATTTCTGGTACGAATACACTAATGATCGAAGGAAATCGGAAGACTGATAGTAATGAGGATATGTATAATGTATGTGTGGTTGAAGACTATTCTGATAATTGGTTAACAATCAAGGACTCATCTATCATCAAATTAGGTTTTGACCGACAACCAATTGAAGATAGTATAAGCCAGTTTATTAAATTGTTTAATGGAATGGATACGTTATCCGCTGAAACCAATACCGTTGTAGTAAATGAGAATGCATCAGCTACAGAATTAGAGGCAGCGATTTATAGTCTTTCAGGTCTATCTAAATCTAAAGTAGATGGGGATAAACAGATCCCACTTTTAATGAAAAGTGATACAGAAGTTGAGCAAAAAGAATTTCTATTGTTAGTAAGCAAATATAATAATTTACCTGCCGATGTGGCTCAAAAGGTTGGGAAATTAGAAGTTGAAGATAAGGCGATCTTAAAACTCATTCAAATTGGTCAGCAACATATTCTAGTCGTTACATCTAATAACGATGAGCTTTTAGCAAAGGCTGGTAGATATGTAGCTAATCAAGAGTTAATATCACAAACTACTGCTTCTGAAAAGTGGATTGATGTAAGTACTGAGGTTTTGACTCCTGTAGTAGCGAAAAGCCAGTATATTAAATTAACTGAAGCTGGCGATAAGTTAACAGGTCCAATGCATAACGAAAAAAGCTACTTTGTATCCTTACCTGCTAATCAAACGATAGCAGAAGCTAGTAAAATTCGGATTGATCTTCGCTACTCACAAAATCTGAATTTTAATCGTTCATTAGTGACTGTACTAATTAATGATCAGCCTATCGGGAGTAAGAAGTTATCAGAAGTTATGGCAAATCAAGATGTGTTAGAGTTAACAATTCCTCAAAATCTTAACGTGAATGGGAATTTTACCGTAACGGTTGCTTTTGATTTGGAGATTGAAGGTCTATTATGTGTAAATAATCAAGACCAAACTCCTTGGGCTTACATTGATAACACGTCCATCATGCAATTGAATACGACTGATTTGAACGATTTACTGTTTAACTATTATCCAGCTAGTTTTTTAAGAGACGGTGGGTATAATTCTGTAGCAGTTGTTCTGCCGGAACAAACAGATAGCGCGGATTATCTTTCACTCTCAAATGTTTTCAATTTGTTAGGTCAGTATGCACAAACAAATCACGGGGAAGTAAAGGTGTACTTTAATTCAGTTGATTCCACTTTATTAGAAAACAAACAGATTATCGCGATCGGTTCGTACAAAAACAATCAATTTATTAGAGAAAATAATGAGCGATTGTACTTTAAGTATGACCAAAATGGTGAAGGTTTTATTTCAAATGAAAAGAAGAGCATAGAATCGGAATATGGCAAGCGAATTGGATCATTACAATTAATCCAATCACCTGTTAGTGAAGGTTTCGGTCTAATGGTCATTACTGGTGCACAACCACAATACTACGTTCAAGCAGCTCAATTAATATCTGCTGAAAATGCATTGTGGAAATTGTATGGTGATGGTGTAATTACAGATACGGATGGTAATTTATCAATTTATCGCTTTAAGGAAGATTTGCCAACGCGCTCAACAGTATCAAATATTTTAGAGCGTAAGGATGTGCAGAATTTCGTGATTTCGGCCATGCTTACAATGACAGTTGCAATAGTATCATTACTGTTATTAACTCGCAAATACTGGCGTAAGCGGAGGAAAAATGATGAAACGATTTCAAAACAGCTTTCTATCTGATGTAGCATTTTTATCATTTATAGTTGTCTGTATTGTTATGACAATATTTGTTTCAAGTGATCCAAATGCATACGTAGTAAATGTTATTTTGTTAAACGCTGCATTTTTAATTGCTATTATCACTTACTTCTCAACAATGATGACAGGATTAATACTGAATTTGTTATTTATTTTTGGGTATGGCTCTTTTACAATATATCAAGCGGTAACCTTAGGAGAACTTGTAGGTACTTCTAATTATTTCTGGCTTGTTATGACGCCAATTGTGACGATATTGGCATGGTTATTAACTCAAACGAATAGAAAATTACAAGAGGAAAATGATCACCTTCAGCGACAATCTTTAACGCTTGTTATGCTTGATGAGAAAACAAGATTAAAGAATACACTTTCGTATCAGCAAGACATCACAACTTTTATGGCTTTATCAGAAAGGTATAAAATCCCACTTACCTTGCTTGTCATTAATGTGAAGTATTGGGACGAAATAAAAAGAATTATGACCGCTGAAAAGTTTTCTAGTGCATTGCTAGAAGTTTCTGATATTAGTCAATCGCTAGTTCGAACGAATGATTCATTATATTTATTAAACAATGAAAACCCTACATGGGGTATTGTATTGTTTACGGATATTGAAGGCGCAAGTATTGTTATTAAACGGTTTAAGGATAAAATTAATGAATTGAATGAATATGAATTTAAAGAGAAGTATGCCGTTGAACTACAATTAAGAATAGGTACAGCGCAGTATGATCCCCAAAATCCAGTATCTCCGCTAGAATTAATATCAGTAGCTAAGCGGACAATGGAATATGATGTTTGAAAAGTGACATTCAAGTGGGTAATATCATCTAAAACTAAAAGGCAGCACGCTCCTCGTTGTGAAGGGCGGGCTGCTTTTACTATTTTGGTTTCACAATTTGATTTACTAGTAGAACCGCTTTATCTCCGCTTACGTTCTATTAATATAGTCAAGCTGACCAGCGTAACAAATATCGTTGCTCCCATGTCAGATAGTATCGCAATCCATAACGTAAGCCAACCTGGAATCGTTAGCAATAGAGCTATGATCTTTAATCCGAGCGATACCGCTATATTGAATTTGATAACACGATTGACATGCTTAGCGACAGAAATTGCCTCTGGCAGCTTACCTAAGTGATCTTGCATCAATACGATATCGGCAGTCTCAATCGCACTGTCCGTTCCTTTACCCATCGCAATCCCTAGTTGTGCTGAAGCAAGAGCAGGAGCGTCATTAATACCATCACCTATCATAGCGACTGTACCAGTAGTTGACAACTCATTCACACGGTTCACTTTATCTTCAGGTAAAAGGCCACCGTAATACTGTGAAACTCCAACGGCAGAAGCAACTTTCTCGGCGGTCTTCTGGTGATCTCCAGTTAGCATGACGGTACGCTTAATCCCTAACTTATGCAAAGCAGTAATTACCTCTCGACTTTCTTCGCGAATCTTATCTGCAATACCGAACATGCCTAGTACTTGCTGTTCATCTGCAACTAATACCAGTGTTAAGCCTTCTTCTTTCAGCTCATTAATCCGTTGCTGTATAGTTGGCGGCATAACAATATGCGATATACTTTGTTCGTTACCTAGCCAATAAAGTTGACCATTTATCATTGCTTTAATGCCTCGGCCATTTATCGTCTCGATTTCATCTGGATCGGGGCTAATAATATTTCTACGATCTATTTCTTTCATGATCGCTTTCGCTAATGGATGTGAAGACGACTTTTCGATTGATCCTGCGACCTTGAACAAACGTGCTTCATCATATACTTCTAACTCGGAGACATGAGGTTCACCTTTCGTCAATGTTCCTGTCTTATCAAAGGCAAGCGTATCAATCTTACCAAGCTGCTCTAGAAAAACTCCACCTTTTACGAGAATTCCGTTCCTGGCAGTACGCGTAATGCCAGACACAATGGCAATTGGCGAAGAAAGTATTAACGCACAGGGGCAACCAACAATTAATACGGATAGCCCTTGATATAGCCATGTTTTCCAATCCCCTTGCAAGAGCAGGGGAGGTACAAGTATAACGAGCGCTGCAACAATCATAATAAGTGGTGTGTAGTACTTTGCGAATTTATTAATAAAAAGTTCAGTAGGCGTCTTTGTTTCTTGTGCTTCTTGCACGAGGTGAAGAATTTTTGCTAAAGAAGAATCTTTGTACGCTTTTTGAATGCGAACGATAAGTAATCCTTCATTATTAATGCTACCTCCAAAAACAGACTCTCCAGTTTCTTTTTCAACAGGTAGTGGTTCGCCTGTAATCGCAGCTTCATTGACAGAACTTTTTCCTTCGGAGACGATACCATCAGATGGGATTTTCTCACCAGGTTTTATTTTGACTAGGTCACCGATTTGTAACGAAGCGATAGGTACAATGGTTTCTTGACCATCCTTTAATTTTAATGCTTCCTTCGGTGCAACTTGAAGCAACGTTTCCATTGAACGTCGAGCTTTTTCCATTCCATACCCTTCAAGCAATTCATTAACACCGAACAATATTGCGACAAGTGTAGCTTCTTTCCATTCACCGATAGCAACAGCTCCGATTAAAGCGATTGTCATTAAAGTATCGATATTGAATTTGAGAGTTATTAGATTTTTTAAGCCGCGGAAAAAGGTTGTGTATCCACTAATGATCGTAGCAGCTAAAAATAGAAGGATGATTGCTTGTTGTTCAATTACTCCTTCCAGCAGTAATGCTGCAACATAGAGTATACCGGAAGTTATCAATAATGTGAGTATTTTATTATTGCTATCCGCATGGCTATGGTCGTGCCCGTGATCCCCATGACTATGGTCATGTCCATGATGTCCGTCCGCGCCATGAGCATCATTATCTGCATGGTTGTGTTCATCATTTAATTGGAGTGCAATGTAGGCACCATCCGACTTTAATATTTTATTAACCTTAGTCATCGAGATTTGGGGACTAATCGTAAGTTTGCCAGAGTTATAATTTAGAGTTGAGTCTTTTCCATGCTCCAATTGTTTAAGTTCATCTTCAATGCGCTGTGCACAACCGCCACAGGATAGTCCTTTCACTCGATATTCATTCATTGACTGTCCTTCTTTCAAATTAATATATGAATACTTACTCATATGATATGCTGAATGAGAAAATATGTCAACGATCTTTCATTCATTGTTGAAGCTATATTAATGAGTATGAGTACTCCACCACTAGAGATGATGACTGACTTATCCGTAATCTTTCTGATATAATAAATAAAATGAATGAAAAGGCGGTATAAAAGATGGTTCGTATAGTGGAAGAGAATTGCGACGATACTTGTTTGGGCACCGAGACTAATCTCAATCATTTGAGTGATAATAAACTTGATGAGAAAACTGCACTTGATTTGGCCGACACATTTAAAGCGTTAGGTGATCCAACACGAGTGAAGTTAATTCATGCTCTACTTAATAATGAATTATGCGTACATGATCTATGTGTAGTATTAGGCATGACGCAATCTGCCGTGTCTCATCAGCTCCGGTATTTACGGGATGTAAGGATGGTAAAGCGACGTAAAGAAGGCAAGACCGTATACTATTCAATAGACGACGATCATGTGAAAGAGATTTATATCCAAACGTTGAATCATTTACAGCACACTTCAACTCATGATTAGCTATATGACAACACTCAGTCGTACATAGAAGAAGAGTGGCGATCAATTTTCGGTAATTAACTGGAAAGTGGTCGCTTATTTTTGTAAATGTTACTTTGCACTAGCTTGTGAAATACTATAAGTGATTATGTACCATAATAATAAAAACGCACACAATTCAATGAGTACATGTCAGAAAATTTATTTGAACAATGTTCATATTTGCTGAAAAACATAGGTTACATTAAAGTACCTACTTACAATAAGTAAGCAAGTATGGAATAATGATCATGTAAGACTTAGATTAGGTACTCAAATTCATCTAGAAGGAATGATATACATTGCTTAAACAACTTCAACCTGAAATGCTGGAAATATTACAAGATAAAATACAAATGATTGAAGCAAACAAAGGAGCAATTTATTTAGTTGGTCCGATTAAGTTGCCTGTTAATTTGGAAGGTGAAACTTATGTATTTCAATGGTATTGCTGGTTAAGTAAATGCCAAGCAACAGATAATTACGAGGAAGTTATTAAGCAATTATCTTCTGCAAATTTGGCAGAATATCAACAATCAAGCGTATTGGTCTATGGCGACTTTGCTAACGCCGAAGATGCACTTATCCGAATGCATTCAATTTGCCATACTGGCGATATATTTGGTAGTAAGCGATGTGATTGCGGTTATCAGTTAAAACAATCGATGAAAAATATCGTCGATAATGGGACAGGTGCACTGTTCTATTTGGCTAATCACGAAGGACGAGGCATTGGTTTATTTAGTAAAGCTATGGCATATGTGTTGCAAGAGAATGGTTACGACACGGTAGATGCTAATGAGAGTCTTGGGTTTGTTGATGATTCTCGAAATTACGATGATGCGATAAAAGTGCTTAAAACGTTAAGAACGAAACCAGTTACACTAATGACTAATAATCCGAAGAAAATCGCTGCGATGAAAAATGCTGGACTCACGCTATCTGGAAGAGAAGCAATATGGGGAGATAACTCTGAGTTTAACGCGAATTATTTACAAACCAAAATTAAGCGTTCTGGACATTTGAAAGATGATGGAGTGTGTTCTAATGAGTAACGATCAATTTTATATGCGATTAGCATTAGACAATGCACGTGCCATGAAAGGTCAGACTGAGCCGAATCCGTTAGTAGGCTCGGTTATCGTTAACAATAATAGAATCGTCGGTATCGGTACTCATCTAAAGGCTGGAGAACCACATGCTGAAATTCATGCTATACGCATGGCTGGGGAACAGGCGAGAAATGGTACGATTTATGTCACGCTAGAACCATGCTCTCATTACGGACGAACCGGACCATGTGCGCTAGCTATCGTTGAGGCAGGAATCAAAAAAGTTATTATCGCCACTCTTGATCCGAATCCCGTAGTTGCTGGGAATGGCGTTAAAATATTACAAGATGCTGGTATTGAAGTTGTTGTAGGTGTTATGGGAGAGGAATCTCGGCAGATGAATGAAGTATTCAATAAATTCATTGTGGAGAAGAAGCCTTACATAACGATGAAGGCTGGAAGTACACTAGATGGGAAAATTGCTACTCATACGTTGGACAGCAAGTGGATTACTTCTGATGAAGCAAGACATGATGCTCATGTACTGCGTAATGAACATATGGCTATATTAGTCGGGGTCAATACAGTTATAGAAGATAATCCCGAGTTGACAACAAGAATTGTTAATGGGAGAAATCCGATTCGAATCGTACTAGACTCGACACTTCGAATTCCATTGGATGCAAAACTTTTAACGGATCAACAAGCACCAACTTGGATTTTTACAGCACAAAACTACGATCAACAGAAAAAATCCAAACTAGAAGAGTTAGGTATTACTGTATTTCCAACAACAGGAACTAAGCATGTCGATCTGCAGGATGTTGTACGTATACTTGGCGAAAAGCTTGTCTCATCTGTTCTAATTGAAGGTGGTGGGACGATTCATGCTGCTTTTCTTGAGAATAAACTCATAGACAAAGTCATTATATATATCGCTCCCAAATTAGTCGGCGGTAGCGAGGCCCCAACCTTCCTTGAGGGCACAGGAGTCACGCTAATGAAGGATGCTGTAGATTTAGCAGATCTAACAATTACTCCAGTAGGAAAAGATTTTAAGTTTACGGGATACCCTCAATATAGTTAATTAGTTAAGGTACGTAAGTATTTTTAGCAATCATAATAATGTTCATCAACAAGGACAGTTTCGGTAAAAGGAGAGACACAACATGAAAATTGGAATATTAGATCAAGGTCCTGTTACAAAAGGACATACTCCGCAGCAGGCACTTCAATTTATTGAGGAGTTAGCGATATTAGCAGATTCACTTGGTTATTCTCGCATGTGGATGGCGGAACATCATAATACACAATGGTATGTTAGTACAGCTCCGGAAATACTTGCAGCACATCTAGCTGCGAAGACAAAGCAAATTCGTATTGGTACGGGTGGCATTATGATGATGCACTATTCGCCATTTAAGATGGCGGAAGTGTTCAAAACGCTCGCAGGTCTTAATCCAGGACGAATTGATTTTGGTGTTGGGCGTGCTCCAGGAGGAGACCCCGTAGCAACCCGTGCATTGGCAGAAGGTCGTTCGCAAATGGGAATGGATATGTATGAGAAGTTATCAACAACGCTTCGCTTAATGAGCGACCGCAAGCCGAATTCGACTATATATGATTCAGTTATTGCTTCTCCGACGAATATTAATCTTCCACACGCATTTTTACTTGGCTCAACAGGCAATAGTGCAATTCAAGCAGGGAAGATGGGCGTTGGTTATGCGTTTGCTCATTTCTTCTCAGGTGAGATGCACAAAGAAGTATTTGAAGCGTATCGATCATATTTTGAACCATCTTACTTTATGGAAAAGCCGCTTATTAATGTTACCTATTCTGCAACGGTTGCACCGACGATTGATGAGGCAGAATTTTATGCCAAACCACTCGATATATGGCGCCTGAATTTCTTAAAGGGGCAGATTGGGCAAATATTATCTCCAGAAGAAGCAGCAGAGGTGAAGTTCACTGAGATGGATAAAATGACAGTGAAACAAAATCGTAATATTCACTTGGTTGGGACAGCTGTCCAAGTAGCCGACCGCCTTCGTGCAGATCAAGAATACTTCGGCTTTGAAGAAGTAATGTTCAATTTGAATCAACATGGGCAAGCATCCCGTTTGCAATGTGTACAATTGTTAGCTAAAGAATTACTGTAATGAAAGATGATGTGACCCACAGAGAAAAAGCCTATAGAATAGTGTTTGCTATTCTATAGGCTATTTTTTATTAATCTTCTGATAGAAGATCATTCTGCTATTACTTGAGCACGTTTTTTGAACCATCTAATTAGCACATATATAATTAATAATAACATGCCTATTTCAATCGCATGGTCTGCTATATTAAGAACCCCTCCGCCACGGATAATAAAGTCAGTCACTTGACCATATAGTAGTCGATCTATACCGTTTCCGATCGCTCCTCCGACAAGAAAGCCCAAGCTACTATCGATTAGTGCTCCCTTCATATTATCTGTCTTTCGAAAATATAGAACGCCTACTACGAATAATACCGCTATTATTCCGAACAGTCGTGCATTACCTGAAAATAAACCTCCAGCCATACCACTATTTTCGATATGTGTGAGTGAAATTCCCCATAAAGTAAAGGCTTGGTCAATATCTACATAGGCGCGAATGATATATTTAGTATACTGATCGATGAAAATTACAACAATTGCAACAATATAAAATAAGATAATGATCCCTACTTTCGTATAGAGGATATGAGGATGGTATGACAGTATAATAGTTTGTCTAATGATATACGATGGTGGAAGGTTTCTTGTTCCATCATTATGATAGAACCGTTCTGTTTCTTTTTGTTCACTAATAGGAATAGCATATATTAATGTAATCTGTTAAATTACTATTATATGGAAATTGTAGGTGAGTTAACTTTGTTAAGAGGAGGATACAATGTTCAGATGGATAGTAAGTTTAATCATAATCATTATTGTACTTATAGGATGTGACAACGTGTCGAAAACTAATGAAATCCCTCCAGTTATACAGAATCATAAATTCAATATGACATCTATAGATGCTACCACCGCAGGAATATTAGAAATTTCTCCATCCACATTTACACTAGACACTTCATACTCCAAGCCTCATCAATTTGTCATTTATTATGGAGAATTACAATACAGCGGTATTACAGATTATTCGATATATGATTTCATGATTGTATCCGACACAAACGTGGAAAGTGTCACAAAAGTAAAAGAGCAAGGTACAAAGGTTTTTCAATACATACCTTTTGGATCAAAATTTGAAGATTCAGATCAATACATACAAGCAGTACAAGAAACAATAAAGTCGCTTAATGATCAAGACATTGCAGATGGCATTTTCCTTGATGAATGTGATATCGCTTATTGGGATGTTGCGTACCAAGAAGATACTGCCAAGCAACTGATTTTTCACTCTAGACTTAAAGAGATCACACAATACATTAACTCATTAGGGATGGAAAGTGTTGTGAATGGTACAAGATCATTTGCTGAACTAGGTGATTATTACTTATGGGAAAGTTACGTAAGTTATTGGAATTCTAATCAACTGGTATGGGATGGTTCGACCTCACTAGATCGAACATTATCTCCTAACGGAGAAGTAACTTATGGTAGAAGATTTGCCGATTGGAGCTTTGAAGGGACGACTTATGAAGAGAACGGAAAAGTAGTTGGTGGACAGAAAGGTGCAATGGAAATCGTACTAGATATGGATAGCATCTTACATGCTGAAGATATTAAAGAACAATATGATTGGATATATCCACAATGGAAAGGAGATGGAGGCAGTAAGGATACAGTCTCTGTAAAAGCTTGGATTGGTGATAACTTACCGTTTGATACGAATACATGGACAGAAGTTCCTGAACTGTGGACAGGTGAAGCTGATAGCTGGATTGGAATAGACAAGCGATCTAAATATTTGAAATTACGATTTGAATTTAACGGTGCAAATGAGTTGAGCATGGATCAAATGATATTGAAGTTCAATTATAATTTCCCATATTGGGATATGGATAGTCCGAACGGTGAAGCAGACACGAATACCTACATGTGGAACTTTAATAATAGTCAGCTTGATTATTTAGAGCAAAAAAACGTAGACACTAATTCATCTATTAGAACATTGACCCAAAGTTATGGAGAGTTAGTTGATCAAGAACGCATCAAATATACGTTTTTAAGCAATGCTATTAATGATTTGTACGGCTGGAGTTATGCTCATCCGTTAATGCAATCTGTACAATACTTCGACATTCAGAGTGAACCTCTAGGTATGTTATTGCGTCAAGAGAAAAGCGGGAATATTTCGACAGGTTACTTTACAGGCAGTACTGCAACGATCGATTCATCATCTCACACCGCGAAATTGGAGATAGCCAAACCTGAATATTACTACAACAATGCGATTACAATAGATGGGGATATGACTGATTGGAGTAACAGCGATTATATTTATACAAATTCCAGATCTGGATATACTGCAAGCTCGTACTATTGGGGTGCGACGGAATCAACTTTTACAGAAGGAACTTTTGACAATATTCAAGTAACGACAAGAAATGGGCAAACGTCACTTGAACTGATCAAAGATGGAACGGGAAGTTGGATTAGTGGAGTAGTAGGAGAAGACTCATTCCACAGTAGAAAAAATATGACTGAGCTAAGTTGGCTAGGTAGCGAAAGTGGTACAGTTAACTATTACATTCAATATCAATATGAAGATGACACGTGGTCAGATTGGTTATTACAATTACCTGGTACTACTCAACCATCTGAAGACTTCTATAGCTTTAGAGTAAAAGTAGAGTTGAATGGCCAAAAATATAATGAGCCTATTGTTTCCACAAGCGAAGAAACACTAAAGTCAGATGCTGTTTCGTTTTCCTCTTCATCACATATGTGGAAAACCTATTTAGCTGAAGATGCGCATGTAACGAACTTATCTATGACGGATGATCGTCATTATCTATACATCAAATTAAAAGTTGCAGGTCATATTAACTTTAATACTGATGATAATGGAATCCCATATTATTATTACAATATATATATTGATTCGAACGGAGACTTATCGCAAGGCTTCAAAGGTTCGTGGTGGAATTCTGCTGCTGTAGCTGCAACCTATAGAGTATCTAATGATGCGATGTATCAGTGGAATAGTAAGTTTACAGATCAAAATAGCAATGAAGGTTGGGAATGGTTAGGTACTAAAGGTGTAGATTATATGATCAATTCATCTGGTGATGAAATAGAATATCGTATTGCTAAAAACTCCATAGGAAATCTAACAACAGAAAACGTTAATTTTTATGTAACAGTAGATGATGTCGCAACGATGCAAGGGCAATTTATTCAACCTGATTATTTGAACGGCACTGAATTTACTGGACAGCTGACGTATGATCAAAAGATATTTCAACCTTATGTCCCGCATGGATATATTCGATCAGAAGTTATCGAAGCAGTCAAAGGAAATAACGCGACATTAACTTGGAATGAATCGATTCTCGAGCAGACAGATGTTAAAGCATGGATTAGAACAAGATCAATTGGTAGTGATTCATGGAATACTTGGAGAGGGATTGACAATGGTGAAGCAATTGAAGGGGAGTTTGATCGAATTCAATATAGCTTGGGCCTATATACGGAACTGGGAGAAAATAGTCCCGAAGTATACGATATCCTATTGAGTTATGAAGAAACAACCATAGACTAATGCACTCTTTAAATGCTAAGCGATAATGGAAAATATGCCCACTGTCCAATTCAGATCAGGGGCATATTTCCGTTTTTCTTGTTAATATGACGAGAATGTATGGAAGCTAACCATACATGTTCAGTTAATAATTATTTCGCTACAACGCCGCCATCAACTGGAAGTTCGACACCAGTAATATGATTCGCTTCATCAGAAGCAAGGAATAGAACTGCTGCAGCAACTTCTTCAGCTTGTCCAAGCTCTGGTAGAGCGATTTGATTTAAGAAATATTCTTTGTATTGTTCCATATGTGGTGCACTCATTGGGGTTACGATATATCCTGGGTAGACGGAGTTAACACGAATATTCTTTTTACCGAAATCGACAGCAGCTGCTTTTGAGATTGAACGAACAGCACCTTTAGACGCTGTGTAAGCACCTGCACCAGCCATACCTGTTAACGCAGAAATGGATGCAATGTTAACGATTGATCCACCTTTATTTTGCTCCATAAGAGGAACAGCTTGTTGCATACCATACATTACACTATTCACATTAATTGCATAAGTACGCGCCCATTCTTCTTCAGTTTGATCCTCGAATTTTGTTGCTAACGAGATACCAGCATTGTTAACTAGAATATCAAGTTTGCCATATGTTTCAATTGTTACACTATATACATGAGTCCAATCTTCTTTGGACGCTACGTTATGTTTAATTGCAATGGCTTCGCCACCTGCTTCAACGATTTGAGCTGCAACAGCCTCAACAGCTTGTAAATTAATATCAGTCAAAACAACTTTAGCGCCTTCTTTTGCAAATAAAATGGCTTCAGATGCACCCATTCCACTACCTGCACCAGTGATTACCGCAACTTTTTGATCTAATCTCATCTGATTCACCTCATAAATAAAATTTGATAGTTAAACTATCATGTTTTTTATTCTAGACCTTTTGTGATAACATTGCAAATAAAAGATAGTAACTAATTAAAGGAGGGGACAACTTTGACTGAAGGGCTTCGAGAAAAGAATAAAAATGCTCGTTATCAAAGTATCGTATCAACAGCAGAGCAATTATTTGTGGAACGTGGGTTTGATAGTGTCCAGATGCAAGACATAGCTGATGCTGAAAAAATAGGGATTGCTACACTATTTCGTTATTTCACCAAAAAAGATAGTTTAATCGTTGCAGTAGCAATTCAAAATCTAGAAAGAAAAATACCAGTATTTCAACAGATTGCAAGTTCTCCTAAAACGGCATATGAACGATTGGAAGATGTACTAGATTATGTACTTGGAAATCAAACGCAATCTAACTTGAAGTCAACGAGGTTTCGAGAAGCATTTGAAAGTTATGCTTCCTTTTCAAAGGAACCACTTCCTAATATCCAAGATTACATTGAATCTCAGCGACAAGTATCTGTGATGCTAGATCCAATTATTGAGGATGGGCAACGAGATGGTTCCCTGCGCCAAGACATTCCGATTAGAGAATCTATTATGACGGTTATTAATGCATATGGAATATTTGGCAACAACATAGCGCTGAAGTCTGCAATTTCTTACCTTGATAATATTCAACCCAACATTCAGCAGAAATTATTAAAAGAGATGCTGCTATCTTATGTTCGAGCAACGTAATTTACTGTTCGTGGTGAAGCTTGAAGATTATTAATCTATTAAAGAATGTTTACATATTTCTCTCCTAATAGTAGTATTATTGGATATAACTAATTATTTCCAATAGGTATAGGAGGGTAATAGATTAATGCAGAAAATTAAAAGTGTAAAAAAATTAATTGCTTTCATTTTGATTTGTAGCATGATTGTGTTAGCTGGTTGTCAAGCCATTGGGGGAGTAGATCTTAATGAAGCTCTGAAAAGGTCACTAAAGGTTACTTCTACTGAAGGCAAATCATCTATGGAGTTTAAGTTACATCTTAATGAAAAGGCATTGCTTGAAGATGAGTATTTTGCTAGTGACGAGGAACTTGTTGCTATGTTACGTCTTTTATCTAATGTAAAAGTATCTCTTACTGAAATGAAAATGCAAGACGAACAAAATATGTCCTTTAAAGGCAATTTAACGTTAGGCGACCTTTCACAAATAAACTTTGACGTGAAAATGTCAGAAACATTACTTATCATTTCGTTAGATGGTGCTACTCGCACATTCAGTTTCGATCTAACAGGTGAAACAACTGATAAATTGTTTAACGAATTTATGTACGATGAATATGGTATGACATTTGAAGAAGATGAGTTTGAAAGTGAATATGTAATTGATGATGAGAAAATGCTTGCTACTATCCAAAGTGCAACGAATCTAGTAAATGACTTCACTATTGAAAAATTACCTAATATCGAAAGAGTATCTGCAACTCCTGTAACAGAAGATATCAATGGTCAATCAACGGGTTTGATGAAGATCCATGGTGAATTAAAAGGTATGGAGTTATGGAATTGGGGTAAAAAATTAACAGATGCACTACTTGAAGATCGTGTAGGGATTGAGAATGTATTAGGTGAAGTAATGAATTTATTGTTGGCAGATCCTAATGTGGTTGAATATCTTGGTATCTATGATCCAGAAGATTACAAGGATGGAATCATTACAGAGGCCGATAAGAAAGCTCTTATTGATGAAGTAGTTGAATCTATTATTACTTCTCTTGAAGATATGAAAATTTCAATGGTAGAAGTTGAAACTAAAGAAAAAGAAATGCTGGAAATGGTTTTAAATGATTCTTTAGAGATCAAATTCGATCTATATGTAGACTCAAAACTAGATATTCGTAAACAAGCTTTCTCAATAAACTATAAAATTAGTAAAGAGATGAAGGAAGAGCTAGGTACATCAGTCTTTGATGGTTTTAGCCTTACTTCTGAGAGCGAAAGTTGGAATGTTAACGGAAAAGTTACACCGAGGGTACCAGTAGCATCAGGTCTAGAAGTGAAAATCGAATCTTTAGAGTATTTGCAAGGTTTTGAGGTTCTTAATTATTTCGATGAAGAGTCTACTATTTATGATCTCTTGAAAAACAAACTGCATATCACAGAGCAGAGCTATTGGAATTATATTGAGGACGGATCTTATAATACAGCTTTTGTTAATAAAGATAAATTCGGTATGATTCCTGTTCGAGAGCTTATTGAAGAGTTCGGCGGAACTGTGAAGTTTGACAAAGCAACAAATCAAGTTGTTGTATTTGATAAAGCAACAAATACAACAATTAAGCTTCAAATAGGCAGTGATATTGCGATCATTAACGGTGAGACAGTAAAATGGCCAACGCCAGTTATAACGCATAAGGGAGCTACTTTTGCTCCAGCAAGAGCATTGGCAACTGCACTAGGAGCAGAAATTGAGTGGAATAGTGAATATGAAGAGGTTTATATTACAAGAGAACCATAATTGTAACCATAAATAAGACCAACTTAATCATTAACACAACTGCATGAAATAGTATAGGCATTATTATCAAATTCTCCGATCTAGGAACAATTTGATGATAATGCCTTTTTTATCGTGAAGTAATAATATTTTTTTGAGAAAGTGTTTACAAATGATGGTCTGCTTAATATATTAGTACATCAAGATGTTTTCAGCATGATGTGAAAGAGGTGACATGAATTCATGTACAATAGAAAATGGATTCGCTTAATTTCCCTTGCTGCCGCCCTTATTACTTTTGCAATTGTCTATCTTATTATTCGCTGATTACAACAAACCAGGCTCTATACGGTATACTGCATACACATACGTTGAACATCAACGGAATAATTAGTTTCAATCATTATAAAAACCCATTAAAATCTATAGATTTTAATGGGTTTTTATAATGATTAGTAATTGAACTGCTAAAACATACCTAATGTTTCCATAGTATCCTGTGTTGTTGACTCGTCACTACTTATAATCTAAGTGGGAAATGAAACTTTCCTAATTTAATACTATGGAGGTATTGATGATGTGGAAGAAATCGATCAAGTTAATGTGTATGTCGTTTCTTTGTTTGACACTGCTTTCTGTTCATGGATGGCAACCTAAGGAAGTTAAGGCGGCTCCAAGCTTTGCTAAGGGGGCAGATATTAGCTGGGTACCAGGCATGGAAGCTCAAGGGTATAAGTGGAAGGACAAAAATGGTGTACAACGTGACATTTTGGAAATACTCAAAAATGACTATCAGATGAATTCCGTTCGCATTCGCGTATGGGTAAATCCTTCTAGTAATTACGGTAATGGCTATTTAACAGTCGATCGTGCGGCAACTTTAGCTAAGCGAGCAAAGGATATAGGTATGAGTGTTATGTTGACATTGCATTATAGTGATTCATGGGCGGATCCAGGCCAACAAACGAAGCCGGCAGCATGGGCTAACTACACATTCCAGCAGTTAATGGATGCTGTTTACAATTGGTCAAGATATGTAATGACTTCTATGCAAGCGAAAGGGGTAACGCCTGATTGGGTACAAATCGGAAATGAAACGAATAACGGAATGCTTTGGAATGATGGTAAAGCATCGGTTAGTATGCAAAACTACGCTTGGCTTGTGAATAGTGGACATAATGGAGTGAAGTCTGTTAGTTCGAACACGAAGACAATCGTACACTTAGCAAATGGTTACGATAATTCTTTGTTCGTGTGGAATATTGGCGGACTAATTAATAATGGTGCTAATTTTGATATTATTGGTATGTCTCTCTATCCTACCTCGTCTGATTGGTCAACAAAGGTGAATCAGACGATAAGTAATGCCAATAGCATGATATCGTTGTATGGAAAACCAATTATGATTACAGAAATTGGGATGGACTATAATCAACCAACAGCGGCTAAAAACTTTATTGCTGATATAAAAACGAAAGTACGCAATATATCTGGAAGTAAAGGGCTAGGAGTTTTCTATTGGGAGCCTCAAGCAACTCCTGGTTACAATAGTGGCTATAATAAAGGAGCATGGCAGTCTAACATGCAGCCGACAATTGCACTTGATGGATTTTTGAACTAACTTGAATGAATAGAGTCAATCTATTTTGTGAATTTTATAGAAGTTTGTCTCTTGACTAATAGGGAGCAATTTATTATAATTCATAACAATATGAAAAGGCTAAGATAAGGATATGAATACTGAAGGACGATTTTCAGAGAGGGAGACGATGGTGAGAGTCTTCTAATGCAGTCAAAGTATTTACCACCTTGGAGCAGTATAAGTGAATGTAAAGTAACTTATACCGTAGACGCTGCGATAAAGCGATCATGAGTCGATACAAGCTAATTAATCTGTATCGAGAATATGGGTGGAACCACGAGTCTAACACACGCTCGTCCCTTTTATTAGGGATGCGTGTGTTTTTTATTTGGATATTTTTAAGGCTAAGAAAAGGATACGAATACTTAAGGACGATTTTCAGAGAGGAAGACGATGGTGAGAGTCTTCTAATGCAGTCAAAGTATTTACCACCTTGGAGCAGTATAAGTGAATGTAAAGTAACTTATACCGTAGCGCTGCGATAAAGCGATCATAAGTCAATATACGGGAAAAGTGTATTGAGAATATGGGTGGAACCACGGGTCTAACACACGCTCGTCCCTGCTAGTAGGGATGCGTGTGTTTTTTTGTTTCACGATAATAAGATGCTTACGATCTACTTTTATAGTTTCCAAAAGTACATTGATCGTCATCGAAAATTAAGGAGTCGAGGTTAATGGAACACCACCCAATTTCAATTATTTTCCCGAATGGTCGGGAGCAACAGTATGAGAAGGGCATTACTGCAATGCAAGTCGCACAGTCTGTATCTTCAACTGTGAAGAAAAACTCTGTCGTAGCAAAGGTGAATGATGAGTTAGTTGATATGAATATGCCTATTGAACAATCATCTACTATTAGATTCTTTGATATCCATTCACTTGAAGGACTTCAAGTGATGCGTCATTCAGCTGCTCATGTGTTAGCTCAAGCAGTGAAGAATCTATATAACAATGTCAATTTTGGCGTAGGTCCAGTTATTGAACATGGTTTTTATTATGATATTGATGTGTCCGAACCTATTTCTGTAGATCATTTGGAACATATCGAAAAAGAAATGAAACGAATTATTAATTCAAATTATGTTATTAAAAGAGAAGAAATTTCGTATGAGTTGGCTTTAGAACTATTTGCAGAGGATCCACTGAAGTTAGAATTGCTACGAGATATTCCAAGCGAGGAGGTCATTTCGGTCTACCGTCAAGATGATTATATTGATCTTTGTCGAGGGCCACATTTACCTTCAACAGGCTATATTAAATCGTTCAAGTTAACTTCAGTATCAGGAGCATACTGGCGTGGAAATAGTGACAATCAAATGTTACAACGAATATACGGTGTTGCTTTTGAATCCAATCAGAAAATGAAAGACTATTTTCATCAGATGGAGGAGGCACATAAGCGTAATCATCGCAAACTAGGACAAGAATTAGAACTGTTTATGTTTTCTGAGGAAGCACCAGGAATGCCTTTTTATTTGGCAAATGGTCAAATCATTCGTAATGAGTTAGAAGCATTTCTACGTCAGCTACAACATTTATATGACTATCAAGAAGTAAGAACACCTTTAATGATGAATAAGCGACTATGGGAACGTTCCGGACATTGGGATCATTATAAAGATAATATGTATTTTACTGAAGTAGATCAGCAAGAATTTGCGCTAAAACCAATGAATTGCCCAGGGCATATGTTGATTTTCAAAGAGAAGCTTCGTTCTTATCGAGATTTACCAATACGAATGGCTGAATTTGGTCAAGTTCATCGTCACGAATTTAGCGGTGCTTTGAACGGATTGTTAAGAGTAAGAACATTCTGCCAAGATGATGCACATATATTCGTTAGAAAAGATCAAATCGAGCAAGAGATCGCTTTAACACTGAAACTGATTAAGCATATGTATGATGTATTTGGCTTCGAATTTACAATCGAGGTTTCGACTCGACCTGATAAATATATGGGTAGCGATGAGGTATGGGATTATGCAGAAAGTGCTTTAATGAATGTATTAGATGACTTGAATTTCGCATATTCAATAAATGCTGGAGATGGAGCGTTTTATGGACCCAAAATAGATATTCATATTAAGGATGCCATTGCTCGCAGTCATCAATGCGCTACAGTACAACTAGATTTCCAAATGCCAGAGAAATTTGAACTGAGTTACGTGGATGAACATAATGACAAACAACGACCTGTTGTTATTCATCGTGCTGTATTTGGTTCCATCGATCGATTTTTAGGTATTCTAATCGAACATTACGGCGGAGTATTTCCATTATGGTTAGCACCAGTACAAGTGAAAATAGTCGCGGTCTCAAATAGTATTCATATGGCTTATGCAGATAAAGTATATGATCAGTTTAGACAGGCAGGAATTAGAATTGAGCTTGATACTCGTGAAGAGAAGTTAGGATATAAGATACGTGATGCTCAGTTAAAGAAAATCCCTTATATTATCGTTGTTGGTGATGAGGAAATGCTACAGAAGTCAGTAAACGTTCGTCAGTATGGCGGTAAAAAGTCGTCTTCCTATAGCGTCGAATCGTTCCTGCAAATGCTCCAATCTGAAATAGTAAGTAAAGCATTGAATCCGCAAATAGATTAAAATTAGATATATGTATGTGAATAACTGCTCTTTAAGGTGTCTACCTTGAAGGGCAGTTCTCATATATTCCGTTTATACACATGAAGTACACATGAACTCCTTATAATAACGATATGAAGCAAAATCGAGGTGGTTCAATGTGGATGTAAATATTACAACATATACAATACTCTTATATACGTAGAAGATATGACTTGGAGTGAAAGTCGATGAGACGAAAATTATTACTGGTCGAAGACGATATTCATATGCGAGAGATTGTTGCGGATTATTTTATTGCTGAGAATTGGGATGTCATTGAAGCAGAGAATGGACTAATCGCACTTGAAAAATTCGAAGAGTATACGATTGATCTTATTATTCTTGATATTATGATGCCAAAGCTTGATGGTTTCGGAGTATGTCGCAGCATTCGGCGAAATTCTGATGTACCAATTATTATGATTACAGCAAAGTCAGAGGATGATGATCAAGTGCTTGGATACGAGCTAGGTGCAGATGAATATGTAACGAAGCCATTCAGTCCACGCGTCCTAGTTGCTAGAGCTAATGCATTATTGAAACGAACAGAGGGTACGGTAGGCAGTGAGGGTGAAATACTCATATTTGGAGAACTAACTATACATCGGAATTCTCATGAGGTGAAATTGAAAAATGAGATTGTTAATCTGTCGCCTAAGGAGTACGAGCTATTACTGCTATTGACGAAACATAGTGGGAAAGTGTTATCTCGCGATTATATTTTGAATACAGTCTGGGGCTATCATTATGAAGGTGATGATCGAGCAGTTGATACTCACATTAAGAAATTAAGAGCCAAACTAGGAGCAGAAGGACGATTCATCGTAACCGTCATTCGATCTGGCTATAAATTCGATCCACAGTTATGAGGAGACATTCGGTAGTATTCAAATTATTTATGATTACTTCTATTATGATCATTCTGTTATTTGCAGTTGTAATGATTATAGAGAGTATTTTTTTTGAAAAGTTTTATCGCAATATGAAGCTTACTGAATTGCAAAGTCACACATCAGCTTTTACAGAAGGTTATGAGAAAGTCTCTACCAATCATAATGAAGTGTCACATTTGTTAGGCAGGTATATGAATGAATACGATGCCAGTATTGCGGTGTTAGACAGTCAGTTTCAATTGCGTGAATACAACCCTTATTATATTGTGATGCAAATTAAACAGAGAACAATAACGATAATACTTCCTATGGAGGGAATGACTATAGACCAACTTCCAATTGGGCTTCACATAGGTAGTACGATAACGGTAGATGGGATTTACATGGATGAACAAGATAGCATTTTGCATCCTGTACAATTGCAATCAGATGGCGGTTCTCTTGAACAGGGACTAGTACGAGAACAAGGGATTATTATTGATATGCAAATACCAGAGCAACGATCTTACAATCCATTGTATCAAGATCTATTAGTAAAACAGGCACTACAAGACTGGATGCTATCAGAAGAATGGACTACTATTCAATGGACAGATCGATTTCAAGTGACGACAGTGTGGAATGATCCGTGGAGTGGAGTTGAATATGTGATTGCATTGCAGAAGGTAGTAGACAAGCAGCAATACGTAATGCTTATGACATCGCTTCAACCGGTTGATGAAGCAGTGGAAATGATGAAAAAATATGTGCTATATATATTCCCAATTATCATTATGGTTATATTCGTGTTAGCGCTTGTCTACTCGAAGTATATTACCAAACCACTTGTAAGGATAAACAGGTTCGCAGGTCAACTAGCTCATCTGCAATTCTCTGCAAAATCCCCACTTAGTAGCAAAGATGAATTTGGGCAGTTAGCCGCGCGCTTAGTAGAGCTGTCTACAAATCTTGAAGCTACATTAACTCAATTATCTGAACGGAATGAGCAATTACAAGTGGAAATGAAGGAAAAACAACGCTCTGAACAACTAAGAAAAGAGTTAGTGGCGAATATATCACATGAATTGAAAACACCACTTGCTATTGTTAAAGCATATGCGGAAGGCTTGCAAGATGGCGTAGCCAAAGATAAGAGTGAAAGGTATCTAACCCAAATTGTTAATGAGAGCGATCGAATGAATGAATTGATTATCGATATGTTGGAGTTATCAAAGTACGAAGTGCAAGCCATTCAATTAGAAATTAGTAACTTCAATATCGTTGAACTGATCCGTCAAGTAAGTCAATCATTCTCTAAACTCATCGAAGAAAAAAACATATGTCTAGTGTTCAAGCCTTCGGAGAAAAATCGTTATTTTGTGAAAGCTGATTATAAGCGGATTACGCAAGTACTTATTAATCTGATGAGTAATGCTGTGCGACATGCACCTGTAGGAAGTCAGTTAACAATCACTTTGGAACGTCAAGATGATGATCATGTCGTGGTCAGTATTCATAACGAAGGCGAACATATTGCCGAGGAACAATTAATCAATATTTGGGAAAAGTTTTATCGACTGGAGCAAGCACGAGATCGCAATTCGGGTGGCACTGGATTAGGTCTAGCGATAGTAAGTCATATTTTACAGTTACATCAAAGTCAATATGGGGTAAGAAATACGAAGCAAGGAGTTGTATTTCACTTCTCATTAACAGAAAGCGAGTGAATTGAATGAAGATTAGATATATTGTAATGACGGTGGCTATTGTTGCGTTATTAAGTGGATGTGGTGAACAGGGCGGTAATAAGGTGAATCAGAGTAATAATAACGTGAATGCTCCAGCAGCGACAGAAATCACTGGCAATGAAGGGGCGACTAATGAGGGAACTACACCTTCAACATCAGAGAAGCCAGATGCTACGAATTATAATCAATTAGAACCTACTGAACCAACTACTACAGAATCTAGTAGTGATCAGATATTAATTATTATTGATCAGACAGAGAAACCAATCGAAGGCAATAGTTTTGATTTTTCCGTACAAAAGCGACCAGAAGGGTATATGTTATCTTCCATGAAATGGAGTTCATCTTCATCCGAAGTAGTTAATACACTGCAAGAAGCAATTGAGCACGGTGGCAATGGGGAAGATGGATTCTACATTAGTGGTAATGGTCAATTTATGGGGTTCTTCTATGATGATTCTTTGAAGGGTGAAAAGGGGACAGTTTCCTTCACGTTTACAAATGATGCTGGTAAGACATTAACATGGGAAAAAGTAATTACTCTAAACTAAGATGAATAATTAATAAAGCATAATGAGAAGGATACTATTGGTTAGTTTGAAGCTAGCCTTTACTATCCTTCTCTATTTAATATAAAGGAGCTTGTCATGATGGAACTAGAAATACTCCCACAATCTTTTTACAGTCAGAGTACTTTAGAATTAGCAGAAAACCTGCTAGGTCAGCTTCTAGTGAAGGAAACAGCTGAAGGTGTAACTGCTGGCTATATCGTTGAAACCGAAGGTTATCTTGGACCAAAGGATCAAGCTGCACATGGCTTTAAGAACCGAAAAACCGCACGAACGGTAATCTTGTTCGCTGAAGCGGGACATGTATATACTCATACGATGCATCGACATTGCTTAGTGAATGTTGTTAGTGGGGATATTGGTATTCCGGAGTCAGTGCTTATCCGAGCTGTAGAACCTGTTCTAGGTATTTCGTTGATGAGGCAACGACGTGGTGAAGACAAGAGAGATCGTGATCTAACGAATGGTCCTGGAAAGCTATGCCAAGCTCTTGGTATTACAATGGACGATTACGGCAAACAGATTACACAATCTCCTATATATATCGCAAAAGGAATTACGTATGAGCAAACCTCATCTAGCCCACGAATTGGAATAGAAAATAGTGGAGAAGCGAAGGATTATCCTTGGCGTTTTTTTGTGAATGGCAATGAGTACGTCTCTAAGCGCTAGGCAAGATAAAGTTGGCTTCTTATATTAAAAGTGATAAAGTAAAACTAACTAAACTTGATATGAGGTGTATGTAAATTGACTTATAATTTTGATGAATTAATTGACCGACGCAATACTCGCTCTTATAAATGGGATCAAGTTGGACCTTTGTTCGGTGATACTTCTATTCTTCCATTATGGGTAGCTGATATGGACTTTTATAGTCCTCCTGCAGTTCGAAAAGTGCTTCAGCAACGTACTGATATCGGCATCTATGGTTACTCCATTAAAAACAAACAATATTTCGAAGCGATTACGAGTTGGTTTGAGCGCAGACATCATTGGACTATACAACCAAGTTGGATTGTAGATGTTCCAAGTGTTGTAACTACGCTTAGCTTATCTGTAGATCTGTATACAAAACCTGGAGATGGGGTAGTATTGCAATCCCCAGTCTATTATCCGTTCTATGATGTCATTGAGGGGAATAATCGTAAAGTAGTTCGTAATCCTTTACGTATTGAAGACGGTCGCTATGAGATGGACTTTGAACATTTAGAACAATTGTTCAAAGACGGTGCCAAATTAATGCTGTTATGTAATCCACATAACCCAGGTGGTCGTGTATGGGAACGCTCCGAGTTAGAAAAATTAGCTAAGTTAGCTATTCAATATGATGTAATCGTTGTTTCCGATGAAATTCATTGTGATCTAACATTTGAAGGTCATCCGCATACGCCATTTGCTTCTCTATCTGAAGAAGCGGCGAATATTACAATTACGGCACTTGCTGCTACAAAAACATTTAATATTCCAGGGTTACATACTTCATTTGCAGTAATCTCTAATCCGGAACTACGTGAAATTTTTGATAAGCGTGTAAAAATATTAAGTATTCATATGGCTAATCATTTTGCTCAGGATGCTGTTCAGGCAGCTTATAACGAAGGCGAGCAATGGTTAGATGAATTGATTGTCTATGTGAAAGCTAATCTAGACTATGCGGTTGAATATCTCGCAGAACATGCACCGATTATTAAACCTTTGGAATCACAAGGTACTTATCTGCTATGGTTAGATTGTAGAGCGATTAGTGAGGATCCTGCCGTGCTGAAAGAACTTATGTATAAGAAAGCTAAAGTAGCCTTTAATGAAGGTTCTACGTATGGTGTAGAAGGTTCTGGATGGTTACGTGTAAACCTAGCTTGTCCGCGTTCGATTCTTGAACAAGCATTGAAACAATTCGTAGACGCGATCAATAACTAAAGCTAGTCAAACAAATAGCGACTCCTCATCTTGGGATGGAGAGTCGCTATTTGTTTTTGTGAAAACTACGTAACAAAAAAGACTGACTAGAAAATAGATTAATCTATTTTCTAGTCAGTCAATACGATACGATTACTAGTAATTAATGTCCTGACTCTTCATAATCGTTTGATGCTTTCAATACATCAAACAGTTTGAATAGCAAGCTTAGTACGATTGCTACTACAGTAGCAAGTGACATGCCAGTAAGTGAAGAGCTTCCTATAGGTACCGCTACGCCACTTAATCCAACAACTAATACTACAGTTGTCAAAAATAGATTTGTTGGTTTACTATAATCTACTTTAGATTCAACAAGCATTCTGAATCCCGAAGCTGCAATAACACCGAATAGTAGTAATGATACACCGCCCATAACAGCAGGAGGGATATTAGAAATTAACCAAGAGAATTTACCTAAGAAGGACAGTGCAATAGCAATTACTGCAGCAAGCCCAATAACGAAAGTTGAATATACACGTGTAATTGCCAATACGCCGATATTTTCACCATACGTTGTGTTTGGTGTAGATCCGAAGAAGCCAGAAAGAATTGTGGAAACACCATTACCAAGCATTGAACGGTGTAGTCCAGGATCTTTGGAAAGATCTTTTCCAACAATGTTACTTGTAACAACCAGGTGACCAATGTGCTCTGCAATAACAACTAGTGCTGCAAATGCAATTGGAATAATAGAAGCTAAGTGGAATTGAGGGAACGTTAATGTCGGACCTTTAAAGAATGAAACATCAGCTATACCTGCGAAACTCGTCATTTTCATAATGATTGCAAGTACGTAACCGAATATAATACCGAAAAGAATTGGGATAATACGCATAAAGCCACGGAATAGAACAGAACCGAGCACTGTAACTAATAATGTAGCTGTTGACAATAATACTGTTTTACCATCCATTGTCCAGCCTTCTGAACCATCACCGATCCAGCCTGCCATACCAGCAGCTACAGGGATTAATTCAAGACCGATGATAGCAATAATAGCCCCCATTGCTGCTGGAGGGAAAACAACATCAATCCATGATGTACCAGCTGCTTGAATGATGAATGCTACGATTGTGAAAATAACACCTACTACGATAAAACCACCAAGAGCTGTAGCATAGCTACCACCATTGATTTCATTAATTACCGCAGTTACTGGAGCGAGAAACGCAAAGCTTGAACCAAGATAAGCTGGGATTTTTCCTTTTGTGATCAATATGTACAATAGTGTACCAATACCATTCATTAGCAAGCAGATTGCAGGATCTACTTGTAAAATCGTTGGTACCAATACTGTTGAACCAAACATAGCAAATAGATGTTGAAGACCAAGCATGAGTGACATCGCTACGGGTGGTCGTTCGTGAACACCGATTGATTTGCGCATGATTATTGCTCCTTTAATATATAGTAATTGCTTTGTAGATTTTATACGAATTCGACTAATTCTGACAAGGGGCATGTAAGCTATTATTTACAAAATTATTATATTAATGTACGTGTTCCAGCTTTATTGTTAGTAGAATGAGACAGATAAGTATAACTAAGCACTGATATAATTTATCAATTGTATGAATTTGTATTATTCCACATCATCGTGAACTAATTTGCGTGACGATATTTCAATCGTATACAATAGAGAGGTGATCGAAGTTACACTTTATAGTTATTAATGCGAAGTGAAGCCAAGCGGCACAAGTGAGGAGAAAATAGATGAACAACTATCAGCTGATCTCTAATCAAGTAGAACAATTTAAAAAAATGCGCGATGAGGTTACACGAGTAATGATGATGTACCAATTCGCCCTGACAGAATTAGAAACTAAAATTGAAATATTGAAAGAAGAATATCAACTTCTGCATGATTATAATCCAATTGAGCATACAAAATCTCGCGTCAAATCATTTGAAAGTATTATTGGAAAAATCCAAAGGAAAAATCTTCAATTTTCAATTGATAGCATTCGCAACGAAATTAAGGATGTTGCTGGAATTCGTATTACTTGTTCTTTCATCTCTGACATTTACCGTGTGCAAGAGATGTTACAGAAGCATTTTGATGTGGAAATATTTGAAATGAAAGATTATATATCAAATCCAAAGCCTAATGGATACCGTAGTCTTCATCTTATCGCGGGTGTTCCTGTCGTTATGACTACTGGACGAGAAATCGTATGCGTTGAAATTCAGATTCGTACCATTGCGATGGATTTTTGGGCAAGTCTAGAACATAAGATTTTCTATAAATACGATCAAGCAGTCCCTTCCAAACTTACGTTGGAATTAAAGCAAGCTGCTGATGCTGCTAATAATTTAGATGAACAGATGGAGCGATTACATCACGAAATTACGATTATTAAAGAAAATCAAGATAACGATGATAATGATGAATTTACAAGACTTTTGCTTAATCAAGTGAGCAAGTCGCAATTAAAACTTCCTAATATATTTGAGCAGGCATTGATAGAATTACCTGGTACTTTAGAAATGTCTGATGAAAGGATTGAAGAGAAAAAAGGCGAATAATGTATATATTTCTCGTTTGTTAGCGAAATTCTATGTAACTTTCATAGACAGATTGCTGAAAATTTAGTAGGATAATAGGCATATCACATAGCATCTCATGTGCTAATCATAGGGGTTGAAGATATGTTGCCACTTGGATCTAAAGTCGTATTTATAGAGGATCAATTTGAACAGAAGCTTCCTATAGGTGAGTATGGGTACATCATTGCATATGATCGTAATGCCGATAACGTGTTTGATTATGTCGTTCGTGTACCTGCACTTAATCGCAATTTTGCTGTTCCTGATGAAGATATTGAGCTTGAAGAAGAGCTTCTTAAGCAGGAAGCAGAGGAAATTGAGAAGGAAGCTTTAATTGATTATGCACTTGCTACACATAACGAGCAATTATTTTATAATATTATGAATGGCGTAGCTGAGGAAGTTGAAGAAGAAAGTGAACCTAAGATTGTATCGGGTGAAGACTTTATTCGGCAAATTAATCTAAAGGCGTGGATCTAAAGAGAGTGAGACATGTGAATGAGAATTCGCGATGTCTCTTTTTTCTGTTGTCATTGCTATAATTGTGTCAGGCAGGATATAATAATATGAATGATTAACAGGAAGCTGAATCTAATCGCTACAAAAAGTTTAAGCTTAGCTTCCGTTGTACTTTTCGTTTACTGAGAGGTTACACACGAGGGCTTAGAAAAGTTTAAGGAGAGTATTGTTATGAGTATAACGTTAAAAGATGTTGACCATGTAGCTAACCTTGCACGCTTGGAGCTATCTGATGCTGAAAAAACTCAGTTTACGGATCAGCTTAATGCTATTTTGAAGTATGCTGAAAAACTTAATGAGTTGGACACTGAAAATGTGGAGCCTACAAGCCATGTGTTTGAACTTGTAAATGTTATGCGTGAAGATGTACAGAAGGATTCCTTATCAATTGAAAAGGTACTTCTTAATGCACCTGACGAAGAAGATGATCAAATTAAAGTGCCTGCGGTACTTGAATAATTTAGAGAGATTGAAGGGAGGAACTACTGTTGTCACCATTTGAATTAAGCATCCAAGAAGTTGGAGCAAAGCTAAGAAATAAAGAGCTTTCTGTTACAGAATTAGTCGATGCATCGTACCATCGAATTGCTGAAACAGATGAGAGCATTAAAGCATTTATTACATTGAATGAGGAAGCTGCTCGTAAGCAAGCCTCTCAATTAGAAGTAAAGCTAGCAAATGGACAAGCAGAAGGCGCTTTGTTCGGTTTGCCTGCAGGTATTAAAGATAATATCGTTACTGAAGGATTGCTAACTACATGTGCTAGTCAATTTTTAAGTAATTACAATCCAATTTATGACGCTACTGTAACACGTAAGCTACGTGATGCAGGTACTGTTACTATTGGTAAATTAAACATGGACGAATTTGCTATGGGTGGTTCCAATGAGAACTCTAGCTATTTCCCAACACGTAACCCTTGGAATACTGATTATGTTCCTGGTGGTTCAAGTGGTGGTTCTGCAGCTGCTGTTGCAGCAGGACAAGTATACTTCTCACTAGGTTCTGATACAGGTGGATCGATTCGTCAACCAGCTGCATATTGCGGTATTGTTGGTTTGAAACCTACTTATGGTCTAGTATCTCGCTTTGGACTAGTAGCATTCGCATCATCTCTTGATCAAATCGGACCACTTACGAAAAATGTTGAGGACGCAGCTCATGTGCTTCAAGCTATCGCAGGTCACGATCCGAAAGAATCTACATCTGCTAATGTAACGATTCCGAATTATGCCGATGCACTTACAGGTGGTGTTAAAGGTCTACGTATTGCTGTTCCTAAAGAATATTTAGGAGAAGGTATTGATCCTCGTGTGAAAGAAGCAGTTATGAATGCTTTGAAAACATATGAATCACTTGGTGCTACTTGGGAAGAAGTATCATTGCCACATACAGAATATGCGATTGCAACTTATTACTTACTTGCTTCATCTGAAGCGTCTTCTAACCTTGCGCGTTTTGACGGAGTTCGTTATGGTGTTCGTGCGGAAAATCCTGAAAACCTAATTGATCTATATCGTAAATCTCGTAGTCAAGGATTTGGTTCTGAAGTTAAGCGTCGTATTATGCTAGGTACGTATGCATTAAGTTCTGGTTACTATGATGCGTATTATTTGAAAGCACAAAAAGTACGTACATTGATTAAACAAGACTTTGATCAAGTATTTGAAAAATATGATCTTGTTGTCGGACCTACTGCTCCTACTCCTGCATTCCGCATTGGTGAGCAAGTTGGTGATCCATTAACAATGTATCTTAACGATATTTGTACAATTCCAGTTTCTCTAGCTGGTGTTCCGGCAATTAGTGTACCATGTGGTCAAGTAGATGGTATGCCTATCGGTTTGCAAATTATCGGTAAAGCATTTGATGAATCCACAGTATTACGTGCAGCTCATGCATTTGAGGCTAATACTGAATTCCATAAGCAGCGCCCACAGCTATAATATGTGCGTGATTACGAAAGGAAGATTATGATGACTACCAATAAATACGAGACGGTCGTAGGTTTGGAAGTACACGTTGAGCTGCATACGAATAGTAAAATTTTCTGTGGCTGTTCAACTGCTTTCGGCGCACCGGCTAACTCTCATACATGTCCTGTTTGCTTAGGTCACCCAGGGGTTCTTCCTGTGTTGAACCATCAAGCTGTAGAATACGCAATGAAAGCGTCCATGGCATTGAACTGCCAAATCGCTGATATTAGTAAATTCGATCGTAAAAACTATTTCTATCCAGATTCACCAAAGGCATATCAGATTTCACAATTTGATCAACCTATTGGAGAACATGGATATATTGATATTGAAGTCAATGGTGAGACGAAACGAATTGGTATTACTCGTGTTCATCTTGAGGAAGATGCAGGTAAACTAACTCATATTGATGGTGGTTATGCATCTCTAGTTGATTTCAACCGTGTAGGTACACCGCTTATCGAGATCGTATCAGAACCAGATATTCGTTCACCAGAAGAAGCAAAAGCATACCTTGAAAAAATTCGCACGATCATGCAATATTGCGATGTTTCTGATGTGAAGATGGAAGAGGGAAGTTTGCGTTGTGACGCTAATATTAGCTTACGCCCTTATGGTCAAGCAGAGTTTGGTACTCGTGCAGAATTGAAAAACATGAACTCATTCCGTGGTGTTCAACGTGGATTGGAATACGAGCAAATTCGTCAAGCTGAAATTCTTGATGAAGGTGGCGTTGTTATTCAAGAAACTCGTCGTTTTGATGATGCCGCAGGCAAATCATTCTCTATGCGTGGTAAAGAAGAAGCTCATGATTATCGTTACTTCCCAGATCCAGATCTTGTGAAGCTTAACATTAGTCAAGAATGGAAAGATGCGATTCGTGCAACGATTCCTGAACTTCCAGATGCACGTAAAGCTCGCTATACTTCGCAATTTGAACTTTCTGAATACGATGCTGAAGTTATTACTTCATCTAAAAAGATTGCTGATCTATTTGAAGAAAGTCTTTCATATACATCGGATGCTAAAGGTGCAGCAAACTGGATTATGGGTGATCTTTTAGGTTATCTGAATAGTAATAATAAAGAATTATCGGATATTGCTCTTACAGGTCAAGGTCTAGGGGAAATGCTAGGTCTACTTGAAAAAGGAACGATAAACGGTAAAATCGCTAAAACGGTATTTAAAACAATGATCGAGACTGGTAAGCTTCCAGCACAGATTGTTGAAGAACAAGGTCTTGTTCAAATTAGCGATGAAGGTGCATTGCTTGCTATTGTTGATGCTGTGCTTGAACGTAATCCTCAATCTATTGAAGACTATCGTGCAGGTAAAGAGAAAGCGATTGGTTTCTTAGTTGGTCAACTAATGAAAGAAACTAAAGGTAAAGCAAACCCTGCATTAGTTAACAAGTTACTTATCGAGAGATTGAAATCTCAGTAAAACTATTATTAAACTTGCATATAATATCTATACATTACTGCGTGGTTTCAAGTTATGAAATCACGCAGTATCTCTTTATAGTCATTTTTACTCATTCATAAAGGAAGTGCATATATGCTGTTAGCTGCAGTTGAAAGTCCTTGGTATATTGACGAAGTTGAAATATTAATTCGTCTCGCCATTGCTTTAGTACTAGGCGGAATTATCGGCTTTGAGCGTGAACAATCTAATCATGCTGCTGGTTTTCGAACTAATATTTTAGTTTGTGTAGGGGCATGTTTGTTAATGCTATTATCTATTTATGGATTTTCTGATTTCGTTAATGAAATTAATGTACGTGTGGATCCAGCGCGACTTGCTGCTGCGGTTATTACGGGTGTAGGTTTCCTTGGAGCTGGAACGATTCTTTATACAGGAAAGAAAATATCGGGACTAACGACTGCAGCTTCATTGTGGGTTGTCGCAGCAATCGGGTTAGCTGTAGGAGCAGGATTCTATTTTGCTTCAATTGCAGTTATGATTTTAGTTGTTTTAACACTTTGGTTATTCAACAAATTAGAAGCTCGTTTCATCCGTAACAAACAAGAGTATTTAGTTAATATGACATGTAGTGATCAAGCTATATTATTATTGCATACGCAACAGACATTAGATGAGCATCATGCTACTCTCAATAAAATGACCATTGAAGATATGGCTACATTTGATACACATACTGGAGAAAGAATTAATGAAGAGCGACGGATTAAAGTTACACTTCATATTCACATATCTCGAAAGCGTAAAGAAAACATTGTGTCTCTCATTAATGATTTGAAGCAAGTGGAGGGTGTTCGTTGGATCGGTTACGAGTAGACAATAGAAATAGCTGGATTATAGCGGGCCTGGCAATATTGTTGCCGGGCTTAGGTCATTATTATCGAGGTATATTCGACAAGGCATTATTTATTGTGAGTAGCTTTCTATTTCATATCGCACTAGCATATACATTGTTACATGTGTTTGTTATTGAACAACCATTAACGATCGCGTTTTTAATACTCAGTTTGCCATATCATTATTTTTATGCGATCTTCAACGGTTTACAAACGTTGGATGATGATTATTATTATCGAAAATCTTGGATTAAGATCGTTCTTTCAATACTACTACTAGTGCTAACCGTTGTTTTATTGTTACCGTTAAGTAATACGTATGCATTCAAATTACAAATTATCTATCACTATCCGATGTTTGTCTTATTAAGTATTGTAATGTATGTAGCTACCCATCTGAAACGGAGAAGAAGTGCTTACATTCTCGTTGGAAGAATTACTGTAGCTGCTTTATTAACATTGCTAGCAGTTTTACTATGGTTACAATCGGTTGCGCCGATCCAATGGGTGCAATGGGGGTATATTACACCTATCGTATTTCTGTTAGAGCTGATCGCTTTAGCGATATATCTTTATTGGTTTAATAGAACAACGACATTTAGACCGGATTATTGGGGTGTGTTCGTTCTTATAATATTGAGCAGTTCAACTTATTTCGTCATGCAATATAGTGATTATCCATCAAAAATATTGCAGAGTTTTCATGCTCCTGCTGCTAATAAAGAACAGTTGGATGTATCGGATGGGTTTCGCTATGAATTAGCACCGATTAAACTACCCGGAGATGCATCAGGGAAAATTCAATTTAGAAGTCTAAATGGTTACGTTGAGATTATACGTGATGATGTAGAGGAATTGACGCTCTATCCAATTCTTTATGTGAATACCGAAGATGAAGAGCAAGCTCTGGAAGTGAAGCAGCAAAGCTATATCGATGTTAATTTTGATAATGGAATATTGATGCAATCCCAACTCCCCTTATATAATCTGAATCGTTATCCCCGTATGGATGTAAAAATCGTTATCCCTAATGATTATGAGCTAACTGAAGGTATGAGTATTAAGTTAGAACATGGTGCATTACATATTGATGGAATAGCGGTATTGGATAAACTTAATATTGAGAGTAATAGTGCAGCGATTAACGCCTATGATATAACTGGAGATGTAGAAGTAAGTAGTAAACAAGGTAATATATTTATGAAAAATATTAATGGTAGTGTTGCTGTACAAAGTAAGAAAGGGATTGTTACACTGATTAATCCACTTGATGACGTACAAGCAACAGCATTAAATGGTTCTTTACATGTTATTACTAATAAAGTAGCCGGGGATTGGACCTTAACGGCAACGGTGGGAAATATCGTTGTGAAATTGCCTGAGAAAGCTCATTATTTGTTGGGGGCTAAGGTATCTTTTGGGAAAATATCGAGTGATTCAATCGTTGAAGAAAATACGAAACATTACGAAACTACGGTAGGTAGTGCGATTTATACGATATATATGTATGCTTCCAACTATATTCTTATAGAGTAAAGGGAGCTTAGAATATGCCGTTTCATTGACAAATCTCAAAATATAAACGTACAATGGTAGTAATGAAATTATAAGGGAAGGCGTGAGGGGAATGATTACTAACGTGCAATTAGCTTTAGAGCAATTGAAAACTAATGGCGTTCGAATGACCCCGCAGCGACACGCGATATTAAGTTTTCTGATGGATACGCATTCGCATCCTACTGCTGATGATATATACAAGGCTTTATCACCTACTTATCCTAGCATGAGCGTTGCAACTATTTATAACAACTTACGTCTATTCGTAGAAGCGGGGTTAATACGCGAATTAACCTATGGCGATGATTCTAGTCGCTTCGATGCGGATTTATCAGATCACTATCATGCAATTTGCAAATGTTGCGGGTCAATCGTAGATTTTGTTCATCCTCCATTACTTGATGTGGAGCGTGTAGCTTCTGCAAGTACAGGATTTATTGTTCAAGGACATCGAATGGAAATATATGGTATTTGTCAAAAATGCAGCAGTACTCAACTTAAGTATTAAATTCATCTGACGTGCAGATCAGCGATTCATCGCTCTTGTGCACGTTTTTAATTTGGGGGAGTTCAAAAAAACGGGATTTGATAACGATGTGTTGGTATGTAGCAGATTCGACATCGAATATGAAATACAGCTTTTTGAACTTTTATTATAAGTTGTAGCAATTAAACAGAAAAGTTTGTTTTATGCTTTCGTAGTGCTTTTCATATAAATGATAGCAAGACTGAGTGAACGAAAAGCTTTAAGTAAAATGAAAAGTTTTAGGAGCGATAAAAATTGGAACCTAGACAATTTAATTATGTAAATAAGCGAAGAGGTTTTCGTTTTAATAGTGTTATATGGCTGTTTTTCGTTATTGCATTAGTTGCAACATGTTGGATTGGTTATGTAAAGCTTGTTCCTTCGTTTGAACAAAACAATACTTCTTATGAGTTTGAACACCCGATCTATTATGAAGGGGATCTCCAAGCTTCTGGTGCAGTTATTGTAGATGAACATGTAAAACTTCCATTACCTTTACTAGAATCTATATTAGTAGACTCTCCAATATACTATGAAGAAGAAAGTAATACTTTAGTATTAACAACTGTTGATAAAGTATTGCGATTTGAAACAGAATCACTTAATGCACTATTGAATGAGAAATCTTATGAATTAACTTTAACGGCAGATGTCGTTGACGATACAGTGTATATTCCATCAGAAATTATTGAACAATTATATGATCTTCATATCGAATATTCAAAATTAACAGGCATTGTTATGGCCTATAAAGGTAATACCTCTGTAGATACAGTTACTGTTTCCAATGAGAAAGGTAGTCATCTACGGGAATCAGCTACGATTAAAAGCCCTTATTACAAAGTAATAGAAACAGGACAACAACTTATGGTGTGGGAGCAACTAGAAGGTTGGCTTCGCGTCCAAACATTAGATGGTGTTGAGGGATATATTAAAACATCTCATACTACTAGTAATGAGGCGATTGTATACCAAAGTAATTTAGATGAGTATAAAGGGATAGACCATGATTTATCAGGACAAAAGATTAATTTGACGTGGGAAGCGATATACAATAAGCAACCCAATTATGTAGATATGCCGGCAATGGAAGGAGTGAATGTAGTAAGTCCGACCTGGTTTGAACTTGTTGATGATACTGGAAAAATCAAAGGTAAAGCTACTCATGAATATATAGAGTGGGCCCACTCTCGAGGGTATCAAATTTGGGCCTTGTTCAGTAATGGATTTGAGCCTGATCAGACGAGTGAAGTGCTTGCTAGTGCTGAAAAGAGATTTTTCATGATTCAGCAATTACTTGCATTTGCCGAACTATATCAACTTGAAGGTATTAATATCGATTTTGAAAATGTCTATACGAAAGACAAAGAAAATCTTGTGCAATTCGTTAAAGAATTAACTCCAATCATGCATGAACAAGGGCTAGTTGTCTCAATAGATGTTACGCCCAAGTCTTCAAGTGATATGTGGTCAGTATTTCTAGATCGCGAAGCACTAGGTAAAATCGTTGATTATATGATTGTTATGGCATATGACGAACATTGGGCAGCAAGTCCAAAGTCTGGCTCAGTGGCTTCTCTTCCTTGGGTTGAGAGTTCGATTACTCGGATTCTCGAAGAAGATGGCGTTCCTCCTGAGAAGTTAATTTTAGCTATGCCATTATATACTCGATTATGGTCTGAGGTGAATCAGGAAGATGGTTCTGTGAAAGTGAGTTCTAAAGCAATTGGGATGAAGCGTTCCGATGAGATTATTGCTGAACAGTCATTAGAGCCAAAGTTAGATGAAGTTAGTGGTCAAAATTATGTTGAGTATGTTGAAGAAGGTATTAAGCAACGTATATGGCTAGAGGATGAACTTTCGATTGCTAGTCGAGTTAATCTTGTGCACAAATATAATCTTGCTGGTGTAGCAACTTGGGCGAGGTCGTTCCAGAAGCCGTCTATTTGGCCAGTAATCAAAGAAACATTATTCAAATAGGAAGTTCAAAAAGCGGGCGTTGATAACGATGAATGGCTTCGTCGATTAATCGACATCGAATATGAAGCGAACTTGGAAAGTCCGGTACGCGTGTACCAAACATGTACACTTGCGTTTCCTCCTTCCGCAAGTAGCGCGTCATCTTCTCGGTTCTGAACGCCCACTTTTTGAACTATTATTTAAAATAGGAAGTTCAAAAAGCGGGCGTTGATTACG